>DATDJX010000469.1:0-9534 GCA_036520275.1 Asanoa sp.
CCTCGAGCCGGCCGGGCGCGGCGAGCAGTTCGCGGACGCGCTGCTCGTCGTCGGCCGACATGTAGGCGGTCTGTCGCTGGGAGCGCAGCAGCGTGGCGAGCGCCAGCAGGATCGCGATCGCGCCGCCGAGGCCGAGCAGGAGGTTGACCCAGCCCGGGGCGTCATGCCCGGCCCGCGTGCCCTCGAGCGTGAAGACACCGCCCAGCACGTGCTGGACCACGTACACCAGGCGGGGGACCTCCTCGAGCCGGCCGGGCGCGGCGAGCAGCAGTGCCCACCCGACCGCCGTCACCACGACCGCGGTGCCGGCGAACACGAGCAGCGCCTTCCGGATGCTCGCGTGCTGCACGCGCGCGGTGAACCGGTCCCGGGAGAGCCACAGGACGCTCAGCGCGACGAGCGACAGGACGAGGTTCGCGGTGCTCGCGCCGGGCACCCACCAGGGCGCGCGGTGCACGCCGATGAAGCCCTGCCCGGTCCAGACCACGGCGGTGAGCAGGCCGAGATCAAACACGATCTGGAGGCCGAAGTAGCTGAACAGGGCGACCAGGGCGATCCGCTTGCGGCGCGACACGGCGGCGCTCAAGACGGCGCAGAACATGGCGTAGCCGAGGTTCGCCGGGGCCGGCACGAGCACCACGTCGATGAACCCGCGCAGCGGTTGGCTGCGCACCGACAGCGCGGCGCTGATCGCGGCCGCGGCGCACAGCACCGCGAGCAGTCCCAGCAGCCTCGCGAAGAACCCGGGCACGTGCCGCGTCCAGCGGGGGGACGCCGGCCGCCGGGAGACCGACACGCTGGCCATGATCACCGACTTCCGCTACCGCGCGCCGTAGAGCGCGACCGGACAGGGGTACGCGGGCGGGCGACGCTTACGCACGCCCGCGTCGCGCGCGGCGCACGAGGTCCCCGATCGTGATCCGCAGCATCAGGTCGGCGTGCTGGGCGATCCACAGGCAGATGGCGGCCAACGCCGGTTCGACGACCGACGCCGCGATCGCCTCGACGCGATCGAGGTGGCGGACGCTGCTCGTCAGGTCGAACCACGCGTCGACGACGAGCATCGTCGCGGTCGCCGCCGTGGCCATCGCCACGCGCGGCGTACCCCGCCAGGCGAGCGGCGGTCACCGTGATCAGCACCAGCAGGCCGATGCCGAAGCCCACCCGCGGCACGCGCTGGTAGGTGCGCTGCACCGCCGGCGGGGTGGCCGCCAGGCAGCAGATCCACGCACGAGCGGAAGGGCGGCCGCGGCGAACGCGGGCGCGCTCGGCGGCGCGAGCGACGGTGCGGCCGGCGTCTCGTCAAACGGCTCGCGGTAGATGGGGGCGGTCGTCATGAGCGACACCTGCGTACGAAGAGTTGCGGTCGGGCGCTATACGGCAGGCTATTGCGAAGACCTGAAAGCGGGATGAGGGCCCCGAGCCCTACGCCAGGTCGAGGGCCCGGGCCGCGGCGAGCACGTCGTTCCTGATGGTCACCGGCGCGGGCGCCATCGAGATGGCCCAATCCGGGTCTTTCAGACCGTGCCCGGTGACCGTGCAGACGACCGTGGAACCGCGCGGCACCGTACCGGCGGCGGCCTGCTGCAGCAGCCCGGCCACGCTGGCCGCGCTCGCCAGCTCCACGAACGCCCCCACCTCGCGGGCCAGCATCCGGTAGGCGGCGAGGATCTCCCGGTCGGTCACCGCGGCGATCAGGCCGCCCGACTCGTCCCGGGCGTCGACGGCCTTCGCCCAGCTCGCCGGGTTGCCGATCCGGATGGCCGTGGCGATCGTCGACGGCTCCTGCACCACCGCGCCGTCGACTATCGGCGCCGCGCCGGATGCCTGGAACCCGTACATGCGGGGGCGCCGCGTCGCGCTGCCGGCGTCGAAGTCCTCGCCGTAGCCCAGCCAGTAGGCGGTGATGTTGCCGGCGTTGCCGACCGGCAGGCAGTGGATGTCGGGAGTGTCGCCCAGCGCGGCGACGATCTCGAAGGCCGCCGTCTTCTGCCCGTGGATGCGGTCCGTGTTGACCGAGTTGACCAGCGCCACCGGGTATTCGACCGACAGCTTGGACGCAAGCGCCAGGCAGTCGTCGAAGTTGCCGTTCACCTGGAGCAGCTTCGCGCCGTGGACGAGGGCCTGGGCGAGCTTGCCCAGCGCGATCTTGCCCTGGGGCACCAGCACGGCGCAGGTGATGCCGGCCCGGGCGGCGTACGCCGCCGCCGAGGCGGACGTGTTGCCGGTCGACGCGCAGATGATGACCTTGTTGCCGGCCTCGACCGCCTTGGAGACTGCGACGGTCATGCCGCGGTCCTTGAACGAACCGGTCGGGTTGGCGCCCTCCACCTTGAGGTAGACGTCGCAGCCTGTGCGCGAGGACAGCACGGGCGCCGGCAGCAGCGGCGTGTCGCCTTCGTGCAGCGTCACGACCGGCGTCGACTCCGAGACGGGCAGCCGGTCACGGTAGGCGTCGATCAATCCCCGCCACATCGCGCGCTCCTCGGTTCTGCGTGAAACCCCAGCTTAGGGCCTCAGGCGCTGCCCTCAACCCGCAGCACGCTCGCGATCGAGCGGACCACCTCGAGGCTGCGCAGCTCGTCGACGGTCGCGGCCAACGCCGCGTCGGACGCGCGGTGGGTGACGATCACGAGCACCGCCTCGTCGCCCCGACCGGACTGTCGGACGGTCGCGATCGACACGTCGTGTTTGGCGAACACTCCGGCCACCGCCGCCAGCACACCGGCGCGGTCGGCCACGTCGAGGCTGATGTGGTAGCGGGTGACGGCCTCGCCCATCGGCCGGATCGGCAGCGCCGCGTAGACCGACTCGCTGGCCGCGCGTACCCCCGCCAGCCGGTTGCGGGCGACCGCGACGATGTCGCCCAGCACGGCGGACGCGGTGGGCCCCCCGCCGGCGCCGCGGCCGTAGAACATCAGCTGCCCGGCGGCCTCGGCCTCGACGAACACCGCGTTGAACGCGTCCCCGACGCTGGCCAACGGGTGCGTACGCGGGATCATCGCCGGGTGCACCCGCACGCTCACCGAGCCGTCCACCCGCGAGGCGATGCAGAGCAGCTTGATCGTGCAACCCATCTCCCGGGCGCTCGCGATGTCGCCCGCCGTGACGCCGGTGATTCCCTCGCGATGGACGTCGGCGGCGCTGACCCGGGTGTGGAAGGCGAGCGATGCGAGGATCGCGGCCTTCGCGGCGGCGTCGAAGCCCTCGACGTCGGCCGTCGGGTCGGCCTCGGCGTAGCCGAGCGAGGTCGCCTCCTCCAACGCCTCGGTGAAGCCGGCGCCGGTGGCGTCCATCGCCGAGAGGATGAAGTTGGTGGTGCCGTTGACGATGCCGGTGACCTGGGTGATCGTGTCGCCGTGCAGGGACTCGCGCAGCGGCCGCAGCAGGGGGATCGCGCCGGCGACCGATGCCTCGTAGTAGAGGTCGGCGCCCCCTTCCGCGGCCGCGTCGTGCAGCGCGGCGCCGTCTTCGGCGAGCAGCGCCTTGTTCGCCGTGACGGCGCTCTTACCGCGGTGCAGCGCCTCGACGAGCCAGGTGCGTGCCGGCTCGATGCCGCCGACCACCTCGACCACGACGTCGACGTCGTCGCGCTTGACCAGGCCCAGCGCGTCGGTCGTGAACAGGGACGGGTCGACCGGCAGCGGACCACGGTCGCGCCCGAGCCGGCGCACGGCGATGCCGGCCAGCTCGAGCGGCGCGCCGATCCGGGCCGTCAGGTCGAGGGCCTGGTCGTGCATCAGCCGGACCACCTCGGCGCCCACCGTGCCGCATCCGAGCAGCGCCAACCGCACAGGTCTCATCCCACGTCCAATGCCAGCAGGTCGTCCTCGGTCTCCCGCCGCACGATGACCCGGGCGCGGCCGTCACGCACGGCGACCACCGGCGGCCGCGGCACGTGGTTGTAGTTGCTGGCCATGCTGCGGCAGTAGGCTCCCGTGCCCGGGACCGCGAGAAGGTCTCCCGGCTGCACGTCGGCGGGCAGGAACTCATCCTTCACCACGACGTCGCCGGACTCACAGTGCTTTCCCACCACCCGGGCGAGGATCGGCGGCGCGTCGCTTGCGCGGGAGGCCACGGTCGCGGAGTAGGAAGCGTCGTACAGCGCGGTGCGGATGTTGTCGCTCATCCCGCCGTCGACGCTGACGTAGGTGCGGATCCCGTCGACGTCCTTGACCGTGCCGACCTCGTAGAGCGTGAACACGGCGGGCCCGACGATCGCGCGGCCGGGCTCGACGGACAGGCGCGGCGCGGCGAGCCGCATCGCCTCACACTCGTCGTCGACGATCTTGCTCATCCGCTTCGCCAGGTCGTTCGCCGGCGACGGGTCGTCCTGCGTGGTGTAGGCGATGCCGAAGCCGCCGCCGAGGTCCAGCTCGGGCAGCTCGACGCCGCGGGCGTCGCGGATCTGCGCCTGCAGCTGCAGCACCCGGCGCGCGGCCACCTCGAAGCCGCTCGCGTCGAAGATCTGCGAGCCGATGTGCGAGTGCAGGCCGCGCAGGTCGAGCACGCCCTCGTCGAGGATCCGCACGACGGCCGCGAAGGCGGCGCCGCCGGCCAGGGAGAAGCCGAACTTCTGGTCCTCGTGCGATGTCGCGATGAACTCGTGGGTGTGCGCCTCGACGCCGACCGTCACCCGGACGAGCACGCCCGGACGGCTGCCCGGGTGGGCCCGGACGACCTCGGTCAGGCGGTCGATCTCGTCGAACGAGTCGACGACGATCCGGCCCACGTCCGCTTCGACAGCGCGCTCCAGTTCGGACAGTGACTTGTTGTTGCCGTGGAAGCCGATCCGCTGCGGCGGCATCCCGGCCGCGAGCGCGATCCGCAGCTCGCCGCCCGTGCACACGTCGAGTTGCAGGCCCTCCTCGGCGATGATCCGCACGACCGCCCTGCACAGGAACGCCTTCCCGGCGTAGTAGACGTCCTGGTCGGCGAACGCTGCCTTGAACTCGCGGCAGCGGGCGCGCAGGTCGTCTTCGTCGAGGACGTACGCCGGTGTGCCGTACCGCTCCTTGATGGCCTGGACGCTCAGCTCGGCGACGGACAGCGCGCCGTCGTCGGCCCGCGCCACGCGCCGCGGCCACAGCTGCGGCACGAGCGCGTTGACGTCGTCGGGTGTACGGAGCCAGGACGGCCCTCGGTCGCCGTACTCGCCGTGCAGCGCGCCCGCCTCATGAGTTCGCATCTCGTTCTCCCCCCGGTGGACCGCTACATGCGTTCCGGCGCGCGCACGCCGAGCAGACCGAGCCCGTTCGCGATGACCGTGCGCGTGGCGTCGTTGAGCCACAGCCGTGCCCGGTGCACGTCGGTGATCTCCTCGTCGCCGCGGGGGAGGATGCGGCAGGTGTCGTAGAACCGGT
The DNA here is from genome assembly GCA_036520275.1 of Asanoa sp. Lineage (GTDB taxonomy): Bacteria > Actinomycetota > Actinomycetes > Mycobacteriales > Micromonosporaceae > Asanoa. Next base: position 5,364 of record DATDJX010000469.1, read on the forward strand.
GGTAGGCGCCGGCGAGGTCTTCGAGGTAGCGCGCGACGCGGTGCGGCTCGCGCAGCTCGGCGGCGGCCGCGACCACGGCCGGATATTCGCCCAGCGACTTGAGGAGCTCGTTCTCCTTGTCCTGGTCGAGCAGCTCCGGGTGGAACGCCTCGGCGTCGCCGCGGGTGAGGCCGACATCGGCCGCGTTGCGCGCGACGCTCGCCGTGCGGGCGGCCACGTACTGCACGTAGTAGACCGGGTTGTCCCTTGTGGAGCGGGTCCACAGGTCCACGTCGATGTCGATGGGTGAGTCGCTGGAGTAGCGCGCCAGCGCGTAGCGGGCCGCGTCGACGCCGATCGCGTCGACGAGGTCCTCCAGGGTCAGCATCGTGCCGGCCCGCTTGGACATCCGCATCGGCTGGCCGTCGCGGACGAGGCTCACCAGCTGTCCGATGAGGATCTCGAGGTTGGCGTCGGGGTCGTCGCCGAAGCAGGCGACCACGGCCCGCATCCGTGCGACGTAGCCGTGGTGATCGGCGCCGAGCATGATGACGACCCGGTCGAAGCCGCGCTCGCGCTTGTCGAGGTAGTAGGCGCAGTCGGCGGCGAAGTAGGTCCAGTCGCCGTCGGACTTGCGCAGCACCCGGTCCTTGTCGTCGCCGAACCCGCTCGTGCGCAGCCACAGCGCGCCGTCGGCCTCGTAGACGTGGCCCTGCGCGCTCAGGCGCTGCAGCGCGAGGTCGAGCTCGCCGCTGTCGTGCAGCTGCTTCTCGTTGAAGTAGACGTCGAAGTGCACGCCGAAGTCCGCCAGCGACTGCTTGATCTCGGCGAGCATGAGGGCCACGCCCTCGACCCGGAAGATCTCCTGCGCCCGCGCGTCGTCGAGGTCGAGCACCTCGGGGCGCGCGCGGACGACCTCCGTGGCGATGTCGGAGATGTAGGCGCCGCCGTACCCGTCTACGGGCGTGGGCTCGCCGCGCGCGGCGGCGATCAGCGACCGGGCGAACCGGTCGATCTGGGAGCCGGCGTCGTTGAAGTAGTACTCGGTGCCGACCTTCGCGCCGGCCGCGCGCAGCAGCCGGCTGAGCGCGTCGCCGACCGCCGCCCACCGCACACCACCGATGTGGACAGGGCCGGTGGGATTGGCGGAGACGAATTCCAGGTTGATCGTCTCGCCGGCGAGGGCGGCGCTGTGGCCGTACGCCGTGCCGGCCTCGACCACGACGCGGGCGAGCTGGCCGGCGGCGGCCGCGTCGAGCCGGATGTTGAGGAAGCCGGGGCCGGCGACCTCCACCGACTTGATCCCACGCGCCTGCCCCAGCCGCTCGGCCAGGGCGCCGGCCAGCTCGCGGGGTGGAACGCCCACCTTTTTGGCCAGTTGCAAGGCGATCGTCGATGCATAGTCGCCGTGCTCCGGGTTGCGGGGTCGCTCGACCGTCGTCCGTTCCGGCAGCGCGGCGTGATCCAGCCCACGGTCGGTGAAGACGGCGCGGGCGGCGGCGAGCACGGCCTCGGCGAGCTTGGCGGGAGTCACCGAAACATGCTAGCCGGGGTAGACTCCGTAACTCGGCGGCGACCCTGCGCCATCGAGCCAGCTTTCCCCACCAGGCCCAGCGATCCGACGAGGGACGATGAGCATCAGCACACCGGCCGGCGACCCGAGCCGCCAGAACACGGCACCCGCGAAGAAGGCGGTCGCGGGCGCGGGACGCCCTCCCGGTGGCAAGGCGGCGACCGCCCGCGCGGGCGGCGCGCGCTCCGGCGGCCGGCCGGCATCCGGTGGTCGTCCCGCCGGTTCCAGGCCGGCCGGTGCCGGTGGCGGTGGACGCGGCCCGCGCAAGCCGGTCGCGCCGGTCAAGGTCAGCCAGGGCCGCAGCTGGGGCCCGATCGCGCTGTTTGTCGCGGTCGGCCTCATCGCCTTCGGCATCGTGGGTTACGGCGCCTGGGCGGTCTACAACGGCGCCAAGCCGTGGAACGAGCGCGCCGCCGGCATCAAGGGCATCACGGACTTCCGCACGAGCAACCCCGACCTGGTCAAGGCGGCGCAGCACAAGTCCGGTGTGATCAAGTACGAGCAGAGCCCGCCGGTGGCCGGTCAGCACAACCCGACCTGGCAGAACTGCATGGGCGATGTCTACGACGCACCTATCGCGAGCGAGCACGCGGTGCACAGCATGGAGCACGGCGCGGTCTGGATCACCTACCGCCCCGACCTGCCGAAGGACCAGGTCGACAAGCTCGCGAGCAAGGTACGCGGCCAGGAGTACATGCTGATGAGCCCCTACGAGGGCCTCGACAAGCCGATCTCGCTGCAGGCCTGGGGCTACCAGCTCAAGGTCAACAACGCCGGCGACAAGCGGATCGACGACTTCATCGGAGCGCTGCGGCAGAACGCCGCGGTCGAGCCCGGCGCCAGCTGCGCCAGCGGTGTCACCGCGACCGGCACGACACCACACGACATCCAGACCCAGCAGTGATCGCACCGTGACGACCGACACCACGCCGACCGACGATCTCGACAGCCCGCCCGTGATGCGCCTCGGCGGCGTACGACGGTTCGGCCTGATCGCCCTGGCCGTGGCCCTCGTGCTCGGCGTGTTGATCGGCGTCGGCGGCGCCCTGGTGGTCCACCAGCTGCGCACGCCCGGCGACGGCTCGGTCGAGGCCGGGTTCGCGCGGGACATGTCGACGCACCACGCCCAGGCCGTGGAGATGGCGATCCTCGCGCACGAGAAGGGCAACGACCCGGAGGTGCGGCAGGTCGGCGCCGACATCGCCCTGACCCAGCAGGCGCAGATCGGCATGATGCAGACCTGGCTGCGGGAGTGGAACCTGAGCCCGACCGGCACCCAGCCGCGGATGGCCTGGATGCCCGACGGTGCGGCCGCGGTGAAGGACGGGCTGATGCCCGGCATGGCCACCGACGCCGAGCGCGCCCAGCTGCGGGCCGCCACCGGCAAGGACTTCGACGCCCTGTTCCTACGGCTGATGGTCAACCATCACCTCGGCGGCATCCACATGGCGCAGGCGGCGGTGCGCGAAGCGCGCAACTCCGACGTGAAATGGCTGGCGCAGACGATGGCCGACAGCCAACAGCGGGAGATCACCGACCTGCAAACGCTGCAGGCCCGGCTCGGTGTCTCGTAGGCTTTGTCCGTTTGTGCGCCGGGCGTCGTCGATGCGTGACCGTACGCTACTAGGTGGTTACGCCGTCGTTGTCCCCTTGCATGGGAGGAACAACTGACACACGCCGTTCGGCCGGCATCTGGTGCCAGCGGCAGCGGATCGGCGGTGACGGCGCGGTGGCGGCGCGCCGCCACGGGCAGGCCGCTGCGCTGGGCCGCGAGCAGGAGCTCGGCCTGATCGACTCGCTCCGTGACCGGTTCCCGGAGGAGGTCGGCTTCGGCGGCGAGCTGTGGACCCGGCAGAGCCTGGGCGCCCTCGTAGCGAAGCGGTTCGGCGTCGAGCTCGGCGATTCCACGTTGAGTCGCTACATGCGCTCGTGGGGCCTCATGCCCGACGGGCCGGAGGAACGGGCGTGCCCGCTGTGCGCGGCCGCCGTTGCGCGATGGATGAGTGGCGATTATCTCGCGGTGGCGCGGGCGGCGCTCGAGCAGCGGGCCGAGATCTACTTCGTCGGCCGTACCCGGCTGCAAGGCGTCACGCCGGCGACGGAGGCCCTGTCGGCCGTGTCCGCCCGCGGCTGGGCGCGCTTCCTGATGATGACCATGGGCATGCCGGCAGCGCTTCCGCGCCGGTTCCTGTACGGGCTCAGCGGCGTACAGAAGCGGCCGGTCCAGGTGATCGTGGACGGCTCCTGGTCGGCGGCCGAGTGGCCGCGGCGCCTGCCGGAACGGATCGTGCTGCACGCGCTGCCGAGCTGCGAGCGCGCCTAGCTCCTGCGCGTATCCCGCCGGACCACACGCCGATGGTCAGACGTCGCGCTCCAGTACGACCTGGTCCGGGCGGGCGGGGCCGCCGAGGGGCGGTGTCGAGGCGCGTCGGTCTTGGATACCGATGCCTGCTAGTCTTTTGCGGGTCGCTGAGCCCCCGTAGCTCAGGGGATAGAGCACCGCCCTCCGGAGGCGGGAGCGCAGGTTCGAATCCTGCCGGGGGCACCCCTTCTGACCAGCACCAATGTCCGGATCTTGATCCGGGCGTTTGCGTTCGTGGGATCAGTCGTGGGATCGGA
>DATDJX010000470.1:0-3122 GCA_036520275.1 Asanoa sp.
GATCGCCGTGGGCGCCGGCAAGGTCTGGGTGGCGGCGAACCGCGACGGCGTCGTATGGCAGATCCAGCCCGGGCCACATCCGGTCACGCGGTCGATAGCCGTCGGCGTCGGCGCCGAGTACATCGCCTTCGGCGCGGGCGCGGTGTGGGCCGGCAACTACATCGACGAAACGGTCTCGCGGATCGACCCCCGCACGAACGAGGTCACGCGCGTCCCGGCCGGCGCCGTCCAGGCGCTCGCGGCGGGTGCCGGCGGGGCCTGGGTGAGCACCGCGGGCCGGCCCGCGGCGGGCACCCTGCCGGCATCCGTCTGCGGAGATGTGGTCTCGGGTGACAGAAAGCCGGACGTGGTGATCGCATCCGATCTTCCGCTGCAGGGGCCGGACGGCGCCGGCCCGCGCGCGAACGCCGACGCGATCCGCCTCGCGCTCGAGCAGCGCGACTTCAAGGCGGGCCGGTACACGGTCGGCTATCGCTCGTGCGACGAGTCGACCGCGCAGACCGGCGCCTTCGAGAATCGCCGGTGCGCAGCGAACGCGGAAGCGTACGCGGGCGCGCACGACCTCGTGGCCCTCATCGGCCCATGGAGCTCCTATTGCGCCCAGGTGGAGATCCCGATCCTCAACCGCGCACCGGGCGGGCCGCTCGCCATGATCAGCCCCGTGAACACGTCCCCGGGCCTCACCCGCCCGTCGTCGGACAGCGAGAGGGGCGAGCCGGAGGTGTACTACCCGACCGGGGTCCGCAACTACGTCCGGCTCCTGCCCGGCGACGACCTTCAGGGCGCCGCCCTGGCGGTCGTGGCGAAGCGCCTCGCGCTCGAGCGGGTCTATTTGCTGCATGACTCGAGCTTCTGGAAGGGGCTGCTCACCGACCCGTTCGGGCGCGCGGCAGCGAGACTGGGCGTCGGGCTCGCCGGGTCTGCGGCGTTCGACCCGCGCACCAAGAGCTACGACGTGCTCGCGGACACGATCGCGCGCTCGGGGGCAGACGGCGTCGTCGTCGGGGGCGACCCGCTGTACGGCGGCGATCGACTCGTGAAAGCGCTGCGCGCACGCCTGGGCGCCAGGGTCACGATCATGGGCGGCTTCTTCTTCACTCCGCGCGCGGTGGTCAAGCGCATCGGCCGGGCCGGTCGCGGCATGTACGTGTCGACGAACGACCTGCCGCGCGGCATCCTCCCGCTGAGTTCCGCCGGCCGGCGCTTCAAACGCGACATCGGCGACCCGGCCACGCAGTACATCGGCGTAATGGAAGCCGGGCAGGCCGCGGATCTCGTGATGGACGCGATTGCTCGCTCCGACGGGACGCGTGCCTCGGTGCTTCACCAGCTGTTCGCCAGCGAGGTGCAGGACGGCATCCTCGGCACCTTCCGCTTCGATCCCAACGGCGACATCAGGCCGGCCTCGATCCCGATCCTCCGCATCACCGGCGCGACCCCGCCGGGCGAGAGCCTCCCGCCCGACTTCCAGGGCGCGACACTCGATCGCCTCGTGCAGGTCCCGACAAACCTCGTGAAATGAACGGACGCCCCCCTCTGCCGGGCGAAGCGAGGCCCACTACCGGCGAAGCGCGAACGAGAGCCCGGCACTGCACTCGGCACCTCCGTCAGCTGAGATCAGCGTGGGTCTGGGCGCCCGGCGGACGTTCCAAAGACGCCGGACCGCGACTACAAACGGCGCCTCGTCAAGAACCCCACTAGCAGGGAAAACGGCTGCAAGCGACGGCTGAATGGTGCACGTTGAGGCCTCGTCGGAGCCGGCGCGATACTCCTTACGAGTGAAGTGCTCTACCAGCTGAGCTACGTCGGCGGGGTGCGCCCGGAAGGGTAGCGCCGGACGGGGCTAGGGCTCGTCGGGCGAGTCGTCGGTGCCGGTGTCGGCCGGGTCGTCGTCGGTCGGGCCGTCGTCCTCCTCGTAGTCGCCGTCCTCGATCGGCTCGTCGTCGTCGATCACGGCGTCCGGGTCGTCGAGCTCCGCTTGGTCGTCAGTGGCGCCGGGCGAAGGATCGGCGGAGTGGGTCGTCCACATCAGGCGCGGGATGCGGCAGACGTGGCCGCCGGCGTAGCGGAGGCGCCCGCGCAGGGTCCCGCGGGCCGCGGTCTCGGACACAAAGCGGCCGGCGAAGCGCAGGCGGACCTTCATCGCGCGCCCCGGTGGTGAGAAGCGCGCGCGGAGGGCGAAGCGCCCGTCGGCGGCCGCGACGAGGCCGAGCGACCGCCGGATGTGGACGGTACGGGTGCTGCGGCAACCGCGCAGGTCCACGCGCACGAACGGCCGGATCGCGCCCGACCCGGGCAGGACCTCGAACGTCACTCGCGCGCGTGAGCCGTGCGACTTGGGCGACGTCGAAGACGTCGACCCGGACCACTGCCCGGGCGCGACCGCGGCGAGCGCGACGACGGCGAGCAAGGCGAGGGACATACCTCGAATGCGCGCAACCGCACGAGTCGGTTCACCACCCCTGGCCGACCGGCCAGTTTCGGTCGTACATCCGCCGAGAACGGTCAATTCCGCGCCATACGCCTCATACGCTCGATCGGTCGGGCGGCACCGAGGCCGCCCCTTCATGCAAAGGGACGAGGACGGACCAGATGACGCGGCGGCCACGGACGGTCTCCGGTGCGGCGGGCCCGGGACTCATCGGCGTGCGGTTGGTGCCGACGGTGGTGCTCGCAGACGCCAACCCGGACGCGCGCGCGATGATCCGCGACGCCCTGCTGGAGGGCACCGGCCCGGCCGACCTGCGCACGGTCGAGAGCGCGGCCGAGCTCGACGACTACCTGCACCAGCAGGGCGATCACGAGGACGCGCGGACGAGCCCGCCGCCGGCGCTGGTCCTGATCGACCTCGACCTGCCGGGCAACGAGCACCTCGATGCCGTCCGGGCCATCAAGTCCAATACGAACCTCCGCCAGATTCCGGTGGTCGTGCTCGTGCGCGCTCCCGAGCCCGCGCAGATCGCGGCCGCGTACGACGCCGGAGCCAACACCGTCATCCCCAAGCCCGTCACGTTCCTCGCCCTCGTGAAGCTGATGAAAGTCTTCACCGCCTACTGGCTCGACGCCGCCGCCCTGCCACCGGAGCACGCGTGAGCCGGCTGCCCGACCGCGTCACGATCCTC
>DATDJX010000471.1:0-5271 GCA_036520275.1 Asanoa sp.
ACGGCAGGCGCAGGAAGCGCTCCAGCGTGCCATCCAGGCCGAACCGCGGGCCCGGCGCCAGGCGTACGCCGACCTCCTCTGCGGCGCGGGACAGCGCGCTCGAGATGGGCCCGTCCAACTCGGCCCACAGGGTCACGCCGCCCGCCGGCACCCGCACCCGCCACTCGGGCAGGGCGTCGGACAGCGCGGCGAGCAGCGCGTCGCGCTGGGCGGCGAGCTGCACGCGCCGGGCCGGCACGATCGTGTCGGCCAGGGCGAGCAGCTGCACGGCCACCAGCTGGTCGAGCACCGGGCTCGCCATGTCCACGCCGACCCGGGCGGCGGCGAGGCGCTGCACCGTGGGCGCCGACGCGCGCACCCAACCGATGCGCAGCCCACCCCAATACGCCTTGCTCATGCCGCCGATCGAGATCACCCGCGAGTGGCTGTCGAAGACGGCCGTCGGCGGCGGCATCTCCGTTCCGTCGAGCGGCAGGTCCACAAAGGACTCGTCCACGACGAGGTCGGTGCCGGCGGCGTGGGCCGCGGCCACCATCCGTTCGCGAAGGGAGGTGGGCATCAGGTGCCCGGTCGGGTTGTGGAACTCCGGGATGACGTACGCGAGCCGCGGGCCGGTCTGCCGCAGGCTGCCCAGCAGCAGGTCGGCGTCCCAGCCGGCGCCCGCCGACGCGTCGAGGCCGTGCGTGGCGATCCGGGCGCGCCGCGCCGACAGCGTGGCGAGCGCGTTCGGATACGTCGGCGACTCCACGAGCACGCCGGCACCCGCCGGGACGGTCAGCCGAACGACCAGGTCGAGGGCGTGCTGGGTGCCGCTCGTCACCATGATCTGGTCAGCGCTCGTCGGCAGGCCGCGGGCCGTGTACAGCGCGGCGACCGTCTCGCGGAGCTCGACGATGCCGGTCGGGTGATAGCCCGCGTCGCCGAGGTAGCGCGGCAGCTCGTCCGCCGCGGCGCGCGCGGCCGGCAGGAGCTCCGGTGGCGCCGACAACGCCGCGCAGCCGAGGTCGATCATCCCGAACTCGTCGAGCGGGGTCCACAGGCCGGAGCTGCCGACCCGGTGGCCACCGGGCAGGGTGGTCCAACTGCCCGCGCCCCGCCGGCTGGTCAGGTGGCCACTGTCGCGCAGCTCGCGATAGGCGGCGGTGACGGTCGTACGGCTGACCTTGAGCGCCTCGGCGAGCTCGCGCTCCGCGGGTAGGCGGATACCGAGCGGAAGCCGGCCGTCGGCGAGCAGACCGCGGATCGCGCCGGCCAATGCGGCGTAGTCAGGGTTGCGCCGGCGCCCGGGCAGGGCGTGCCAGTGACCGAGGAGGCGGGCGAGTTGGCCGCCGCGTACCAGGCTGCTCATAACCACTCCTCCGAAATTGGCTCTACGCCGGGCGCCAATTGGCCTCAAGAGTGGCATGCATGCGCCCCACCGGCAACCCGCCCGTTCCGTGGCACGAGCGCCTGCCCCGGCGACTGACCCAGCTCTTCGCCGGCCTGGTGCTCTACGGCGTCTCGATGGGATTCATGATCGAGTCTCGGCTCGGCCTCGACCCGTGGGACGTCTTCCATCAGGGCATCGCCGAGCACACCGGGCTGAGCTTCGGCACGGTCACCATCATCGTGGGCGCCGCCGTGCTGCTGCTCTGGATCCCGTTGCGGCAGAAGCCCGGCATAGGGACGGTCAGCAACGTCGTCGTGATCGGCCTCGCCGTCGACGGCGCGCTCGCCGGGCTGCCCACGCCCGACCCACCGGCCGCGCGCATCGCGTTCCTGCTGAGCGGCATCCTGCTCAACGGCGTGGCCACCGGGCTCTACATCGGAGCACGGCTGGGTCCCGGGCCGCGCGACGGGCTCATGACCGGGTACGTCGCCCGCCGAGGTGGCCACGCGTCCCTCCGCCGGACCCGCACCGTGATCGAAGTCGCGGTGCTCGCGGTGGGCTGGCTCCTCGGCGGCACCGTGGGCTGGGGAACCATCGCCTATGCCCTCGCGATCGGGCCGCTCGCGCACATCACGATCCCCCTGTTCACGGTTGCCGCGGTCGGCGGCGAACCGACGCACACATCGACACAGCCGGAAACATCTATGTAAACCGTGCGACGGACGCATTTCTTCTTTCGCGTTCGGCCGGCATCATGGCGTCATGGGGCACGAGGACTGGCGGCGATCCGACGCCTGGATCTTTGTGGCCGTCGTCATGGCCAACGGCGCCGGCCGGCACCGTCGCGCCGTCGACAGCCGGCGCCCCGAGGGCGTGCGCCTCGCCGACGTGCTGTCCATGGCGGACCATCTCGACCGGGCGCTGCCCGCGCGCCACGAGGTCGAAGCAGCCGTGCGGCGGCTCGCCGGCGCCGGGCTCGTCAGCGTCAACGACGGCTGGTTCCGGGTGACTGCCGCCGGCGAGCACCTGTGGCGCAACCGCCCCCGCGGCGGGATCAGCGGCGCCGTCGACACCGTGTTCGGCGCGCTCAGCCGCCGCGCGCCGGATACGTTGACCGACTGGACACTCGACGAGGAGGAGCACGCCGCCGCGATCCTCGAATACAGCGGCCGCGGCCCGCTCCCCCCGGCTCCGCGCCGCTCCCCGGAGAACGACTGACCGCCCTCGCGCGGCGTCGATCACCGTGCACTCACCGTACGGGGTGGCCGGCGGCGCGCAGGGCGGACTTCACGTCCGCGATGGCCAGTTCCCCGAAGTGGAAGACGCTCGCGGCCAGCACCGCGTCGGCGCCGGCGGCGACGGCCGGCGGGAAGTCCGCCGCCGCGCCGGCGCCGCCGCTCGCGATCACCGGGATGTCGACGGCCTCTCGTACGGCCTTGATCAGCGGCAGGTCGAACCCGGTCCTGGTGCCGTCGGCGTCCATCGAGTTGAGCAGTATCTCGCCCGCTCCCAGGTCGGCGCCGCGCTCGGCCCACTCGACGGCGTCGAGGCCGGTGCCGCGGCGGCCGCCGTGGGTGGTGACCTCGAAGCCGCTCGGCGTGGTCGCGGGCGCGCCGGCGCCGACCCTGCGCCGCACGTCGAGCGAGAGCACCAGCACCTGACGGCCGAACCGGTCTGCGACCTCGCCGATGAGGGCCGGCCGGGCGATGGCGGCCGTGTTGACGCCGACCTTGTCGGCGCCGGCCCGCAGCAGCGTGTCGACGTCGGCCGGGGTACGGACGCCACCGCCGACCGTCAGCGGGATGAACACCGATTCGGCCGTACGGCGCACGACGTCGAGCATCGTGCCGCGGTCGTCGGAGGACGCGGTCACGTCGAGGAAGGTCAGCTCGTCGGCGCCGGCGGCGTCGTAGGCGGCCGCCAGCTCGACCGGGTCGCCGGCGTCCCGCAGGCCGACGAAGTTGACGCCTTTGACCACCCGGCCGGCGTCGACGTCGAGGCACGGGATCACGCGTACGGCGACAGGCACCCACCCAGGCTATCCGGGACCGAACATGCACGAGGCGGGCTCGTGCCGGTCCGGGTGGAGCAGAGCGACACTACGGGATTCGCCGCGATCGACCGGGACCGACCGTGGCCTACCGCTAGCCGGCGGTCGCGGGTGACGCCAGCACCGCGAGCGCCTCGGCGACCGTGAACGCCCCGGCGTACAACGCTTTCCCAGCGATCACGCCTTCCACGCCGGCACCCTCCAGCGTGGACAGCGCGCGCAGGTCGTCGAGCGTGGACACCCCGCCGGACGCGATGACCGGCGCCGGCGTGGCGGCGCAGACCGCCCGCAGCAGATCCAGGTTCGGACCGCTCATCGTGCCGTCCTTGGTGATGTCGGTGACGACGTAGCGGGCCGCGCCGGCCTTGTCGAGCCGCTCCAGGACCTCGAACAGGTCGCCGCCGTCGCGGGTCCAGCCGCGCGCGGACAGCGTACGACCGCGGACGTCCAGGCCGATCGCGACCCGGTCCGCGTACCCCGCGACCACCCGGTCGCACCACCGCGGGTCCTCCAGCGCGCCGGTGCCGATGTTGACCCGGGCCGCACCCGTCGCGAGCGCCGCCCGCAACGACGCGTCGTCGCGGATCCCGCCGGAGAGCTCGACCTCGGCGTCCAGCCGGGACACGACGCGGGCCAGCAGGTCGGCGTTGGAGCCACGGCCGAACGCGGCGTCGAGGTCGACCAGGTGGATCCACCGTGCCCCGTCGGCCTGCCAGGCCAGGGCCGCCTCCAGCGGATCGCCGTACGAGGTCTCGCTGCCGGCGGCACCCTGCACGAGCCGCACGGCCCGGCCGCCGGCGACGTCGACGGCGGGCAACAACGTGAGCGTCACGGAGCGACTCCTTAGCCAAGCGTGCCCACCCAGGTCCGCAACAGGGCGGCGCCGGCGTCGCCGGACTTCTCCGGGTGGAACTGGGTCGCCGACAGGGGACCGCGCTCGACGGCGGCGACGAACGGCTCGTCGTGGACGCACGTGGTCGCCAGCGCGCCCGCGTCGGCGAGAACGGCGACGTCCCGGGCCGCGTACGAGTGGACGAAGTAAAACCGCGCGTCAAGCGGCAACCCGGCGAACAATCGCGAGCCTTCGGGCACGGCGATGGTATTCCAGCCCATGTGCGGGACCCGTCGCGCGGTGAGCCGGCGGACGGCGCCGGGGAGCAGCCCGAGGCCCTTGGTGACGACGCCGTGCTCCTCGCCGGAGTCGAAGAGGATCTGCATGCCGACGCAGATGCCGAGCACCGGGCGGCCGGCGGCCACCCGTTCGGCGATGACCGGCCCGGCGCCGAGCGCGTCGAGACCGGCCATGCAGGCCGCGTACGCGCCGACGCCCGGCACCACGAGGCCGTCGGCGACCGCAGCGGCGTCCAAAGAGGACGTCACCGTCGCGTCGGCGCCGGCGCGGGCGAGGGCCCGCTCGGCGGAACGCAGGTTGCCCGACCCGTAGTCGAGCACGACGACGTCAGCCATCGGGCACCAGCCAGAGCACGCCGCCGGCCGCCGCGAGGGCGCCGAGCACGGCCAGGAAGCCGACAACGCCCTTCGAGCCGCCCTGGCGGGATACCGAGATGGCGCCGCCAACGCACATGCCGGCGACCGCGAGCAACACGATCGGCAGGATCGCGGACATCTAGAGCGCGCCCTTCGTCGACGGAACCGCTCCGCCGGCTCGCGGGTCGATCGCGACCGCCTCGCGAAGCGCCCGGCTCACCGCCTTGAACTGCGCCTCGACCACGTGGTGGGCGTCGGGGTTGCCGCCCGGCCGAGCCGCCCGCAGCACGTCGACGTGCAGGGTCAGCCGTGCCGACAGGCCGAACGACTCGAAGATGTGCCGGGTCATGCTCGTCGGGTAGAC
>DATDJX010000472.1:0-9192 GCA_036520275.1 Asanoa sp.
GGCCGTGGCTGCGTCGGCCCGCCGTCGCCCGACAGCGCGACGACCTGCCGGCGGGACTGGCTCGCGGGTAAAACCCCGCTGATCTGGTGTCGGCCAGCCGAGCGGATCGGTGGCTCGTACGCTCGGGGCTATGACTACGCCGCGCCCGCGATCGGGTCCATGACGACCGGTCCGGGGAAGGCGGTCACGGGGGGGCCGGCGCCGGGCAAGGCCGTTGGTGCGCGGCGCCACCGGCCTTCGTGGCGGCCCGCCCTCGCATGCAGTGCCACGGTCGCTGTGCTCGTGGCGGTGTTCGCGGGCGTGTTTCCGCGGTTCGCCCAATACTCGCAGGCGTGGTCGTCGATCCAGCGGGTGCCGGCCGGCTACCTGACCGCGCTTGTCGCGGCGGCCGTGATCAACGTCGCGGTGGGTGCGTGGCCCTTGCAGGCCGCGTTGCCCGGCCTGCATTACCGGCCGGCGTTCGTGGTGGGTCAGACCTCCTTCGCGGTGAGCAATGCCGTACCGGCGGGTGGCGCGATCGGCCTCGGCGTGGAGTACGACATGCTGGCGTCCTACGGGTTCAGCGCGAGGTCGGCCGCGAGCGCCGCAGCGATATCGAGCACCTTCAACGTCTTCGCCACCCTCGTCATGCCGGTCGTCGGTGTCGTCGCGCTGATCGCCAGCGGCGAGGAGCGGTGGCACTACGTGGTCATCGCGGTCGTCGGCGTCGCGGCCGTCGCGGCCGCCGTGGCAGCGTTCGCGCTGATCCTGCGCGACGACGACGGAGCCCGCGCGGTCGGGCGGCTGGCGGACCGGTTCGTCAACGCGGCGCTGCGACGTCTGCGTCCCGGCCGGACCGTCGACCTCTCGGCGAAGGTCCTCGACTTCCGCTCCGCGGTGGTCGGGGTCATCAAGACGCGGTGGCTGGCCGTGGCCGGATCGGCCCTCCTCCCGCAGTTCACCTCCTGGTCGGTCTTGTTCCTCGCGCTGCGAGGTCTGCAGGAGGGGCCCAACACGGGCCAGGCCGTGACATGGGCGGAATCCCTGGCCGCCTTCTCGCTCGCGGCGGTGCTGTCATCCATTCCCGTCACCGTCGGCGGCCTCGGCACGGTGGACGCCGCCCTCACCGGCCTGCTCGTCGGCTTCGGCGCGACCGGCAGCCAGGCGCTGGCCACCGACCTCGTGTGGCGCGCCGGAACTCTCGTTCCCCAGCTGTCCGCGGGCGCGCTGACGTTCTTCTGGTGGCGGGTCACGGCCCGCCGCCGGGCGGCGCCGTAGGCCACCAACCGAACCTGCGGCGCGCACCCGTACGAGGTCGTAGTCTGCATCAGGGAAGTCGCCATATCGGACAGACGCTGCCGATCACATGACAATCCATTCATTTTTGTGGGCCGGCGTACGGAGTCCGGACAGAATCGGCGTGTGGCCGTGCGCCCTTCCCGAGCTCGGCGGGCCCGCGGCTGCGCGGCCGCCGTGCTCACCTGCGCCGCGGTCCTGCTGCCGGCGGACGCCGCGGCCGCCCGCGGCCTGGCACAACAGGTCTCCGATGCCGCCTTCTACCGGACGGAGCTGTCGGCGGTCGAACCCACACCGGCCGGTGTCACGGTCCGGGTAGATCCCGGCGGCGAGTGGATCGAGATGACCGCAACCGGGCCTTCCGAGATCATCGTGCTCGGCTACACGGGAGAGCCTTTCCTTCGGATCGCGGCAGGAGTGGTCGAGGAGAACCAGCTCTCCCCCACCACCTTCCTCAACCGACGCCAGTTCGCCGACTCGATCCCGACCGGCCAAGGCAACGCCGGACCGGTCCCGATATGGACGCAGATCGCCAGCACCGGCACCGCGCGCTGGTACGACCACCGCATCCACTGGATGGGGCAAGGCCGGCCACCGCCGGTCAACGCCGATCCCCGCCGTCCCCACCCCGTGGGCACCTGGACGGTCGACGCGACGGCCGCCGGTTTCCCGTTCGAGATCCGCGGCACCCTGCGGTGGCTCGGCAAGCCAGCCAGTGTGGACGGGGTCCAATGGATCCCGGGGTGGGCATGGTTGGTGGAAGCGCTGACGGTGGCGATCGGTGGGCTGTGTTTGGCGCTGATCGCAAAGCGCTGGCGTCCAGAGGTCGGCCAGACGACCGTGCGGGAGCGGCCGGCTCCACGATGACAGCCGTGCACGGCAGATGACCATGCTGCCGGGAACCGGTCGGCGACCGGAGGCGACCAAGACCGGAACGCGTGCCATCGCCGTCCGGCTAGGGCACGAGCCGTGATCAACCGGCGGCTACTGCACCGCCCTGGGCGCCGGGGCACCCTCGGCGAGGAAGCCGGCCACCAGCGCGGCCGTCTCCCCCGGACGCTCGAGGACGAACAGGTGACCCCCGTCCCGGACGACGTGCAGCCGGGACCGACGGATGCGCCACGCCAGGATCCGGCCGTTGATGAGCGGCACGATCGGGTCGTCGTCGCCGGCCAGCACGAGTGTCGGCTGCGGCAGTCGGTGCAGCCACGGCATGCTCGTCCAGCCGCTGATCGCGTAGAGCTGCCCGAGGTAGCCGCGCACCGACGGCCGCTCCACGAAGCGAGCCACCGACCCGTGCAACAGGGCGTCGGGGTCGCGGCGTGCCTGTCCGCCGTAGACGCGTCCCGCGATGCGGCGGTAGTAGTCGGGGTTGCTGTAGCGACGGGGGGTGGCCAGCGACAGCAGTACGCGGGGTGAGCCGGGTACCCCGCCGAGCCCCGGCCCGGTGGCGGCGAGGACCAGCCGACGTACGCGCCGCGGCGCCTGGCGCGCGAGCTGCTGGGCGACCACCCCGCCGAGCGAGACCCCCAGCACGTCGACCCGGTCGTAGCCGAGCACCTCCAGCACCCGTTCGACGGTCGCGGCCAGGCCCGACATCCGGCGGGGCCAGGCGTACGCCGTGGAACGGCCTACGCCGGGCGCGTCGAAGCTGATCACCTGAATCCCCCGGGCGGCCAGCTCCTGCTCGAACGGCTGGCCGAGATCGAGGCTCGCCCCGAGGCCCGTGATCATCAACAGCGGAGGGCCAGACCCGCGGACGGAGGTGCGCAGCCGGACTCCGTCGACGTCGACGAAGCGGATCGCCGCCCGGTCAGGCGAACGCGCCGACACCCGTGATGTCCCTCCCCACGATGAGCGTCTGGATGGTCTCGGTGCCCTCGTAAGTGTGCAGAGCCTCGATGTCGGCCATGTGCCGCATGACGTGGTAGTCGAGCAGGATGCCGTTCCCGCCGAGCAGATCACGGGCCTCGGCGATGACCTGCCGGGCCTTGCGGGTGTTGTTCATCTTCGCGAGCGCCGCGATCGTGTCGGTGAGCCTGCCCTCCTCGATCAGCCGGCCGAGCCGCAGGCAGAACAGCTGCATGGAGCAGACCTCGGCGAGCATCTTCACCAGCCGGTCCTGCACGATCTGGAAAGCGACCAGCGGCTTGCCGAACTGCTTGCGCTGCTTGCAGTAGGCCACGGCGATGTCGTACGCCGCGGTCGCGTGGCCGAGCCCCGCCCAGGCGACGGCGTTACGGGTGCCCGCCAGCACCCGGCCCGCATCCTTGAACGTCCGCGCGCCGGGCAGCCGGTTCGCCTCCGGCACCCGTACCCCGTCCAGGGCAATCTCGGCGTTCCACACCGAGCGCAAGGAACCCTTGCCCTCCATCAGCGTGGCCCGGTATCCGGGCGTGTTCTTCTCGACGAGGAAACCCTTGACTTGACCGTCCTGCACATCCCGGGCCCACACCACGACGACGTCCGCGATGGTGCCGTTGCCGATCCATTTCTTGGCACCGTCGATCACCCACCCGTCGCCCTCCCGGCGGGCCGACGACGCCAACCCGACCGAGTCCGAGCCATGCAGCGGTTCGGTGAGCGCGAACGCACCGATCTTGTCGAGCCGCGCCATCGGCGGCAGCCACCGCTGCTTCTGCTCCTGCGACCCGAGCATCGCGATCGACTGCATGGCGAGGCCGGCTTGCACGCCGAGGAACGTGCCCAGGCTTCCGTCGCCGCGGTTGAGCTCCATGTGTACCAGTCCGGTGGCGATCGGGCTCATCGGCGGACAGCCGTACCCTTCGATGCCGTCGCCGACGATCTCGAGTTTGGCCAGCTTCTCGATCAGCGGCCAGGGGAACTCCGCGCGCTCCCAGTAGCCGTTGATGACCGGCAGCACCTCCTCGTCGACGAAGTCGCGGGTGCGCCGCAGGTACCCGCGCTCCTCGCTCGTGAGCTGGTCGCCGATGCGGAAGTAGTCGGTACCCTGCGACCGACCGATGCCCTCGTACACGGCACGCTCCTCTCAGCTGTCGAAGACGTACGTCCCGGGTGCGTCCACCAAAGGCCGGAACCCGCGCCCGCCGAGGCTCCGGGGTGCCGCGCGCTGCGGACCGCAGCGCGCGGCGAGCCATGCCGCCGCATCCGGCCACCAGCTGCCCGTGACGGTCTGTGCACCGGCGATCCACTCCTGCGGGTCGGTCGGGTTCCGCGCGTTGGTCCGGTAGCTGGCCTTGGGGTTGTCCGGCGGGTTGACCAGCGCCGCGATGTGACCGCTGGTGGACAGCACGAACCGGTTTTCGCCGCCCAACAGCCCGGTGCTGCGGTAGCAGGCGTCCCACGGGGTCAGGTGGTCGGCGATGCCGGCGACCAGGTAGCAGTCGACCCGGATGGCCGACAGGTCGATCGGTACGCCGCACACCGTCATCGACTTCGCTGTGGCCAGCGCGTTGTCCATTGCCAGGTCGACGAAGCCGGCGTGCAGCGCCGCCGTCATCCGGGTGGTGTCGGCATTCCAGTACAGGATGTCGAAAGCAGGCGGCTTGCGCCCGAGCAGGTAGTTGTTGACCCAGTAGTTCCAGACCAGGTCGCCCGGCCGGAGCCAGGCGAACACCTCGGCCAACGCCCGGCCGTCGAGGTAGCCCTTGCGCCGCGACGCCGCCTTCGCCGCCGCCGCCAGCGAGCGGTCGGCCAACGCGCCCGGCACACCCGCGTCGGTGTAGTCGAGCACCGTTACGCCCAGGCCGAGCCCGGCTAACCGGTCCTCGCCGCGGCCGGCGAGGACGGCGGCGGTCAGCGTCGCGATGATGCCACCGGAGCAGAATCCGAACAGCGCGGCGTGGTCCGTGCCGCAGATCCGGTCGACCGCGTCGAGCGCCTCGATGACAGCCTGCACGTAGGCGTCGAGCCCCAGGTCGGCGTGCCGGCCGTCCGGGTTGCGCCAGGAGATGATGAAGACCTGCTGGCCCTGCTGGACGAGGTACTCGACCAGGCTTCGCCCCGGCGCCAGGTCGAGCGCGTAGTACTTGTTGATCGTCGGCGGGGCGATCACCAGCGGCAGCCGCGAGACTCGCGGCGTCTGCGGACGGTACTGGATCAGCTCGAACAGCTCGGCGCGCAGCACGACCGAACCCGGCGTCGCGGCGATGTTGCGCCCGACCTGGAACGGCGAGCCGTCCACCATCTGCGGAATGCGGGGCGGCCGGGCCATGTCCCGCAGCAGGCTAACCGCGCCGCGCACGAGGTTCAGCCCGCCGCTGTCGACGGCGGCCTTCGCCGAGGCCGGGTTGACCAACGGCAGGTTGCTCGGCGCCAGCGCCTCGACCACGTTGTCGAGCAGCAGCTGGACGCGGAGCCCGTCGCGGCGGCTCAGCCCGGCATCGGCGACCAGCGATCCGGCCGTCTGCGCGCCGGCGAGGTACATCTGCATCAGCCGGTGCAGCAACGGGTTCTGCGCCCAGGCCGGGTCGGCGAAGCGGCGGTCCCGTGGCGCCGGCGTCAGCGTGGACGCCCCCACGGCGGCGCGGGCGGCCTCCGACGCGAGGCGGCCCAACCGCCCCGCGGTCGTGCCGGGGCGGCGGGCGAGGCCGCCGAGAAGCCTGACCGCCGAGGCGTCGGGGATGAACCGCCGTGTCCCGAGCGCGGCGTCGACCAGCAGCGCGTCCAGCGGGGCCGCGGTGTCGGCCAGGTCGGGTCGGTCGTCTTCGGGCACGCTGATCACCCGCCTTCGGGCTCGGTCGGGGCGACGATCTCCCGCTTGAGTATCTTCCCGGTGGGTCCCTTGGGGAGGGCGTCGACGAACCACACGCGCCGCGGGTACTTGTACGCGGCGACCTGACCCTTGACATGGGCGCGCAGCTCGTCGGGCGTGACCGTCGCGCCCGGTTTGACCGCCACCGCCGCGGCCACCTCTTCGCCCAGCTCGGGGTGGGGTACGCCGATGACCGCGGCCTCTGCCACGGCGGGGTGCTCGTAAAGCACCTCCTCGATCTCGCGCGGGTAGACGTTGTAGCCACCTCGGATGATCAGGTCCTTCTTGCGATCGACGATCGAGAAGTAGCCGTCCTCGTCGACCCGTCCGATGTCGCCGGTGCGCAACCATCCGTCGGGGATCGCCGCAGCCGTCGCTTCTGGCCGCCGCCAATAGCCCTTCATCACGTTGTGTCCGCGGATGACGATCTCGCCGTCCTGGCCGGCCGGCACCTCGTTGCCGTCCGTGTCGACCAGCCGCATCTGCACGCCGCGGATCGGCGTGCCAATGGTGCCCGGCTTGCGCTCCCGGCCCGGATGGTTGAACGAGGCGACCGGAGACGTCTCCGAGAGCCCGTAACCCTCCAGCACGACACACCCGAACGCCTGCTCGAACCCGCGCATCACCTCCACCGGCATCGCCGCGCCGCCGGACACGCACACGCGCAGCGCGGACAGGTCGTGCGCCGCGCGGTCTGGATGGCCCAGCAGCGCCGCGTACATGGTGGGGACGCCCGTGAAGACCGTCGCCCGATGGCTGGCCAGAATGTCCAGCGCACGTCCGGCGTCGAACCGCGGCAGCAGGGTCAGGCACGCGCCCGACGCGACGACCGAGTTGAGAGTGCAGGTCTGCCCGAACGAGTGGAACAGCGGTAGCCCGCCGAAGACGACGTCGTCGGGCGTCAGCTGGAGCAGATCGGCGCACACGACGCCGACGTTGTTCGTCAGGTTGGCGTGGGTGAGCTCGGCGCCCTTCGGCTGGCCGGTGGTGCCGGATGTGTAGAGAATGACCGCGGTGTCGTCGTCGGCGCGATCGGCGACGTCGCGAACGGGCTCGACCGACGCGACGAGCGCAGCGAACGCGGCCGGTTCCACCTCGATCAGGTCGGCATGGGCGGACTCGGCGCCCTTGCCCGCCTCGGCCGCGGCGGCCTGCCAGGCGAAGATGTGGCGCGCCCCGGAGTCGTCGAGGTAGTAGGCCACCTCACGAGCCTTGAGCAGCGGGTTCATCGGCACCACGACGCCGCCGGCCCGTAGCACGCCGTAGTAGACCACGGCGAATGCCGGCACGTTCGGCAGCATGATCGCCACCCGGTCGTCCGGGGCGACGCCGCGCGAGCTCAGCAGGCCGGCGATCCGGGCGCTGGCGTCGTCGAGGTCGCGGAAGGTCGTCACCACGTCGTCCAGGCGTACCGCCGGACGCTCCTCGTGGGCGATGACGGTTCGCGTCAGGTTCTCGGCAAGGTTCACGGCGGTCATCCCACCTCTCGAGCGGCGTCAGCGGTCGTACTGCACAGGTTTGGCGATCTTGCCGACCGCGTTCAGGGGCGGCACGGCGGCCCCGACCACCTCCGGGTGTCCACAAGGACATCCTCGACGCCCACGGGGCGCAGGTTCTCGCCAGCGCGGATGACCATGTCCGGCGCCGGTGCCGCGAGCGTCAGGTAGCCGACCGGACGGAACCGCTCGACCGCACCGGTAGGCATCGCGCCGCCAGCAAGGGCGTGCGCTCTCCCGACGGGTCTGGCGGCTGCAGTCACGGCGGCAACCTCTCTGCGGTCTTCGAATGAAGCTAGCACCGCGGCGCGGTCCTGCCAGCGGTGGCCGGATTTGGTTCCGCGCGCACACCGACGGCGGCGTACCCCGGCCAAGAGGCCGACCCCCGGGCGTCGCTCGGCTGGCGACGGGCGCCGGTCGGGACACGACTCACCCCGACGCTGTGAGCCGCTCGCTAGGGCGGCAACCGCTGGAGGAGTCTCCGGCCGATCAGCGTGACGGGTTCCTCGCCGGCGCTGACTTCGCCGTGTCGACGGGGTCATCGCGTTGGTGAACGTCGTTGTGTCGGTCTCTCCCGATCCTGTTATCGGGAGTTACCGACCGGCGAGGAGCGGGACGGCGAATGAGGCTGATCGTGACGGGCGCGCTCCGCGCGGCCGTCGTGGTGGTCGAGGAGCGCGCCCTGGAAGCCGTGTGACCGATCGAGCCGTCCCGCCGCCGTGTCACGTGCTGCCCCATCGTGTTCGGTGCGATCACCGGATCGGCCCGGCGCCACGGATCGGCACCCGGGTCCGCCGGCCCGACGGCGGGATCGAGGCTCCCTAGACGGTCAGCTGTGCGCGGACGCCGCCCTGGTCGGCACGGCGGTCGAGCAACATCGAGTGCGCCGCCCTGGTCTCGGCCAGCACCGCCGGGCCGAGGGTCACGACGAGCATATCCTCGCCGGCGTCCGCGCCGCGGGCGAGCACCCGGCCCTGCGGGTCGTAGACCGCCGCTCCCCCGTTGAACACCCAGGGCGGCGCGCCGCCGACCCCGTTGGCGAACACCACGAACATCGTGTTGTCCAGGGCGCGGGCCGCGTAGTAGAGGTCGCGCCGGTGCGCGGATCCCACGAGGTACCCGCTCGGGCACAGGTAGCCATGTGCGTCGTCGCCGGCCGCGGCCCGCCCGTGCTCCGGAAAGCAGCCGTCGTAGCAGACGCCCAACCCGAGCCGCCAGCCGTCGACGGCCAGGGTGGCGCCGGCGCCGCCGGCCGTGAACAGGGCGTGCTCGTCCCGGCCCCACAGGTGCTGCTTGTCGTAGGCGGCGACCGCCGATCCGTCCCGATCCACGACCACCGCCGCGCAGGTGCGCCGCCCATCGCCGTACCGCAGCGCCGCGCCGACGACCACCACGACTGCCCGTTCGCGGGCCGCGGAGCGCAACGGG
The DNA here is from genome assembly GCA_036520275.1 of Asanoa sp. Classification (GTDB taxonomy): domain Bacteria; phylum Actinomycetota; class Actinomycetes; order Mycobacteriales; family Micromonosporaceae; genus Asanoa. The sequence goes on from DATDJX010000472.1 coordinate 8,935, forward strand.
TCGAGGCGCCCGTCGTCGATCACGGCGCCGGTCGCCGCGGCCCGGAGGTCGACGTCGACCCGGGCGTGCAGGGTCGGCGGGTGGTATGCGGGCAGGAACAGCTCGGGCAGGACGGCAAGCCGCGCGCCGGCGTCGGCGGCCCGGCACACGAGCCGCGCCGCGGCGGCCGCGTTGCCGGCGACGTCCCCGGGCACCGGCTCGGCCTGCACCGCGGCGACGGTCAGCGCGGTGACGGGAAGCACGGCCCGAGGGTACCTG
>DATDJX010000473.1:0-2113 GCA_036520275.1 Asanoa sp.
GCTTCGATGTCAGCGTCGATCGCCAGTTCGCTCGCGTGCAGTCGCAGTTCATCGAGCCGGCGGATCTCGGCTGCAGCGAACGGCTCGGCCACGAGGTCGGCCAGGGCCTCGCCGCGCCACAGCGCGAGCGCCTCCCGGGGCTGCGCGTCATCAAGCAGGCGCTCGAACTGCACCGCGTCGACGCCACCGTCGACCAGCCGCAGCTCGTAGCCGCGCCCATGCGTGACGATCTCCGCGCCGTTGCCTTCGAGCAGCCGCCGCAGGTGGGACACGTAGAGCTGCACCATCTTCGGTGCGCTGGGCGGCGGATGCTCGCCCCACAGGCCTTCGGCGAGCCGATCGGCGGAGACCGTGTGCCCGACACGGAGCGCCAGCATCGCCAGCACCGAGCGCTGCTTCGGGGCCCCGAGCGCGATCGGCCGACCGTCGAGGTGCGCCTCGACAGGTCCTAGGAGGTGGAGATCCACGCCGTGGAGCGGGATCGGGGCATGGCAGAGCCGACCCTACTCCCGGTAGGTGCGCGAAGTAAACCGGGCCTAGACCGGCCGTCTACCGGCTCGGGAGCACGCTGGGCGGCATGATCACTCACCACTCTCACCCAATCGCCCGCCTGGTCACGGCGGGCCTCGTCGCCGGCGCGCTCGCCGCCCCGGCGGCGGTTGCCCAGCCCATCGCCGACCCGCAGACGTCCGAGCCGGCACCCTCGGACACGCCGGTCGTGCGCTCGATCGACGAGGGCTTCGACTGGGGCTCGGCCGCGATCGGCGCCGGCGGTGCCGGCGCGCTGTTCGTCCTGGTCTCCCTGGGCGGCGTCACCTACGTTGCCCGTCACCGGGCGCCGGTGCCCCGATGACGCGCGCACTCCTCGCCACGGCCCTCGCGGCGACCGCCCTCGCGGTGGTCGCCGCTCCGGCCGGCGCCCACCGGACCCCGCGCTCCGACGCGGTCAGCGCCTGGAACGCGAACGCCGGGAAGGCGGCGATCGCCGCCTGCATCTCCCCCGGTGACGACCCGCTCCACGAATCGCGCATGTACGCGATGACGCACTTGGCCATCCACGACGCCCTGAATGCCATCGACCGGCGGTCGCGTCCGTACGCGTTCAACGCCACCGCGAAGCGGGGAGCGTCCCCGGACGCCGCGGTTGCGGCGGCCGCCCGCGACGTGCTCGTCGCGGTCGTGGGCCAGATCTCGGCTCCCTTCCCGCCGGCGTGCGTCCAAGCGGGCGTCGCGAGCGTCGAGACCGACTACACCGCCGCACTGGCCGCCATCCCTGATGGCCGGCACAAGACGCGCGGCATCGAGGTCGGCCAAGCCGCGGCCGCGGCCATCCTTGCCCTACGGGCCGCCGACGGCTCGGACACGCCATTGGTGGTGAACGACTTCCCGCAGGGCACCGCTCCCGGGGAGTACCGCTCCACGCCCGGCACCCCGTTCGCGTTCGCGCCCGGATGGGGAGGCGTCACGCCGTTCGTGCTCGACCGCAGCTCGCAGTTCCGGCCAGGCCCGCCGTACGCGGTCACCAGCAAGAGGTACGCCGCGGACCTCAATGAGGTCAAGGCCCTCGGCGGCGACGGCGTCACCACGCCCAGCGCGCGCACACCGGAGCAGACCGAGATCGCCTTGTTCTGGGTCGAGAGCTCGCCGCTGCAGTGGAACCGAATCGCGAGAACCGTCTCGGCTGGGCACGATCCATGGTCGCAGTCGCGGCTGTTCGCCCTGCTCAACATGGCCCTCGCCGACGGCTACGTCAGCTCGTTCGAGACCAAGTACCACTACAACTACTGGCGTCCGGTCACCGCGATCCGCGCCGCGGACGCCGACGGCAACCCGCGCACCAGCGCCGACCCGACATGGACGCCGCTGGTGACCACGCCTCCGATTCCGGAGTACGACTCGGCGCACGCCGTCCAGGGTGGCGCGGGCGCCACGGTCCTGAGGCGGTTCTTCGGCACCGACCACGTCGGCTTCACGACCTGCAGCCTGACGCTGCCGGCCGGGGGCACGTGCACCGACGCGTCACCAGTGACGCGCAGCTACGCCACCTTCTCCGCTGCCGCGCAGGAGAACGGGATCTCGCGGATCCTCGTGGGATTCCACTTCCGCAAGGGAG
>DATDJX010000474.1:0-5793 GCA_036520275.1 Asanoa sp.
GACGTCGGCGACGGCCTCCGCCAGGGCGGCGACCAGGCGCGGCGAGGGCGGATAGGGGTTCTCGTTGGTGTTGAGGCGCACGGGCACGTCGAGCTGCGGCGCGCCGTACGGCGTCATACCCCGCAGATCGTCGCGCAGTGGGAGGTCGTCGAGCGAGGTCATGCCCGCCCCGTCGTGGCTGCGAACCTGGCGGTGACCGCCTCGCCGTGCGCCGGAAGGTCTTCCACGCCGGCCAGCGTGACGACGTGTGGCGCGGCGTCGCGCAGCGCGGCCTCGTCGTACTCGATCACCTGGATGCCGCGTAGGAACGACTGCACCGACAGCCCGCTGGAGTGGCGGGCGCAGCCGCCGGTGGGCAGCACGTGGTTGGAACCGGCGGCGTAGTCGCCCAGCGACACCGGCGACCACGCGCCGACGAAGACCGCGCCCGCGTTGCGTACGCGCATGGCCCACGCCCGGGCGTCGGCCGTCTGGATCTCGAGGTGCTCCGCGGCGTACGCGTCGACGACGCGCAGGCCGGCGTCGAGGTCGTCGACGAGCACCGTGCCGGACTGCTCGCCGCCCAGCGCCGTGGTGATCCGCTCGGTGTGTTTGGTCGCGGCGACGAGCCGGGCGAGCTCGCGGTCGACCGCGTCGGCCAGCGCCGTGGACGGGGTGACCAGCACGCTCGCGGCGAGCACGTCGTGCTCGGCCTGGCTGACCAGGTCGGCGGCGACGTGCACCGGATCGGCGGTGTCGTCGGCGAGGATCGCGATCTCCGTCGGGCCGGCCTCGGTGTCCGTGCCGACCGTGCCGCGCAGCAGTCGCTTGGCCGCGGTGACCCAGATGTTGCCCGGCCCGGTGACCATGTCGACCGGCTCGCACCGCCGCCCGTCGGCCGACGTGGTCGCCCCGTAGCCAAGCATCGCGATCGCCTGCGCGCCGCCGACGGCGTACACCTCGTCGACGCCCAGCAGGCCGCACGCGGCCAGGACGCGCGCGTCGGGCAGGCCGTCGTTGTCCTTTTGCGGCGGGCTCGCGACGACCAGCGCGTCGACGCCGGCGAGCTGCGCGGGCACGACGTTCATCACCACGGTCGACGGGTACATGGCGAGGCCGCCGGGCACGTAGAGCCCGACCCGGCCGACCGGTACCCAGCGCTCGGTCACCGTGCCGCCGGCGACGACCCGCGTGGTGACCTCGGTGCGCCGTTGGTCGGCGTGGACCAGCCGGGTGCGGCGGATCGTCTCCTGGAGGGCTGCCCGGACGTCGGGCTCGAGAGCCGCCGTGGCCGCGGCGATGGCGTCGGCGGGCACCCGGACGTCGTCCAGGACGACGCCGTCGAAGCGGGCGGTGGCCTCCCGGATCGCGGCGAACCCATGCTCGCGGACCGACTCGACGACCGGGCGGATGGTCTCGACGGCCCGCGACACGTCGAGCCGGGCACGGGGCAGCAGGTCACGCGGATCCCGTGAGCTGCGGCGCAGGTCGATCCGGTTCAGCACGCCATCGAGTCTAGGCGTTCCAGCGTGCGGGACAGCGCCGGCTTTCTCCCGCGGGAGCTAGGCTCGACCGGTGACGTCACGGCTGCCCGTATTCCCCCTCGGGACGGTCCTGTTCCCGGGTCTGGTGCTGCCGTTGCACATCTTCGAGGACCGCTACCGTGACCTCGTCCACCACCTGCAGTCGCTGCCCGACGGCACGCCCCGCGAGTTCGGTGTGGTGGCGATCCGGCAAGGCTGGGAGACGCTACCGTCGTCCGGGCCCGCGGGGCCGACGGGGCTGGAGACGCCGGTGGCGCTGCACGAGGTGGGCTGCACGGCCGAGCTACGGCAGGTCACCGAGCTGCCCGACGGACGGTTCGACATCGTGACGGTCGGGCGGCGCCGGTTCCGGATCGAGCGGGTCGATGCCGACACGTCGAGTTACCTCACCGCGGCGGTGGAGTGGCTTCCGGAGCCGTCCGGGCGGGAGGAGCTGGCCGATCTGCTCGCGCCGCGGGTACTGGCGGTGTTCCGGCAGTACCTGGCGCTGATCCGCGACGACGAGCACGAGATCGGCGAGCAGCTGCCGGACGACCCGACCGTGCTCTCGCACCTGGTGGCGGCGACCGCGGCGCTGACCGTCGAGGACCGGCAGCGGCTGCTCGCCACCGCCGACACGGCCGAACGGCTGCGCGCCGAACTGCGGCTGCTCAACCGCGAGGCGGCTCTGCTGCGTCAGATCCGGGCGGTCCCGGTGCCGCTGCCGGAGCTTGCGGTGCCTGCCAGCCCCAACTGACCGGTTCCGGGCTCTGCCGATCCGTGGCCCGCGCAGGCTCGGGCCGCGGCTCGCCCTCCGGCCGCAGCGACGGGTAACGCGACCAGCCGGCAAGCAGCGTGTACGCCACGACCGCGCCGAACGCCGGCATGAGCAGGTCGCCGTGCAGCGTGGGAAGGACGTTCCACAGCCATTCGAAGCCGCCGGCGCGCAGGTCCGGCGGCCGGTGCAGCAGCGTGCCGGCCGCCGCGGACTCCGCCTGCCGGCGGAACGCGTCGCGGCCGATCTCCCGGCCGACCTGCCAGGCGAGCCAGCCGGCGCCGACCGTGCCGGCGGCGACGGCGAGCAGGCCGACCGGGCCGCGGTAGCGGCGCAGCAGGCTCCAGCTGGCGACCGAGGCGAGGATCCCGAAGCCGACGCCGAGCAGCGTGAACCATCCGTCGGCCGCGATGAACTGCTCGGGGCTCGGCGCGGCGTACACGGCGCCGTCGGCGGTCTTGATGATCGGGACGGTCGGCGCGAGCCGATGCCACAGCAGCCCGAGCGGCGCGCCGAGCGCGAAGATCACGACGGCGATGACGAGGGCGACGACCGCCTGCCGCCCGTGCCGCGGTGGCCGCGAAGCGTCCCGGGCGTCCTGCCCCGGTTCGGAGCCGGTCGGACCGGTTCCGGCGGCCCCGGACGGGTCCGCCGGTTCCGGACCGATGGCGCTCATCGGCTGATCCTCTCAGGTCGCCGGCGGATCCCCCGCCGCGCCCCGTCCGCTGCGACCTCCCACGACCGGCCCCGATTTCCCGACCCTCCCGCGCTCGGCACACGGGCCATCGTCGGCGCATGGCGGGTGCGGAGGAAGCGCCGGTCGAAGGCGCGCAGGTCAGGCGACGGCGCTGGGGCCGAGGAGCGCCTTGAGGTCGGCCATCAAGGCGGTCGTCGGCGCCACCCGCAGCGGGCCCAGCCGCAGCATCGTGGCCCGCGAGCCGTTGATCAGCTTGACGTGCACCTCGGCGCTGCCCGGGTGGCTGGCCAGCACCTCGCGAAGGCGTTCGACCAGCGGTGGCGTGCAGCGCGACGGCGGCAGCGCGAGCACGATCGGCCGGACGTCGTGGGGCGCCGAGATGTCGGGGATCGACAGGTCCATCGCCATCAGCCGGGGCTGTTCGTCGCGCCGGTCGACGCGGCCCTTCACCACCACGATCGCGTCTTCCGCGATGTATTGGCCGACCAGCTCGTAGGTGTTGGGGAAGAACAGCACCTCCACCGCCCCGCCCAGGTCTTCCAGCGACGCCGACGCCCACGCGCGGCCCTGCTTGGTGATCCGCCGCTGCACGCCGGACAGGATGCCGGCCAGGTTGACCACCTGACCGTCGGGAACGGTGCCCTCCTCGGACAGCGCCGCGATCGACATGTCGGCCGCGGCGGAGAGCACATGCTCCACGCCGAGCAGCGGGTGGTCGGACACGTAGAGGCCGAGCATCTCCCGCTCGAAGGTCAGCAGGTCGCCCTTGTCCCACTCGGACGTGGGTATCGGCGGGGTCACCTCGATCGGACCGCCGTCGAGGTCGCCGCCGAAAAGGTCGAACTGCCCGACCGCCTCGTTGCGCTTGGTCTCGAGGAACGAGTCGATGGCGTCGGCGTGGACGGCGAGCAGGCCCTTTCGGCTGTGGCCGAGCGAATCGAACGCGCCCGCCTTGATCAGTGACTCGACCGTCTTCTTGTTGCAGGCCACCACGTCGACCTTGCGCAGGAAGTCGTAGAAGTCGGTGTACGGTGCCTTCTCCTTGCGGTTGCGCACGATCGACTCGACCACGCCGGCACCGACGTTGCGCACCGCCGCGAGGCCGAATCGCACGTCTTCGCCGACCGCGGTGAACCGCGCGACCGACGAGTTGACGTCGGGCGGCAGCACCTTGATGCCCATCCGCCGGCACTCGGCCAGGTAGACGGCGGACTTGTCCTTGTCGTCGCCGACGCTGGTGAGCAGGCCCGACATGTATTCGGACGGGAAGTTGGCCTTGAGGTAGGCGGTCCAGTAGGACACCACGCCGTACGCGGCGCTATGCGCCTTGTTGAACGCGTAGTCGGAGAACGGGACCAGGATGTCCCACAGCGTCCGTACGGCCGCGTCGCTGAAGCCGTTGGCCTTCATCCCCTCGGAGAACGGCACGAACTCCTTGTCGAGGATCTCCTTCTTTTTCTTGCCCATCGCGCGGCGGAGCAGGTCTGCGGCGCCGAGCGAATAGCCGGCGACCCGCTGGGCGATCGCCATGACCTGCTCCTGGTAGACGATCAGACCGTAGGTGTCGCCCAGGATGTCGGCGAGCGGCTCGGCCAGCTCAGGATGGATCGGCACGACCGGCTTGCGGTTGTTCTTGCGGTCCGCGTAGTCGTTGTGGGCGTTGGCGCCCATCGGACCGGGCCGGTAGAGCGCGCCGACCGCGGAGATGTCTTCGAAGTTGTCGGGGGCCATCGAGCGCAGTAGCGCCCGCATCGGGCCACCGTCGAACTGGAAGACGCCGAGCGTGTCGCCGCGCGCCAGCAGGTCGTAGGTCGCCTTGTCGTCGAGCGGCAGGTCTTCGAGGACGAGGTCGATGCCCCGGTTGTCGCGGATCGCGTCGAGGCAGTCGTCCATGATCGTCAGGTTGCGTAGGCCCAGGAAGTCCATCTTCAGCAGGCCGACGGACTCGCACGCGCCCATGTCCCACTGGGTGATGATCGCGCCGTCCTGCTCGCGCTTCTGGATCGGCAGCACGTCGACCAGCGGGTCACGGGACAGGATCACGCCGGCGGCGTGGACGCCCCATTGCCGCTTGAGCCCCTCGAGGCCCTTGGCGGTGTCGACGACCTTGCGGGCGTCGGGGTCGGAGTCGTAGAGCTGCCGGAACTCGACCGCCTCGGGGTAGCGCGGGTGGCTCGGGTCGAAGATCCCGGTGAGCGGGATGTCTTTGCCCATCACGGCCGGCGGCATCGCCTTGGTGATCCGGTCGCCGATCGCGAACGGGTAGCCGAGCACCCGGGCGGCGTCCTTGATCGCCGCCTTCGCCTTGATCGTGCCGTACGTGATGATCTGCGCGACCCGCTCCTCACCGTATTTCTCCGTGGCGTAGCGGATCATCTCGCCGCGCCGGCGCTCGTCGAAGTCCATGTCGATGTCGGGCATCGAGATGCGGTCGGGGTTGAGGAAGCGCTCGAACAGCAGGCCGTGCTGCATCGGGTCGAGCTCGGTGATGCCCAGCGCGTAGGCGATCAGCGCGCCCGCCGCGCTGCCGCGGCCCGGGCCGACGCGGATGCCGACGCTCTTCGCGTAGGCCACCAGGTCGGCGACAACCAGGAAGTAGCCCGGGTATCCCATCGACAGGATGACGCCGAGCTCGTACTCGGCCTGCTTCTGCCGGTCGGCGGGCACGCCGCCCGGGAAGCGCCAGGCGAGGCCGCGCATGACCTCCTTGCGCAGGAACGACTCTTCGGTCTCGCCCGCCGGCACCGGGAACCGCGGCATCAGGTCGCGCGCGGCGAACAGCGTCGAGTAGTCGCCGACCTTCTCGGCGATCTCCAGCG
>DATDJX010000475.1:0-4671 GCA_036520275.1 Asanoa sp.
TGGCACCGCCCGCGCCGCATGGCACCGCCCGTGCCGCATGGCACCGCCCGCGCCGCATGGCACCGCCCGCGCCGCATGGCACCGCCCGCGCCGCATGGCACCGCCCGCGCCGCATGGCACCGCCCGCGCCGCATCGTGCCGCCCGTGCCGCCCGTCGGACGCCCGGGTTTGACCTCCGGCCCGGGGCGCCATGGCGCCGTGACCAGCCGCGATGCCAACGGCGCCCCCGCGGATGCGATGCCGTCTGGGCCGCCCGCGGCCTGCTGCGGGCGCGAGGCCGCCGAGGAAACAGCATCCCGGGGAGGCGGGAAGGGCCCCCGCCGGCGGCAGGGGCCCTTCCCGGCGAAACGGTTAGACGCGGCCCGTGGAGGCTGCGCGACGCCGGGAGATCGCGTCGACGCTCGCCGCCACCAGCAGGACCAGGCCGGTGACCATGAAGACCACAGCCGACGGCTGGTTCAACAGACCCATGCCGTTGATGATGACCGCGATCACCAGACCGCCGAGGATGGCGTCGACGATCTTGCCCTTACCGCCGAAGAGGCTCGTGCCGCCGATGACCGCCGCGCCGACGGCGTACAGCAGGGTGGACGCGCCACCGCTCTGCGGCGAGATCGAGTTGTCCCGGCTGGCGATCATGATGCCGCCGACGGCCGCGAGCGTCGAGCTGATCATGAAGCACGCGAGCCGGATGCGGGCGACGTAGATGCCGGCGCGGCGAGCCGCCTCGGCGTTGCCGCCGACCGCGTACACGTGTCGGCCGTACGCCGTACGGGTGAGCAGGAACGTCAGCCCGACCAGGAGCACCAGCATGATCGCCACCACGATCGGCACCCCCTTGATGGAGGTGACGAGCGGGTTGCGGCTGCGCTCGATGCTCAGGAAGTACGTGGCCAGGCCGAGCAGCACCCCGAGCGCCACGATCTTGAAGATCGTCACCGAGAAGGCTTCGTACCGCAGGCCGCTGCGCCGCCGCGACGCGCTGCGTCGCAGCACGATGGCGGCATAGCCCCCGACGACGATCGCGAAGAGCACCCAGCCCAGCCAGACCGGCATGTCGTTGTTGTTGATCGCAAGCAGCGTCGAGTCACGGATCGGGATCGTGCCGCCCTCGCCGATCAGCTGGAGGAGCACGCCCTGCAACGCCAGGAACGCCGCCAGCGTGACGACGAACGACGGGATGCCCAGCCACGCCACCAGCGCTCCGATGATGAAGCCGACCACGGCCCCGGTCAGCAGGCAGGCGAGGATCGCGAGGTACCAGGGCCAGCCCCAGTTGGTCGACACGATGCCCATGACGGCGCCCGCCACCCCGGCGGTGAAACCGGCCGACAGGTCGATCTCACCGAGCAGCAGGACGAAGACCAAGCCCATCGCGATGATGATGACCGCCGCCGCCTGGTGGAGCAGGTTGGCGAAGTTGAACGCGTTGGTGAACGAGTTCGGCCGCAGCGCCGCGAAGACGATGACCAGCACGACCAGGCCGAGCACGGCCGGCAACGAGCCGACGTCGCCGCCGCGAACCTTCGCGACGTACCCCTGGAAGGCGCCGGTCAGGGCGTTCGACGGTTCGGCCGTCTCCGCCTCGGGGTCGCCGACCACGGTCGGGGCGCTCATTCGGTCACCTCCCGGTCGGTCCGTTGCTGTGCGGGCACGTCGGCCGAGGCGGTGTCGGTGTCGCGCGGCCCGACCGAGCCGGACCGCCCGGTGGTGATCAGCTCGACCACCTCGCTGCTCTTCACATCCTTGGCCGTCACGTGTGCCACCATCTTGCCCAGGTACAGGACCGAGATCCGGTCGGCCACCTGGAACACGTCGTTGAGGTTGTGCGAGATCAGCACCACGCCGAGCCCGTTGTCGGCGAGCCGCCGGACGAGGCGCAGCACCTGTTCGGTCTGGGCGACGCCCAGAGCCGCGGTCGGCTCGTCGAGGATCACGATCTTGGAGTTCCAGATCACCGCGCGGGCGATGGCCACCGTCTGCCGCTGGCCACCGGAGAGGCTGGCGACGACCTGCCGGATCGACTTGACCGTGCGTACGGACAGGCCGGCCAGCGTCTCCTGGGCCCGCCGCTCCATCGTCGCCTCGTCGAGCAGGCCGCCCCTGGTGATCTCGCGGCCGAGGAACAGGTTGTCCACGATGTCGAGGTTGTCGCACAGAGCGAGGTCCTGGTAGACGACCTCGATGCCCAGCGCGTTGGCCTGCTTCGGGTTCGTCACGTGGACGGGGTGGCCCTCGAAGACGTACTCGCCGGAGTCGAAGGGCTGGGTGCCGGCGATCCCCTTGATCAATGTGCTCTTGCCCGCGCCGTTGTCGCCCACTAGGGCGTTGACCCGGCCGGGATATACGTCGAAGTCCACGTCCTGCAGGACGTGGACCGCGCCGAAGCTCTTGTTGGTGCCGCGCAGCCTAAGCAGTGGCTCGCCATCTTCGACCACCCTGGCTGGCGCGGCCTCAGCCGCGATCGTCATGTCCACCTCGCTCGTGTGCCGTGCTCTGTTCCGGCCGGACAGGGCGGGGGCCCGGCAGCGCTGCTGCCGGGCCCCGTTGTGCTACTGGATGCCGTTCTGCTGGCAGAGTGTCGCGTACTGCCCCGTGCAGATGTCGCTCGCCTTCCAGAAGCCGTCGGCGATGACGTCCTTCACGTTGGCCTTGAAGATGGACTGCGGCGTTTGCAGCGCCGACGGAACGTCCTTGTTGAGGACGGTGTCCTTGACCTTGCCGTTGACCAGGTCGCCGCTCGGCGACTGGCCCTTGATGAGCGCGATCGCGAGCGCAGAGGCCGCGTCGGCCTCCTTCTTGATCGCCTTGTACACGGTCATGCACTGGTCGCCCTTGAGGATCGCCTGGAGGCCTTCCTTGCTGGCGTCCTGGCCGGTCACCGGAACCTTGCCGGCGAGGCCGTTGGCCTGCAGGCGGGCGATGATGCCACCGGCCATGGTGTCGTTTGCCGAGATGACGCCGTCGATCTTGCCGCCGTTCTGCGTGTAGAGCTGCTCGAACGCGGTGCCGGCCTTGGTGGCGTCCCAGTTGCCGGTCTGGTCGCCGACGAGCTTGTAGCTGCCGTCAGCGATCTTCGGCTGGAGCGCCTCCTGGTATCCCTGCTTGAACAGCGCGGCGTTGTTGTCGGTCGGGTCACCGTTGATGAACACGATGTTGGCGGTCGTCTTCTTGGCGTCGGTGAGGCACTTCTGCAGGCCCTCGCCCATGAGCTTGCCGACCCCGACGTTGTCGAACGACACGTAGTAGGTCGCGCCGCCGCCCAGCGTCAGCCGGTCGTAGTCGATCGTCTTGATGCCGGCGCCCTGGGCCTTCTTCAGGCAGGCGCTGCCGGAGTCGGAGTCGAGGTTGACGATCAACAGGACGTTGACGCCCTCGTTGATCATGCTGTCACACAGTGTGCCGAACTTCGACTTGTCGCCGCCGGCGTTCTGGATGTCGGATGTGATGCCGGCGCCGTCGAACGCCGCCTTGAGCAGCGGCCGGTCGTTGGCCTCCCAGCGCGGCGACGTGGTCGCGTCGGGCAGGATCACGCCGACCTTGCCAGTTCCCCCGGTGCTGCCGCCGGACGAACTGGACCCGCCGTTGTCACCGCCACAGGCGGTAAGTGCCAACGTCATCGCGGCGAGCACCGCGACAACGGGCAGGAAACGGATGCGCATAACCTAACTCCTCCATGGGCCGATGTACTTGAAACGCATGAGGGATGGCGGCGCCGGCCTCTTCGCCCGCGGTTACCCGGATCACAAGTTACTCGCGAGGGAACGACCGTACCGCGATCCTTCCAACGGTCGTTGGTAACGATCCGGTCACGACGACGACCCGCGAATCCCTGGACCATCGGGGTCCAGAAAACGCTCTCTAAGCGTAAGGCAGACCCTACGGCCGGTGTGTCCCGTCCCCTTGGGACAGACGGTGAGCAGCCTGGGAGCACCCGGGGAGCGGCCTGAAGACCGGGCCGGCCGCCCGGGCGTGAGCCGGTGGGGACGGTCCTCAGGATCCGACGGTCACCGGCATGTGCGTCGGGTCGCAGGTCGCGCCGGCGGCGCGCGCGTCGCCGTGCCACGACCGCCAGAGGGCGGCGTACGAGCCGCCGGCCGCGACCAGTTCGGCGTGCGAGCCCAGCTCGACGATGCGACCGTCTTCGACCACCGCGACGCGGTCGGCGTCGTGCGCCGAGAACAGCCGGTGGGCGATCGCGATGACCGTTCGTCCGGCGAGAACGGCCGCGAGCGACCGCTCGAGGTGCCGGGCGGCGCGCGGGTCGATCAGTGAGGTCGCCTCGTCGAGCACCAGCGTGTGCGGGTCGGCGAGCACCAGCCGCGCCAGGGCGAGCTGCTGTGCGTGCGCCGCCGACACCGGGTGGCCCTTGGCGCCCACCACGGTATCGAGGCCGTCCGGCAACGCGACGGCCCAGTCGAGCGCGTCGACCGCGGCGAGGGCCGCCCGTACGTCGTCGTCGGACGCGCCCGGCCGCGCCATCACCACGTTGTCGCGCAACGTGCCGATGAACACGTGGTGCTCCTGCGTCACCAACGCCACGTGCGAGCGCAGCTCCTGCGGGGACAGGTCGGCGAGCGGGACGCCATCGACCGTCACCGAGCCGGCGCCCGGCGCATGGATGCCGGCGAGCAGCCGGCCGAGCGTCGACTTGCCGGCACCCGAGGGGCC
>DATDJX010000476.1:0-2449 GCA_036520275.1 Asanoa sp.
TGCGCACCACCCTGCAGGAGCAGCTGCTGCCGGTGAGCCGGCCCGACGACCGCGTCGGCATCGGCCACGTCCCCGGCGGGCGCGAGGGCTACGCCGCGGCCGTCCGCGCCCACACCACCACGGCCATGACCCCCGAGGAGATCCACGCGATCGGCACCGACCTCATCGGTGGGCTCCGGGACGAGCTGTCGGAGCTCGGCGGCCGGGCGCTCGGCGTCACCGAGGTGGACACGGTCCTCGACCGGCTTCGTCACGATCCCGCGCTCCGGTTCCGCGACGCGGGCGAGATCGTGGCGTCGGCCACCGGTGCGTTGGCGCGGGCCAACCAGGCGCTGCCCGACTGGTTCCACCGCTACGACATCGCCGAGTGCGTGGTCACCGAGATGAGCGAGTTCGAGGCGTCGGACGCCGTCCTCGGCTACTACATCCCGCCGTCGACCGACGGGAGCCGTCCAGGCACGCACTGCATCAACACCCACGACCCGACGCTGCGCCCCCGCTTCGAATACGAGACGCTCGCCTTCCACGAGAGCGTCCCCGGCCACCACCTCCAGGCGGCGGTGGCGCAACGGCTCACCGAACTGCCGATGTTCCGCCGGGTCAGCTACCTCCCCGCCTACAGCGAGGGCTGGGCGCTGTACACCGAGCGGCTCTGCGACGAGATGGGCCTGTATACCAGCGATCTGGAACGGCTCGGCATGCTCTCCTTCGACGCCTGGCGCGCCTGCCGGCTGGTGGTCGACACCGGCATGCACCAGCTCGGCTGGTCCCGCCGGCGGGCGGTCGACTACATGCTGGCCAACACCGCGCTGTCGCCGGTCAACGTCGCCAACGAGGTCGACCGCTACATCGCCTGGCCCGGGCAGGCGCTCGGCTACATGATCGGCAGGTTGCGCATCCGGTCGCTGCGCGAGGAGCGCCAGCGCCGGCTGGGGCCGCGGTTCGAGATCCGGGACTTCCACCATGCGGTGCTGCGCCAGGGCGCCATGCCACTGGACGTCCTCGACGCGGAGGTCCGCGCGGACAACCACCGCCCGCGCTAGGGCTCAGCCCCGGCCCAGGAGCGGCATCTCGGTGGCCATCACGGTGATGAACTGCACATTCGCGTCCAGGGGCAGGCTCGCCATGTAGAGGACCGCGCGGACCACGTGCGCCACGCCGATCCGCGGCTCCGGACGGACCGAGCCGTCCGGCTGCAGCGCCCCCTTGGCGGTGCCCTCGGTCATCTCGGTGGCGGCGTTGCCGATGTCGATCTGGCCGCAGGCGATGTCGAAGCCGCGACCCTCGAGCGAGGTGGCCTTGGTCAGCCCGGTGACCCCGTGCTTGCTGGCGCTGTAGGCGGCCGCCAGCGGGCGCGGCACGTGCGCGGCGATCGAGCCGTTGTTGATGATCCGGCCGCCCCGTGGCGACTGGGCCTTCATCAGCCGGAGCGCCTCGCGCGTGCACAGGAACGTGCCGGTGAGGTTCACGTCGAGCACCGCCCGCCACTGCTCGAGCGGGAGGTCGTCGATCGGCGCCTCGGGCTGGTTCCGTCCCGCGTTGTTGAACAGCAGATCCAGCCGCCCGAACGCCTGCCGCGTCGCCGCGAACAGGGCGCGCACCGACGCCTCGTCGATGACGTCGGTCGGCACCACCCGCAACTGTCCGGCGAGGCCGTCGCCGCGGCCGGCGGTGTCCTCGAGTGCCGCCGCGGTCCTGCCGGCAAGCGCCACCGCCCAGCCGTCGGCGGCCAAGGCCAGCGCCACGGCGCGGCCGATGCCGCTGCCGGCGCCGGTGACGATCGCGACCTTTGGCGAGATGTCGGGCACACCGTCCTCCTTCGTTCCAGCCTCGCCAGGAGGGTGGCGTGCGTCGGGGTAGGGCGCAAGGTCAGGAACCGCCGCGAGTAGGGTGATGGCCACGCCCCGGGAGGACAGGGAGGGACCGCGATGGAGTTCTCGGTGCCGCCGCCGATGGCGGCATGGCGGCACCGCCACGCCCGCGACGGCTTCGAGGTCGTGTTCCTGCACGCGGGCGACGACGGCTACCGCCTGGAGGGCCACACCGCCGCGGTCGAGGACGGGCAGGCGTGGGCGGTCCGGTACCTGATCACCCTCGACGCGGGCTGGCGGACGCGGCACGCCCTCGTCTGGGGGCGTTCCGCGGCCGGCGTGCACGAACTGACCCTGGAAGCGGACGGGTCCGATGGCTGGCTGGTAGACGGCGCGGCCGCGCCACGGCTCGACGGCTGCCTCGACGTCGATCTGGAATCGTCGGCGTGCACCAACACCCTCCCAGTCCACCGCCTCGGACTCGAGGTCGGCGAGGTCGCCGACGCGCCCGCGGCGTACGTCCGTGCGCTCGACCTGCGCGTCGAGCGGCTCGAGCAGCGCTACCTCCGCGTGGAGGACGACGGGAAGCGGCTGTCCTACGACTACGCGGCGCCCGCGTTCGACTACCAGGGCCAGCT
>DATDJX010000477.1:0-3324 GCA_036520275.1 Asanoa sp.
GCCCCGAGCACGACCACCCGCTGGTCGCGCAGGTCCAACCAGTCCGGGTGGGCCATGACGAGGTGTACCGCCTCGGCGCAGGAAGGCTCGATGACGCCGTCCGCGACCCAGGCGTCGAGCTGGCGCCGCAACTCGTCGCCGCGCAGCCGCCGGCCACGGTAGGGCAGGCTCAGCTCCCGCTCCACCTCGCCCGCGCCGGTGACGGTGGCCGTGCGCAGCGGCTCGTACGGAGCGCCGACGAACACCTCGCTCAGCCCCGTTTCGGTGCCGTCGCCGCGGATCACCCGCATTCGCTTGTGCAGGGACGCGAGCCCGTCGCGGGCCATGGTCACGGCCGCGTCCCGGGAGAGCAGGCCGGCCTTGACCAGCCGGCGGAAGTGCCCGATATAGCCGTGCCGCCAGTTGGTCTCGTGTTCTGCGGCGCGGGCGCCGACCTGGTCGACGGACCGAAGCGCGTCCGCCACGACGGCACGCCCGAGAGCCGAGGTGCTGCGCCCGCCGTCGGTCTGCGGGAACACCACGCCGGTCGGTCCGTTCATGGCTGCCACTGTGCCGCATCCCAAGGAATGCCGCAGGACGGGTGGCCGCAGGCTCCGCTCGACGTCAGACCGAGCGTCAGCGGCCGGGTGGCGTCAGGCGGATCACCGCGTCGCTCCCGTCGTCGCTCACCAGGAGCGAGCCGGCGTTGTCGATGGCCACGTCGACCGGGCGGCCCCAGAACTTGCCCGTCGACTCGTCGAGCCACCCGCTGGCCAGGTCCCGGTGCTCGCCCGGACCACCACCCTGCCACGGAAAGTGGATCACCTTGTAGCCGGTGGGCCGGCTGCGGTTCCACGAGCCGTGCAGCGCGACGACCGCGCCGAGACCGGGCACGAACGTCAGGCCGAGCGGCGCCGAATGCGCCTGGATGCCGACGTCGACCGGGGTCGCGCGGGAGCAGTCGGCCGCACTGCCGTCGGGGTTGAGCTCATAGTCGCGGTCGTAGGGCATGTTCCGCCACCCGTTGTCCGGATTGGGGTGGCAGAAGGGCCAGCCGTAGAAGCCGCCCTGCTTGACGGCGATGAACGCCTCCGGCGGATGATCATCCACATAGGACGTGACTCGCTCGCCGCGGTGCGGCCCGCTCGGCAGGAGGATGTCGTCGCGGTTGTTGACCACCGCCCACAGCTGGTCGGTGCCCGGCGCGAAGGCGAGGCCCTCGGCGTTGCGGATGCCGCGCGCCACCAGGGCACGGCCGGCGTTGTGCCCCGACGCGTCGTAGCGGTAGATGGCGCCACGCACCGGGTCGCTGCGCGTGTCCGAGGCACAGGCGTTGCAGGTCGAGGCGATCGACACGTACAGCGAGTCGCCGGCGACGGCGATGTTCTTCAGCACGTGTCCGTACCGGCCGCCGAGCTCCGGCAGGCTCTCGTCGGGCAGGCCCTCGACAACGGCCTGCGGCTCGCCGGCCCGGGCGGCCCCGTCGGTGTACGGGTAGCGCACCACCTCGTCGGCCGCCGACACGTACAGCCACCGCTTGCCCCCGACGGCGGCGAGCACCATGTCGTGTGGGCGGTCGAGGCCGCCCGCGAACTCGACCGGCGGGCCGCCGCCGGCCGGCACCCGCACGACCCGGTTCTGGCTGGGCTGCGATACCAGCAGGCCGCCGTCAGGCAGGGCGAGCAGGAACCGCGCCGTGGGCACCCGCGCGTATACGGAGGCCTTCCACGGCGCCGGGACCGTCAGTGTGCGCGGCCGGTCGAACGGCGCCGCACCGAGGCCGTCCGGCACGTGCACCGGGGTCGTCCAGGTGCCGGTCGACGCGGCGCGCCCGGCCGACGTCCCGGCCGCCGACGGCGATGACTCGACCGCCGCCGGCGCGGGCGACCCACTGCACCCGGCCGCCAGCAGGACGCAGGCGAGCAGCGGGGGTACGGTCCGGCGCACGCGCATCTGCAGACCGTAACGCCCGACTACCAACCGCGGGAGGAGGTCCGCCAGCCGTAGCGCCCGCGGTGCGCGTAGCCGCCGCGCCACCGCCGGCCGCCGTGGATGAACAACAGCAGGAAGATCAACGGGAGCACCGGGAAGAAATGCACGCCGGACGCGACGAGCAGCACGCCCAGCCCGACCAGCACCGCGAAACCGACCGCGCCCGCCGCGGCCCGCCGGCGCGCCCAGCGCTTCATCTCGGCAATCGCCTCGGGCGTGCGGGCCAGCGCCTCGCGGCCGCCGTCGGGCAGATCGGCGGTCAGCGGGCCGAGCTCGTCGCGGTAGGTGGCGGCGTACGCGCTTGCCAGCCGCTCCTCGCCGGTGGCCAGGTCGAGCCGGCCTTGCGTCATCGCGGCACGCAGGATCGTCGCGACCTGCTCCCGCTCCCCGTCGGATGCCCGCATCCGCGGGCCGCTCGGTGATGTCATGCCTTCCACAGTGCGCTTCCCCCGCCAGCTGCCGCGTCGGGTCGCCGGAGGCATCCCGCGTACCACCCAGGGCGCAGCCGGTGGCGTCGGGAGCCTCGCGCGTACTCCCCCGGGAGTAGGCGCGAGCACGGCGGCGAGCCGATGCCGCCGGCCCGCCCGGTGCCCTACCGTCGTAAGCATGGCGCGGCCGGGCACCGAGTGGGGACCTCGCATGCGGCGCGGGTACCACGGGCCCCGTGGCGTGGGCGCCGCCGTCGTGGTGTCCCTGGTCGAGGTGCTCGGTGCCAACGCCGACGCGCGCGATCACGCATTTCCGCGCGATCTGCAGTACGGCGGGGCGGCGCTGCTGCTCGTCGGCACGGTGTCGCTCGCCGTCCGGCGGCGCTTCCCGATCGCGGTGCTCGCGATCACGCTCGCGTCTACTATCGCGTACCTGCTGGCCGGCTACCCGCCCGGCCCGTACTTCCTGGCGCCCACCGTCGCCCTGTTCAGCGCCGTCGCGTCCGGCAAGCGGACGGCCGCCGGGATCGTGGCCGGTGCCGGCTACGTCGGCTACCTGGCCGCCGGCTGGTGGTTCGCGGGCATGTTGGGCGTGCCCGCCGTGTCCCGGGTCGAGCTGCGCGAGGCGATCGTCACCGGCGCGTGGCTGCTGGCCGTCTTCGCGATCGGCGAGGCGGTCCGGGTCAAGGCGATGCAATGGTCGGAGATCGCCAAGGCCCGCGCCGAGCAGGCCCGCGCCCGGGCCGAACAGGAGCGGCGGCAGGCCAGCGAGGAGCGGCTGCGCATCGCCCGCGAGCTGCACGACGTGCTCGGTCACCACCTCTCGCTGATCAACGTGCAGGCCGGGGTGGGGCTGCACCTGATCGACAGCCGGCCCGAACAGGCCCGCGAGGCGCTCGCCGCGATCAAGTCGGCCAGCGCCGAG
>DATDJX010000478.1:0-13688 GCA_036520275.1 Asanoa sp.
GTCGACCTGCTTGATCCAGGAGACCACGCCGCCCTGGACGTGGACCGCGTCCTTGAAGCCGGCGGCCTTGAGCGCGGCGAGGGCCTCCGCGGACCGCACGCCCGACTTGCAGTGCAGCACGATCTGCCGGTCCTGCGGGAATCGGGACAGCGCCTCGCCGGACAGGATGTCGCCCTTCGGGATCAGCGTGGCACCGGGGATCCGTACGATCTCGTACTCGGCGGGCTCCCGCACGTCGACCAGGAACAGGTCCTTGCCGGCGTCCTGCCACTCCTTGAGCTCGCGCGCGGTGATCGTCGAGTCGACGGCCGCCTCCTGCGCCTCGACCGAGACGGCGCCGCAGAAGTCCTCGTAGTCGTCCATGAGATCGGTCAGCGTCGGATGCTCGCCGCACAGCACGCAGGTGGGGTCCTTGCGGACCTTGATCTTGCGGTAGGACATCTCCAGCGCGTCGTAGACCATCAGGCCACCGACCAGCGGCTCGCCGATGCCGGTGAGCAGCTTGATCGCCTCGGTCACCTGGATGGATCCGATCGACGCGCAGAGCACGCCGAGCACGCCGCCCTCGGCGCACGACGGCACCATGCCGGGCGGCGGCGGCTCCGGGTAGAGACACCGGTAGCAGGGGCCGTGCTCGGCCCAGAACACCGACGCCTGGCCGTCGAAGCGGTAGATCGAACCCCAGACGTACGGCTTGCCGAGCAGCACCGCCGCGTCGTTGACCAGGTAGCGGGTCGCGAAGTTGTCGGTGCCGTCCACGATCAGGTCGTAGTCGGCGAAGATCTCCTTGACGTTGTCGCGGTCCAGCGCCGTGTCGTGGATGACCACGTTCACGTACGGGTTGATCTCGCGGATGCTCTCCGCGGCGGACTCGGCCTTCGACTTCCCGATGTCGGAGACGCCGTGGATGATCTGGCGCTGCAGGTTGCTCTCGTCGACCGTGTCAAAGTCGATGATGCCGAGCGTGCCCACGCCGGCGGCGGCGAGGTACATGAGGGCCGGCGACCCGAGACCGCCCGCGCCCACACACAGCACCTTGGCGTTCTTGAGCCGCTTCTGCCCGATCACCCCGACGTCGGGGATGATCAGATGGCGCGAGTAGCGACGGATCTCGTCGACGGACAGCTCGGCGGCCGGCTCGACGAGCGGGGGCAGCGACACGGTGGAACTCCCCGGTTGATTGAAGGTTGTTAGTTATCGTCTCTCAATCCCGGGCGTGGCTGCCATGAGATGCGCCACGCAGGTGGCCGGAATAAATCAGGGTACGGCAGGACCGGTGTAGCGCCGTCCGTCGACGTACGGCCAGCTGTTGGGCACGCAACCGCGCAGGCCCAGCGTCTGCTGCTGCATGACGGGGGCACGCGCGCCGGGTGTGGGGCAACCCTCGTGCCCGCGCCCCAGCTGGTGCCCCACCTCGTGGTTGATGGCGTAGGCCCGGTACTCGCCGAGCGGCGCGCCGTAGTTCGGCACCGCCTCGGTCCACCGGCGGGCGTTGATGATCACCTGGCCGGGCAGCCGGCACGACGTGTAGCCCTCGGTGTCGAGCCCCCCGACCGCGCACATCCGCTCCGAGGTGCCGGGCGTCGCGAGGTAGAGCGTGAAGTCGGCCTTGGCCGTCTTCGGCGCCCGCCGGAAGCGCAGGTCACCGCCGGCGATCCAGCTGCGCGGGTCGCCCAGGACGCGCTCCGTCGCGGCCGCGAACCCCGCCGCGTCGAGGCCCATACCCTCCTCGACCGCGACCCGGAAGCGGTGCACCGGGCCGGCGGTGCCGAGGACCGGCCCGCTGCCGACGGCGTACGAGAACGCACGGGTGCCGGTCGCCGGGACCGGGGGTGGCGCGGTCATGGTGGGGGCCGCGCTGGGCGTCGGCGATGACGGGCTCGTGCTCTGGGGCACGCTGGGGCTCGTCCGGGGCGCCCCCGGGGCGGGCGCCGGTGCTCCGCTGGCAGCGGACCGAACCGGGCGGGCGGCCTCGATCGGTATGGTCGCGGCCGCTTCGCGGGTCTCGCCCGCGGGCCCCGACCGGTCGCGGGCCAGGCCCAGGCCGGCGAGGCCGGTCGCCGCGAGCAGGAGCGTGAGGACCGCCGCGCGCCGGCGGCGCCGGCGCGCCCGCCGCAGCGCGGCGCGTCTGCGCTCGAGGCGGCTGGCGTGCTCGTCGGCGTTCACATATGTGGCGGCCGGGCGCGGCTCGTCGGCGGTGCGGGGCACGCGCCGGCCGGGCACCCGCGGCGGGGCGACCTGCGCCGGGGCGCTGTCGGGATGCCGTGACCGGTACGCCATCGCACCCCAGATTGCCACGACGGTTGGCGGTACGTGGCCCGATGCGAGCGGTTTATCCCTGTTATACGGCTTCTTGCATATTTTCCGCGGCCGACGCTTCCTCCAGCAGCGCCACCGCGGCCCGCGCGACCATCCGCGGCATCTCCATCTGCGCGACATGACCGCACTGGTCCAGGATCAACAGCCGGCTGTCGGAAATCGCCTTCGCGACGGTCGGCGCGACCCGGATGTCGACCAGCCGGTCCTGCCGGCCGCCGATGACAAGTGTCGGGGCGGCAATCTGCGCGGCGATCCGCCACAGCGAGTTCTGGCCGGGCAGGTAGGCGCGCAGGAAGCTCGCGACCAGGCCGCGCAGGGACCGCACGTACGCGTCTGGGTAGTGCGTCGCCTCGTACCGGATCTTGATCTCTTCGAGCGCCTCCAACCGACGCTGCTCCGGCACCCGCGTCACGTCGGCGAAGCACGCCTCGATCACCTGGCGCGACATCTCCTCAGGGGTCAGCCGCGACATCACCTTGGCGGCGATCCGGTCGGCCCGCGGAAGCGCGAGCAGCGGAACCACCCGGCCCTGCAGCGAGCGGCGCGGGTCGAGGAACGGCATCGCCGGCGAGACCAGGGTGAGCGTGCGGACGAGGTCGGGACGCAGCCCCGCGATGCGGACGCAGACCGCCCCGCCGAGCGAGTTGCCGAACAGGTGCACCCGGCCGCGGTCGCTGAGCTCGAGGTAACGGATCACGGTGTCGGCCATCGCCATCGGCGTGTAGCGCTTCGCCGGCTCGCTGCGGCCGAAGCCGGGCAGGTCGATGGCCTGGCCGTCGAGGCGATCGGCGAGCAGGCCCGCGAGGTCGGTCCAGTTCTGCGAGGAGCCGCCGAGGCCGTGGACGTACAGCGCCGGCTCGGCGCGGGTCGACGCGGCCGGCGTGTCCCGGACGAACACGTTCGTGCCGTCGACGTCCACGTGCCGGCCGGGCCACGGCGGCGGGAGCCGGTGGGGCCCGAAGATCTCGTCGGCG
Source organism: Asanoa sp. (assembly GCA_036520275.1). Classification (GTDB taxonomy): domain Bacteria; phylum Actinomycetota; class Actinomycetes; order Mycobacteriales; family Micromonosporaceae; genus Asanoa. The sequence goes on from DATDJX010000478.1 coordinate 3,294, forward strand.
AGCAGGGTCGCGCGCTTCATGGCTCAATGATGCCGGGGCGCAGCGGTCGGCGCTGTCAGGAAATCAACGCCTCGAGCCGCCGGTTGACGGCCCCCAATGTGGCCCGGACGACGGCCTGGCGAGGGTCGCCGCCGACCAGCGCCGATCCGGCGAGCTGCTCGACCCACCCGGCGCACACCAGCAGGATCACCACGACCGCGACCTCGCAGCCGCCGAACGGCACCACGGCCGCATGCTCGACGAAGCACCGGCCGCGGTCGCCCACCCGCTCGGACCGGCGCAGCAGCTCGTCGATCGCGGAGGCGGCCGAGACGGCACACAGCCGCAGCACGTACCCGTCGACCGCCGGCCCGGTCGCCATGCCGACCGCGCGCTGCGCGCCCGCCGCGAGCCGTACCTCCACGGTCGCGTCCAGGCCGAAGGTGCTGACCTGCACGTGGTCGATGACCACCCGGGGACCGGGGACCGCGCCCGGCATCAGCGGGCGCGACGGCGTGGGCTCGGCGGCTGGCGCGTAGTGGCCGCCGGCGTACGGAGCGGCCGCGGTGACCGGGATGCCGCTGACCGCGCCGACGATGCCCGCGGCGGCACCGAGCTGCGGGAACGCGTCGACGCCGGGCTCGTGCGGCGGGGGCGGCGCGACCGGTTCCGTGGGCTGGACGCGGCGCTGGGCGACCTGGGCGCGGCCGCGGTGTGGCGGCCCCCGGCGCCGGCGCGGGCCGTCGAGGGCCTGCTGGACCAGTTGGGTCTCCTCCCGGGCGGTGGCCTCCAGCTCGGACGGCGTTAAGCCCGGTGGCTGCGGGCTCGGGTCCGGCGGCAGACCCGGCAGGTTCTGCGGCGCCGCGGCGAGGCCCATCGTCTCCTGCAGCAGCCGCGCGACGTGACGGCTCACCTCGGCTGGGTCGGCGCCGTCGGAAAGGTCGAGGCGCAGGCTGTGCGCGCCAGCGGGCGTGGTGCGCAAGGAGGCGTCGCGGACGCCGGCGACGCCCCGCACGGCGGCGAGGATCGCCCGCACGTCGAAGCCTTCGGGCCGGTCGCGGTGCTGCGGCGGCACGTCGTCGCGGCGCAGGTGGGTGGCGATGCGGGCGAGCTGCGGCGGGTCGGCCGGTGCGTCCGACGGCGGCTCGGGCACGGTGGGCACGTCGGGTTCGGCCGGCACACGCTGCGGAAGCTGCTCGTCCGTGGGCGGGCGTACGGACGCCCGTCCGGTGACCACCTCGGGATGTGCGGCGGTGTGCCGGCGCTCATCCGGCAACTCGGCAGCGCCCGCCGAGGAGGGCGGGGTGGACGGCCACTGCGACGAAGCGGGCCAGCTCGTGCCCTCGACGGGGTCGAAGCCGCCGCGTCGGCCGTTGGCGTCCGGCTGGACCAGGGTGTCCTCCGGCCGCGGTCGCGGCCCGAGCCCGCGGCCGATCGACTCGAGCGACGTGAACTCGGGGGCGACCGCCGGTCCGGCTCTCGGCGACCGGACCGGGGCGCCATCGCCGTCGCGCGGCTGCTCCGGCGCGCTCGCCGAAAGGCCCGGCTCGGGCGCAGCCGGGCTCGCCGCGGCGGTGTGCTCCCGCCGACGTGCCGCGTCGTCGGTCGGGTCCATCGCCGCGTCGCCCTCGACACGCCCATGGCCCTCCCGGGCCGCGCCCCGGTCGAGCCGACCGAATCCGGGCCCGGTCGACTGTTCGGAGGACGCCTGGGGCGGGCCCGCCGGCCCGGCCATCTCGTCGCCGTCGGCCCGGGCGTCGCCGGTCTGCTCCGGCGCGCGGCCACGATCGGGCCGGGAGCCGTCCGCGGGCGGTTGCGGGGAGGACGCCGCCACGCCCGGCTGCCCGGCGACGTGGCCGCGATCGGCCTGAGCGCCGCCGGCCTGCTCCGGCGGATGTCCCCGATCGGGCCGGCCGATGCCGACCTCGGTCCGGCGGTCCGGCGCCGCCGGCACCGGCGCCTGCCCGGCGACGTGGCCGCGATCGGGGCCGGCGAGGTCGGCCTCGGTCGCCGGTCCGTAAGGCGCCGGCGCGAAGCCGGCCCGGGCGGTCGGGTACCCCTCGTAGCCCCCTTCCGCCGCCGCACGGCGCGGGTCGGGCTGGCCGAGGCCGACGTCGGTAATCGGTCCAGAGGAGGCGGGCGGGTAACCGGCCTGGGGCGTCGGAGACGGCCAGTAGGTTCCCTGCCCGGTCGGACCCGGGAAGGGCCGGTCCGGGCCGGCCTCGGTCGGCTGACCGGCCGACGCCGGCGGCTCGCCCGCCCGCTCGGCCGCCTCGCCGTGGTCCGCATGCGGGTAGCCGGCCCGCCGCGCGACCTCGTCCGGATCGGCCTGCGCGTGGCCGGCCGGGGTGCCCGCGGCCCGCGGGTAACCGCCCGGGGTGCCCGCGGCCTGCGGGTAACCGCCCGGGGTGCCCGCGGCCTGCGGGTAACCGGCCGGGGTGCCCGCGGCCTGCGGGTGGCCGGCCGGGGTGCCCGCGGCCTGCGGGTGGCCGGTCCGGGCGCCCGCGGCCCGCGGGTAACCGGCCGGACCCGGCGCCTCGTGGCCGTCGAGGCACTCGGGGCCCGGACCGGTCGGCTGGTCCGACGACGTCGGCGCCGGGGCGACCCGCGCGGGCGACACCGGCGCTGCCGCTCGCGGCGCGTCCGCCGCGCGGTCGACCCCGAGGCCGGTGCCAGGCGACACCGGCGCCGCAGCCGCTCGGAACGAGGCCTGCTCGGCATGGCCGAAGCCGGCCGGGGTCCGCAGCGCCGAAGACGCCGCCGGGAAGCCGCCCTGGCCGACGGTCGGGTCACGGTCCACGTCGCCGAAGCGGTCGGCGCGCGGGTAGCCGCTTTCCCCCGGCGGATCTGGCGGCTCGGCGCGAGGGCCGTCTGCGGCGTCGTGGTGGCGCGGCACCGCGCGCGCCGACGGCGCCGAGGCGAAACCGGGCGGCAGCGCCGGCTGTTCGCCGGTCGAGCCGGCGCCGTTGGCGGAACCGAGCGGGCGAGGCGGTTCCGGCGCCGCGGCCCACGCCGAGGTCGCCCAGGTGGGGTGCTGCTCCGGCAGCGGCCCGGGCGGCGGCGCCGCCTCCGTCGCCCCCTCGCCGGCCGGCCGCACCGGCGGGTCGCCGTCGTCCCAGTCGGCGCCGAACCGCCGCGACAGGCCGCGGCGGTGGGGCTGGCGGACCGGGAACGACGCCGGCAGGTCATCGGCGCGCGGCGGATCCGACGAAGGCGGCGTACCCGGCTGGTCGGTGCGCGACCAGGCCGGCGACCAGGTCGACGACCAATGGCGCTCCGGCGAGCGCGGGGTCCAGGCGGGCCAGTCCGGTGCCTCCCGATCGGCGTCGCGTTCGCTGGCCGAGCCTGGGACCGGCACGACGGGGGCGCGCGCCCCGGGCACCACGGGAGCGCTCTCTTCGCGCGCGCGAAACCCGGGTGGAACCCCGTACGACCGCTGCTGGTCGTCCAGATCGCCCTCATATGGGTATGGCGGGGCGCTTTCGGGCGCCGGATCCGGGGCGAGGAGGTCGGCGTAGCGGGGGCGCTGCTCCACCGAAGCCTGGTCAGCGGCGGGCCATCCGCTGGCCGGCCCGTCGCGGCGGGCAGGCGCCGCGTCGCCCGCTTGCCCTGATTCGTCCACCGTGCTCTCCTCGGTTGCCCGTGCTGAGGCTACCGTGTGAGGACAGTGGTCATAAGTTGCCACGGGGCGTCAATTCATAGCGGAGGGAAACACATGGTTGCTGCCTCCAGCGGCGCGCAGACGGACGGCCGGCCCACCCGGCTGCCCCGGTCCGCCCGCCGCAAGCAGCTTCTCGCCGCCGCGCAGGAAGTGTTCGTCGCCCAGGGCTACCACGCCGCTGCCATGGACGACATCGCCGAGCGGGCCGGGGTGTCCAAGCCGGTGCTCTACCAGCACTTCCCCGGAAAGCTCGAGCTCTACCTGGCGCTGCTCGACAAGCACTGCGACGCCATCGTGGCCAAGGTCCGCGCGGCCATGGACGCCACCAGCGACAACAAGGAGCGGGTACGCGGGGCCGTGCAGGCCTACTTCGACTTCGTCGACCACGAGAGCGAGGCGTTCCGCCTGGTCTTCGAGTCGGACCTGCGCAATGAGCCGGCGGTACGGGAGCGGGTCGAGCGGGTCGAGCGCGGCTGCATAGCGGCGATCACCGACACCATCATCTCGGACACCGGCGTGCACAAGGACCGCGCCCAGCTGCTCGCATCCGGCCTGGTCGGGGCCGCCGAGACGGCCGCGCAGTTCTGGCTCGCCGGCGGCCGGCAGGTGCCCAAGGGCGAGGCGGAGGCGCTGCTCGCGGCCCTGTCGTGGCGCGGCATCGCGACCTTCCCACTGCAGGGCGAGTCGGCCTGACGGCTGCTCGCCGGGATCGGCTAGCCTTCTTTGGCGGCGTTGTTCCGCCTTGGAACTCCGCCCGGAGGAGGGCCCTGTGGAGGTCAAGATCGGCGTGCAGTACGCGCCGCGCGAGCTCGTCGTGGAAAGCTCGCAGTCACCGGCCGAGGTCGAGAAGATCGTGACCGAGGCCATCGCCAGCGAGGGCACGCTGTCGCTGACGGACGAGAAGGGCCGCCGCATCATCGTCCCGGTGAGCAAGGTCGCCTACGTGGAGATCGCGGAGGCATCGTCCCGCACGGTCGGCTTCGTCTCCCACTGACCGGGCTCCGCGGTTAGTGCGGGCCCAGGGGTGACCGGTCGCCCACGAGCCAGAGCTGACCGCACGGATCGAGGACGCCGCCCTGCCCCGGCACGCCCCGCGGCATCCGGTGGTCGCGGATCTCGTCGACGCTGCCGTCGGCGCCGGCAGCAATCGCGCGGGCGATGAAGGCGTCCGGATCGTCGACGAAGACCTCGACGCGTTCGGTGCGGGAGCCCAGGGCGGCCGGCGTGTCCCAACCGTTGCCCTCGGGTTCGCCGAGGAAGAATGGCGCGCCATCGCCGGTCAGGCCGACCACCCCGTCGAGGTCCCACAGCCGGCTGGCGCCCAGCGCCTCCTCGTACCACCGGGCCCGCCGCCGACGCGTCCGGTACGGCCAGCATCTCCGAGATCGTCAATTGTTCAACCCCGCGTTCGCCATCCGGGCGGTGTGCGCAGCCGTCAGCCGTTTGAGCAGGGCCTGGACGCCCGCCTGATCGCCAGTGCTCTCGACGATCAGCGCGGTCAGTGCCACCCGCTCCCCCGCCACCCGGATGGCCTGCGAGAATGCCTCGCCGACCAGGCGGCGGGCCCACATCGACAGCCGGCTGGCCACCCGGGGGTCGGCCTCGATCGCCGCGCGGATCTCGTCGGCGGCGAAGTCGTCGTACCGGCTGTCGTGCAGCACGTCCAGGATGAGCTGGCGATCCGGCTCCCGGATCAGCGAGGCGACCTCGTGGATGAAGTCGTCGGCGACGCCCTCGCCGACGTACGCCTTGGTCAGCGCCTCGAGCCAGTCCCTCGGCTCGGTCGAGTCATGGTAGGCCTGCAGCACCGCCACGTACGGCGCCATGGCCGTCTCGGGCGTGACACCGAGCTCGGTCAGCCGGTCGGCGAGTCGGCAGTAGTTGGCGATCTCGGCAGCGGCCATCTCGCTCAACGTGGCCCGTCGGCGCAGGTCTGGGGCGAGTCGGGCATCCGCGGCCATCCGGTCGAATGCGGACAGCTCACCGTAGGCGACCATGCCCAGCAGATCGATGAGCGCGGCGTCAGGGGACACGGGGGCAGCCTAGTCGCGGACGTAACCTGCGCCACACTGAGCGACCCCGCCCGCAGACGATTGACCGCGCAACCACCGGCCGACACGCCGATCAGGTAGCATTGACCTCGTCCGCCGTGCGGCGTTTCGATCGTTCGTACGCCGAGCACGGCGCGCGTGCGGCCCGCGAACCCCCGTTCGCGTGTGGCCCGCGCTACCCAGATCGCGCCCTACGGACCGACGGGGCGCACCACGAGAGGGCTCCCCGACAACCACATGAGTGACATTCAAGACGCGGCCGTAGCGTTGGCCGCGACCGCACCCGTACGCGCCGACTCCCCGACCTTCCGCGACCTGGGCGCGCGCGCCGAGACGGTGGCGGCGCTCGGCGCCGCCGGCATCACCCGCGCATTCGCCATCCAGGAGTACGCGATCCCCATCGCGATGCGCGGCACCGACCTCATCGGCCAGGCACCGACCGGCACCGGCAAGACGCTGGGCTTCGGCGTCCCGCTGCTCGAGCGCGTGTTCGCGCCGGGTGAGGGCTCCGACGGCCGGCCGCAGGCGCTCGTCGTCGTGCCGACCCGCGAGCTCGGCCTGCAGGTCGCCAAGGACATCGCGGCCGCCGGCCGCACCCGTGGCGTCCGCGTCCTGCCGATCTACGGCGGCGTGGCCTACGAGCCGCAGATCGACGCGCTGCGCAACGGTGTCGAGATCGTGGTCGGCACCCCCGGCCGGCTGCTCGACCTGGCCAAGCAGAAGCACCTCAAGCTCGACGGCGTGCACGCGCTGGTGCTCGACGAGGCCGACCGCATGCTCGACCTGGGCTTCCTCGATGACGTCGAGCGGATCCTGGCGATGCTGCCCGAGGACCGGCAGACGATGCTGTTCTCGGCGACGATGCCCGATCCGATCGTCACGCTGGCACGGCGCTTCCTGCGTCACCCGGTGACGATCCACGCCGGCCACACCGCCGATACCGGCCCGTCGCCGCAGACCAAGCAGCTGGCCTACCGCACCCATTCGCTGAACAAGGCCGAGGTGGTCGCCCGGATCCTGCAGGCCCGCGGGCGAGGCCTGACAATGATCTTCACGCGGACCAAGCGCGCCGCCGACCGGCTCGCCGAAGACCTCGACTTCCGCGGCTTCGCGGTGGCTGCGGTGCACGGCGACCTCGGCCAAGGCGCCCGCGAGCGGGCACTTCGGGCGTTCCGCGTCGGCAAGATCGACATCCTGGTCGCCACCGACGTGGCCGCGCGTGGGCTCGACGTCACCGGCGTCACCCACGTGATCAACTACGACTGCCCCGAGGACCAGGACACCTACACCCACCGGATCGGCCGCACCGGCCGCGCCGGCGCCACCGGTGTCGCGGTGACGTTCGTCGACTGGGACGACATGCCGCGCTGGCGGATCATCGACAAGACGCTGGGACTCGACATGCCCGAGCCGCCGGAGACTTACCACACCTCGCCGTGGATCTACGAGGATCTGGACATCCCGACCGATCTGACGGGCACGCTGCCCACCGCCGCCCGCACCCGCGCCGGCCTTGCGGCCGAGGTCGAGGAAGACCTCGGCGGGGGCCGTCCCCGCGGTCCGGCGCGGGGCGCCGACCGTACGGCCCGGAGCCGGTCGCGGTCCCGCCGGGGCCCGACCGCCAGCTCCAGCGAGTCCTCCGACGAAACGGCGTCCGAGCGGTCCGCGCGCCAGCGCCGACGCCGCCGGGGCGGCGAGGTCGTGGCCGGCGCCGAGCCCGGCGAGACCGTCGCCGTGGCGGCTCCCGAGGCCGGCGCGGACGCCGGCGAGCCGGGCGAGCCCGGGGGCCGGCGACGCCGCCGCCGGGGCGGCCGCGGCCGTCGCACCGCCACCGGCACCGCGGACGCCACCACCCCCGAGGGCTGACCGCCCCATCGCCCGCGATCTTGTACTTGTGGCCCCTCTCCTGCCGCCTTCGCCCCTTTCGTCGGGGCCATAACTACAAGATCGCGGGGGCCCGGGCGTCGCGCCAGGAGCGGGCGTGAATCTGCGCCGTCCGGCTCGTGATCGCCCGAGCAGGTGACAGAGTCAGACGGTGGAGACGGCCCTCGAAGTCCTCGTCGCCCTCGCCCGCCGGCGCTCGTTCCGCGACCTCGCCGGCCTGACTCCGCTCGCGGTCGCCGGCGGCCGGCTCACCCCGGAGGAGGCCGGACGGATTCAGCGGCTGTGCAGCTTCGCGCAACGGCTGATGGACCTGGACGCCGAGGACTTCGGCAGGCTCTTCCCCGCGATCGAGACCACCACCGAGGTCAAGCACGCGCTGACCGTCGGCGCCGACGCCGTACCGCACGATCTGGTCCGGCGGGCCGCCGCGTGCCGGATGCCTCAGGCGCCCGACGAACCCGACCCGGGCGCGCTCGGTTCGCTGCTGCCCGTCTACCGGCTGATGCTCGAGCTCATCGCGGTCCGCTGGGAGCGCGGCGAGGTGCTGCTGCTCCTGGCCGCGCTGCACATCGCCGCCGAGTACGCGCCGCTGCTCGCGTGGGAAGCGGCGCTCGGCCACCCGGCCGACCCGCGCCTGATCGGCGACGACGTGACGGGCGAGGGCAGCCGGTGGGGACACGCCGAGGACCGCGTCTGCCGGCACCCGCGCGGGTTCAAGGCGGCCGCCGGGCGGGTAATTCGGGTCTCCGGCGAAGACGCCACGGGGTGGGCGAGCTACCTGGATCGCCAGCACAGCACCGTCGCGGCCGCCCTCGCCTACTGCGCCGTCACCTGCCGTACGAAATGTAGCGTCGTAACGCGACTGTCCGATGTGGACCAGAGATTGCTACAGGGCCGGTGCGGGCTCGCGCTGGCGTTCACCGGGTCGGCGATCGTCCGCATGCGACACCGCGCGCCGGTCGGCCACGGGTTCGGCGTGCCGTCGCGGTCCGAGCTGTTGGAGGCATGGGCCCGCACACGGGTCTCGCTCGGCCGGCACGCGCACAAGGTGCTCGCCGACGACGACTACCCGCTGCCCGGCCTGCCCGCGCTCTTCGGAGCGATCGCCGGCCTGCCACCGCTCGCGCCGGACACGCTCGTGGCGGACACCGCCGGCGCCCTCGTCGCGACGCTCCACTCGGTCGGCCCGGCCTACGCTTGACCCATGTTCGACCCCGGCAAGGTGCGCCGCGACCTCGAGGCGGCCCGCCGCGCCCACGGCGGCCGCGACTGGCCGGAGACCTTCGACGAGCGGTTGACCGCGCCCGTGCCGGGATGGCGGGACGTCGTCCGGATGATGCGCGTCCGCCGGCCCGGTGCCCGCGAGCGGGCGGTCGCCGCCGGCGAGATCCCCGTCGAGGTGCGGGCCCGCCTCCCGGTGGCGCGGCCGGGTGAGACGCTCGTCACCTGGGTCGGTCACGCCACCTTCGTCATCCAGACCGGCGGGCTCACGATCCTCACCGACCCGGTCTGGTCTCGGCGCATTCCCGGCCGGATCGAGCGTTACACACCGCCCGGCGTCGAGTGGTCCGGCCTGCCGGCGATCGACGCGGTGCTGATCAGCCACAATCACTACGACCACCTCGACGCGCCGACGATCCGCCGGCTGCCCAAGGACACCCCGCTCCTCATGCCCGGCAACCTCGCCTGGTGGTTCCGCCGTCGCGGCTTCCACGACCTGACCGACCTGGACTGGTGGGAGTCGCGGCGGCTGGGCGACGTCGCGTTCGACTTCGTGCCGGCCCACCACTGGAGCCGGCGCACGCCGTACGACACGAACAAGAGCCTGTGGGGCGGCTGGGTCATCACACCCGAGGGCGGCCCGCGCGTCTACTTCGCGGGCGATACCGGGTACGGGCAGTGGTTCGCCGAGATCGGCGCCCGCTACCCCGGCATCGAGCTGGCGCTGCTGCCGATCGGCGCGTACGAGCCGTCGTGGTTCATGCGGCCGGCGCACATGAACCCCGAAGAGGCCGTACGGGCCGCCGGCGACCTCGGCGCCCGGCGGATGGGCACGATGCACTGGGGCACGTTCGTGCTGAGCGCCGAGCCGCTGCTGCAGCCGCGCGAGCGGGCGTTGGCGGCCTGGGGCGCGGCGCACCGCCTCCGCGGCGACCTGTGGGACCTCGGGGTCGGCGAGACCAGGAAGATGTAGGCATGCCCGAAGACCTGACCGTGGCGCTCGCCGAGGTCCGCGACCTGTTGCTCGGCCCGGGGCTCGCGCGGGCGGTGGCGGCCGGGCGCCGGCGCGGGTCAGCTCCCTCGGTCGTACGGGCCGAGCTGCGCCCCGTCGCCCTCAAGGCCGGCCGACGGCTGCAGATCGTGACCAACGACGGCGCGCGCCCGCACACCCGCAACGTGGCGCCCGGCCCCGACGCGGACGCCGCGGTCGACGCACTGCTCGCGGAGCCGTTCGGTAACTGGCTCGTCGAGACGGCCGGGTCGACGGTGCAGGTGCGGGTGACGAAGAGGGGCCAGGCGCAGGTGCACCGCGGCGCCGGCGTCTCCGTCGCGACGGCGCCCGGAGCGCACGACCGCCCCAAGGAGCACCTGCTCGATCCGGGCGATCCGCTGTTCGCGGCGATCGGCGGCACCGCGGCCAAGCGCCGGCAGGTCGACGCGTTCCTGCGCGCGCTGGCCGCGACGCTTCCGGACGACCCGGCCACGCTGCCGTCGCCGCTGCGGGTCGTCGATCTCGGCTGCGGCAACGCGTACCTGACGTTCGCGGCGTACCGCTATCTGGCCGATCTCGGAGCGAAGGTCCAGGTCGTGGGCGTGGAC
>DATDJX010000479.1:0-9035 GCA_036520275.1 Asanoa sp.
GTTGAGGCCGGAATGCCGGTGATCGAGTGTCCGGGGAACCGGGGGATGTTCATTATCCGTTCAGCGCCGTCATGCATACAGCGTCCACATGGCCAGCTCCGAATCGTGGGCGCGGAGTCGCGCCACGGCGTCGGCCAACGAGCGACGCTCGGTCAGCTCATAGAACAAGAACAGCGGAGCGAACAGGCTGGCATAGCCGAACGGCGCGCCGGTCGGGGCGATGTACGCGCTGGCGCCACAATCCAGGACAGCGCGGGCCAGATCGGGATGCCCGGTCTCGCAGCCGGTGGCGATGACCACCGCGCCGTGGAAGTGCGCGAACGAACGGAGCTGGCCCGGACCGACCCCATCGTGGAAGGGCTGATACCGCTCGACCTCGGCCGCCAACTCGGGCAGCAAGAACCGGCTGTCGCCGCCGTGGCCGGCCACGAGGACATAGTCGGCTGCGACGCTGCCAGACACTGCGGCGACGAACTGGCGAGCCTGACCGATCGTATGCATCGTTACTCCGATGCCGAAGCGCTCCAACACTCCGCGTAACCCTGCCGCGTTGCCGGATTCGACGTCCAGCAGGTTGACAGTCGCCCATGAGAGGGCACCTGCCTGAACCTCACGAATTCGCGAAGGACGCAATGTGGCCAGCCACTCGGCTTCATCGGTCATGGCGAAAGCCTGGCAGTCGCACGGTCCTTGCCGCACCGACCTCGACCACGATACGCGACCGGGCCTCCCCTCCCATGATCCACACATCACGGAACGGTCCAAGCGGACACGTACCGCTTGCCCACACGCCAGCCCGCTAGTTGCCACTGCCGATCGAGGATCTGCTGCCACTGCGCTTGCTGACCTTTGGGCCTTGCCATTGCCGATTCATTTCCGCCTCAGTCCACGTTGTTACCTGCTGCTTTGTGGCCGCCCGTTCGGCCCGCTTGAACAGGCCGATCCCGGCCAGAGCATGCTTCTCGTAGTGGGCGGAGATCGCCGCGCGGTCCGGTCCAGCCGGTCCGGTGCCGGCGGCCGTTACGCCGGCGGGAAATCCACCCGGGTGCAGGGCCAGGATCGGCAAGAACGCGGCGGCGAGCTGCGCCGCCATGGCGGCCTTCTCCGCCTGGGCCGCCTGTCGCTGTTGGGCAGCCACCTGCCGCTGGTAGGCCGCCCGAACCGGGGTAGCGCTACGACGGCCACCCTCGTTCCGCTGGTGGCCTCCCACGGACGTGCACCGCATCGCCCACCGACCGGGCGCTGGGGCTGTTTTCATCGCCGCCACAGGGCCAGGCGGAGGCCGTTATTCTGCGCGTGGTGATGGGTCTCGACACCGTGACCGCGGCGAAGGCGCTCAGTAAGCGGCCCAGGTCGGTGCGTACCCAACGCACCGCGGACTGCGGCAGCTCGCCGAGAAGCTGGAGCGGCTCCGTGGCTGACCTGCGGTACGGCGGTGACAGCCACGGGGGCAGCCGCGACGACGCCAGAAGACGCGGAACGGATGCTCGCCGGCGACCTGCCCTGGCCGCCCGGGCTGGCGGCGTGGCGGGCAGCCGCGCAAACGCCCGCACACGATCATGACCTTGCCGGCGAGGCAGCCGCCGTGACCGCGATAAGCGCGCCGTGCAAGGGGCGTTGCGCGATGCGGGCACGGACGACCCCCGGATCGACGCCCTGATCCGCGGCCCGATCGAGAAACAGGCGCCGCAGGTCAAGCAGTTCGCCGTACTGTATCTCGCGCTCGGCGTCACCTTCCCGTTCGTCGCGCTCTGGCTCGCAGCGCTTACCGACACCGGCAACTGGATCCGAATCCTCGGCGTCATCTGCGGAGTCGGACTGACCGCCAGCTCCGGTTTCTTTCTTCGCTGCGGTTCGACGGATGTGGCGCTACCCGGTGAGCCGACCCTGACTCTTGTGCTCCTGCTATGGCCGGCCCGCCACGTAGCGTCCGAGTTCGCCGCGCTGTGCGACCCCACGTACGTGCCCCCACTCCACGTCGGGGCGCGCCGATCCGGCGATCGAGCGGCAGCCGTTCACCTCGGCGTACCGCGTGATGAGGGATTGCAGCGCAGGAGCGGCGGCGGCGCCCGGTCCTGAAGCGGGAGCCGGGTGCGCAGAAATCCGTTGAGGGATATCGACGGTCGGCGCACGCTGTGGGTTCCGCTCGCTATCCCGGGACGCCTCTGATGCCGTTGCTGCGCGACCTCTGGTCGACCTCGCCGCGCCGTGCCGCGGTCGTGGTCGGCCTCGTGCTGCTCAACGCGATCGGGATGTCGATGGCCGCGGCCGTCGCCGGAACCGTCCTGGTCCATCGTTCGGTCGGCGGCTTCGTTGTGCTGACGGTCGCCCTGGCGGCGGCGGTCTTCAGCGACTTGTCCATCGGTCTGATCATGGCCAGGCTCAGTGCCGACTGGTCCGCCGACGTCCGGCGCCGGCTGTGTCGGGTGGTGTTCGGCCAGGATCTGCCGCGGCTTGACGCGACACCGGTCGGCGAGCTGCTCGACCGCATCGACGGCGACGTCTACCAGGTCGGCTCCGAGGTTCGCGGCAGCGGCATCCGCGTGGCGCAGTCGCTGGCGATCGCCGTGGTCTCGATCGCCACGGCGTGCATCGTCTGGTGGCCGGCCGGCGTCGGCATGCTCGTGCTCGCGGTGGTGCTGGTGCTGTCCCTGGCGAAGCCGACCACCCGCATCGCGCCGGCGCGGACGGCCGAGGAGGAGGCCTGGTCCGATCTCGCGGCCGTCATGGAGGAAGCCATCCACGGTCAGGACGACGTACGAACGAGCCTGGCCCAGCCGTACGTACTGCGCCTCTACGCCGAGCGATCGAGCGAGATATTGCGGCGCGGGCGGCGGGTGTGGGTGATGACCGGGAAGGTCACCACGATGGCGGCCGCGGTCATGGCGGTCGGCGTCGCGGCGGTCGTCGTGGGCGGCGCGTGGGCGCTGGTGTCCGGACGGGTCGACGGGGCCCGGCTCACCGCGATCTGGCTCCTCGTCATCGGGTACGCCGCCGTCGTCGAGCACCTCGGCCGGCTGGTGCCCGAGCTGCAGAACGCGTTCGGCGCCTGGACCCGGGTGGTGTTGCTGCGCGGCCCGCCGCAGGAGCCGGTCGGGGGCCGGCGGCCGGCCGCCGCCGACATCGCGGTCCGCAACCTGACCTTCCGCTACCCGGCATCCGAGTCGGCGGGACGGCCGCCCGCTCTCGTCGACGTGAGCCTCTCGTTCGTGCCGGGCCGCTCGTACGCGCTGATCGGCCGCACCGGCTCGGGCAAGTCGACGCTGGCCAAGGTGTTGACCCGGTCGGTCGATGTGCCGCGCGGCACGGTGTTCCTCGACGGCGTCGATCTGATGGACGTCGACCTCGACGCGCTGCGCCACTGGATCGCGATCGTTCCGCAACGCACCGAGATCCTGGCCGGCACGGTGGCGGAGAACGTGGCGTTGTTCGATCCGGCGCTGCTGCCGCGGGTCGGGCCCGCCTTGGACGAGCTCGGGCTCGCGTCGTGGGTGGCCGACCTGCCCGACGGCGAGGACACCCGGCTTGGCGACGGCGGTTACGTGCTTTCCGCGGGGCAGGAGCAGCTGGTGGCCTTCGCCCGCATCCTCGTCCGCAACCCCCGCGTCGTGATCCTCGACGAGGCGACGGCGCGCCTCGACCCGGTCACCGAGGCACGCGTCCAGCAGGCGTCCGAGCGGTTACTACGCGGGCGGATCGGCATCGTGATCGCCCACCGGCTGTCGTCGGTGCAGCAGTGCGAAGAGGTTGTCGTTCTCGCCGACGGCCGGGTGGTCGAAGCCGGGCCGCTGGAGCAATCGCAGCGGTTCTCCCGGCTGCTGGCGACCAGCCGCGCCGGTGCCCCGGCATTGGCCGGCGCGGGTCGCGGCGGCGAGCCGGCCGCACCCGCCTCGCCCGACGCCGACTGGCTGGCGGCCGACGTGCTGGCGGAAGCGCCGCCCCAGCCCGCGCTGCTGACCGTGCCGCCCAAGGTGGACCCACCGCCGGTGCCCGACCCGCTGCGGCCTCGTACGTTCCGGGAGATCCTCCGGCTGATGACCAACGACCCGCGGTACGGGCTTGCCTCCGTGGTGGTCTTCTTCGCCATGGTGCTGCTCGGCCTCGACGGCTCGGTGCTGCCGTACCTGTGGGCGGACCTCGTGGACGGGTCGCCAGACGTGTTTTGGGTCGCATTCGCCATCGTGGCCGCGCTCCTGGCATACCCGCCGCTGGAGTATCTGGTCGCCAGGCGGTACCCGGAGTGGTGGGTGCGGCAGATGCTGCGGATCGGCCTGCGGCTCGTACACGGGCAGACCGGACCGCGCCGGGTCAGCAAGCACACCCCGGCCGAGGTGGTGGCGCAGGCGGGTGACACCGAACGCGTGGTGCAGCTGGCGGACAACCTGGTCGACCAGCTCATCGGCCTGTCGCTGCTGGTGTCGATGACCGTGGTGTCGGGTTCGGTCGTGCCGGGGTTGTTCTTCCTCGCCACCATCGTCGTATCCGGGTTGGCGGCTACCGCGTTCGCTCCCCGCCTGGAGCGATCCGCCCGCACGACCGTCTCCGCTCGGGCGGCGTTCGCCACCGCGCTGGTGTCGTCGCTGTCCGCGGCGCGGACGATCAAGCTGGCCGGAGCCACCGAGCCGGTCCTGACCCACCTCGCTCGCCTCGACGGCGTCCGCAGCGACCGGCAGCGGCAGGAGATCTCACTGCAGGTGTTGGCCCGGTCCACGCCGTCCGTGGTCAGCGGCCTCCTGCCGATCGGGGCCTGGGCGTTGTACCTGGCCGGCGGGCTCTCGGCGGGGGCGACGCTGGTGGCGGTGGGGACCCTCGGCGCCGCGCGGTGGTTCGCCTGGACGACCGCGTCGCTGGTGGCACAGATGCCCTCCGCGCGGGTGTGGACCCAGCGGACCGCCAACATGGCGGGGCGCGCCGACTACTCGGCTGGCGTGCCCGGAGTGGACCTCGCGGCAGGCTCCGCACCCGCGCCCGGCATCGCCTCCCGAACGCCCCTGCGCTGCCTGGAGCTCCGCGGGTTCAGCGCGGTGCACGAGGACGGCACCCTCGGCGTACGGGACGTTGACGTCACCGTCCAGCGTGGACAGCTCCTGCTGATCGTCGGCCCGGTCGGGTCCGGCAAGTCGTCGCTGCTGCGCGCCATGGCCGGGATAGTGCACCACACCGGATTGTTGACGTGGAACGGCGAACCGGTCACCGCGCCTGAGCTGTTCCTGCGACCTAACCAGGTGGCCTACGTCGGCCAACTGCCTCGGGTGCTGTCTGGGACCGTGGCCGACAACATCCGGCTCGGACACCTCGTCGACGCTGAGGCGGCCGTCTCCACCGCCCAGCTCGCACACGACCTCGCCGCCGCCGGCGCCGGGCTCGGGCTGCTGATCGGTCACAAGGGCACCCGCCTGTCCGGCGGCCAGCTGCAACGGCTGGCGCTGGCCCGGGCACTGGCGCAGCATACCGAGCTGCTCATCGCCGACGACGTGTCGTCCGCCCTCGACCTCGACACGGAGCTGGCGCTGTGGCAGGCGCTGCGCACGAGCGGCGTCACGGTCGTGGGCGCGACCTCGAAGCAGGCGGCGCTCGCCCGAGCCGACCACGTCCTCGTGCTGCTCGGCGGCACGGTCGCGGCTAGCGGCAGCTGGCGAGACCTCTCCACCCACTGGAGTCACCTCGCCGGCTGACCTCCGTATTGGTCGTCGGCCCCGTCATCCCTACAAGATCATGCATGCCAGCTCGACACGGCAAGCGGGTTCACGGTCATGGCGGCCGACGCGCCGCTCGTCACGCCGTACCACCCGGGCGACCCCATCCCGGTGAGCCTGAGCGGCGACGATGCCGACGAGTCGTGCGGCTGCTGGGAGATGCTGTCCCGCAGCGTGCACCGTCTCGGTGCCGCTGGAGAAGCAGTCAAATGGGGCGACGAGTTCGGCGTCAGCTGGATGGTCAACCTCGCCGAGCGCCTGGCCGGATCCGGCGCCGCCCGGCGGCTTCACGACCCCACCTGGCCATGTGGGAGGCGTCGGACGACGGCCGCCTCGAAATCGACCGGGGCGCCTCGTGAACGACGCCGAGCACGACGGCCGGTAGCCGCGCCCGGTCAAGACCGGCGCGAGATATGACGAGACAACCGCCTGGCAACACGGCAACACGATCAAAAAACCGCTGTTGACGGCAAGCTCATGGGGTGTCCGTCAACGGCTTGGCGCGGCGTACGCCTCCCGGCCGCGGGTGCCCGGGAGGTGCTCGGGCGCACAGTCCCTTCGGCGGCCTTTTAGCTGCGCTGTTCGGCCAGTCCGACAATGATGCCCTCGGGGCCTCGGACGTAGCAGAGCCGATAGCTGTCCTCGTACTGCGCCAGCTCGCCGACGAGCTCGGCGCCGTGGGTGCGTAGGCGGGCAACGACGTCCTCGATGTCGTCCACGGCGAACATGATGCGACGAATCCCCAGCGTGTTCGCCGGTGCATCCTTCGGCTCGGCGCTGATTGCCTTCGGCGTGTGGAACATCGCCAGCTCGATTCGGCCGTGGCCGTCCGGGGTCCGCAGCATTGCGATGTCCTGTCGGACGTCGTCGATCCCGATGACACGCTCCACCCAAGGTCCCTCGATTGGCGCCTTGCCCTCCAGCTCCATGCCAAGTTCGACGAAGAACGAGATAGCAGCGTCTAGGTCGTCGACAACGATGAGGACGTTGTCCATCCGCTGGATCGTCATGCTGGGTCTCCTTGGTGTTGTACGGCCACGGTGGCCGCATCCGCCGGTGAGACGTAGCCGCCAGGCCGTTCTCGACATCCTTCGCAACATCTTTGCCATCCCGTCGTGCGTGCACACATCGTGGGGCGGATGGGGCCGGCCTGGACAAGGTGGAGCACCCTCGTCTGACCGACCTTGTCCAGGCAGGCCCCATCTGCTCGGCTCCGCCTGGACGCAGGTTGGCGGGATGACACCGTACCCATCCCCGAGATCGAAGGCTCCGCCGGAGGCACGAACCGGCCGCAACGTGACAGCCCTCAGATCTGCCGATCGACACGGCGGTCTGAGGGCTTCTTGCTGTACCGCGTGCGCCGGCGGGCTGGAACCGTGGACGCCGGCAGCCGAGGTCCACGGCCTTCGCTCAGGACGCCGGCTGGAAGTCGACCTCTTTGGTCGCGACTGTCCCGGCCGTCCGCCCCGGCGCCCGGTGAGACACCCGGTACGGGACGGGGGAACGCGGTGAAGGCCAGCACCTCGGCCTTGGCCGCCTCCATCAGGACGCCCACCTTGGGGAAGCGGGTGGCGAGCTGGTCGCGGACCTCGTCCCAGGTCGCGGCGACGGTGGCGGGGTCGGGCTGGGCGAAGACGGTCCGGAAGAAGGCGGCGAGCATGTCGGTGTGCGTCTTGGGCACGTGCGCCAGCAGATTCCGGGTGAAATGGACGCGGCACCGCTGGTGCGCGGCGCCCTGGAAGCTGCGTTTGAGGGCGGCAACCAGGCCGGCGTGCTGATCCGAGATGACCAGCCGTATCCCGGTGAGGCCGCGGCGTTTCAGCGCGGTGCGGAAGCCACGCCAGAACACCTCGTCCTCGCTGTCACCGGCGTCCAACCCCCACACTTCGCGGCCGCCGTCGGCGGTGATCCGGTGGCCACCACGACCGCCATGGACACCACCTGCGAGGTGGCGTTACGCACGTGCAGGGAGGTGGCGTCCAGGTAGACGTAGGGAAACTGGGTGTGGTCCAGACGCCGGGTGCGGACTGCGGTGACCACCTCGTCGAGGCCGGTGCAGATGCGGGACACCTGCGACTTGCAGATGCCCGAGTCGATGCCCAGCGCGGCGACCAGGTCGTCAACCGAGCGGGTGGACACGCCGGCGACGTAGGCCTCCACCACCACCGCGTACAACGCCTGGTCGATCCGGCGTCGCGGCCCGAGGATGACCGGGAAGAACGAACCCTTTCGCAGCTTGGGGATGCGCGGCTGCACGTCACCAGCCTGGGTCGACATCAGCCTCGGCCGGGAGCCGTTGCGCTTGTTGGCCCGCGCCGATCTGGCCCCTACCTCAGCGAAGCCGCGCCGGTCACCTCTCAAAGCCCACCGCTCGAGGGGACGCCGACAAGCAAAGTGGGGGTGGTAAGACGACGCCCCGTGCTCGCCCCGTACAGTCGGTGTCGACAGCGACCGCCAGCAAACTAGGGGTTCATGATGGGTTGGACTGAAGCTGACGGTGACGCGTTGTTCCGTCATCCGCACGATGAGCAGGCCGGCGAGGGTGCGTCGTCGGGATTCGACGGCAGCCACGAGGCGATGCGGCGGCTACGGTTCCCGTTCGAGGCGGATCCGGCTGATGCCGCCGAGGAGGGGCAGGGCATGCCGCTGGACGACGACGAGTACCGCCGTTAGGTACGGCGGCTGCGGTCGGCCGGTCGATCGAGGCACAGAGGTGCCTCGGCAACGGTCTGCACGGCGACGACGCCGGCGCCGAAGCCGTCCCGCGGCCGCTCGCCGCGGGCGGGCGGCGAACCGCTCGCTGAGCAGCACGATCGCCTGCGAGAGGTCCAGGCGGCCGGCGGCGCGCAACTCGGCCAGCAGCCGTTGCCACACGCCGGCCTCGTGCCACTTCTTGCGTCGGCGATCGACGTACCCGTTCTGGTCGCCGTCGGCCCATCCCAGGAGGAATTTGCTGTGGTCACCAGGCCGAACAGGGGCGAGCCCTGCGGGATCGGCTCGCGATGATCCGCCCCGACGCCTAGGTCATACCGACCCACGCCACCATCGGCTCTCCGTGCACCAACCAAGGCCGCGGGGAAACTGATCGACTTGTAACCCGGTCAGCGCGGCTTGAGTCCGTACTGGGGGGCGAGCGTCGCAACTGCCTTCTTGAGCTCCTCGCCGACATCGTCCAGACGATCCGCCTGTGCGCGGTCGACGGCTGCACTGATCGTCGCAATGAGGCTTCCGTCGGGTGCCGGCAGGGGGGTGGCCACGACGAACGCGTCCTCGAACGTGGCTCCGCGATTGAAGGCGAGTCGGCGGGAGCGGATCTCGGGGAGCTCGGTGAGGAACTGG
>DATDJX010000480.1:0-9371 GCA_036520275.1 Asanoa sp.
GCCTCGGTGCTGCTGGTGACCGGCGACCGGACCGGCCTGGGCGGCGCCGTCCTGACGCCGCGCCCGTGGGCGCAGGTGGACTGGGCCTGGGTGCCCGGCCTCGACCTGCGGTTCCACCTCGGGGTGGACGGCATCTCGTACCCCCTGGTCGTGCTGACCACGCTGCTCACGCTGCTGTGCTGCCTCTACACGATCTGGCACGTGCCCGAGGGCGGCCGCGGCGCGACGCTCGTCGCGCTGATGCTCGTGGTCGAGGTCGGCATCGTCGGCACGTTCCTCGCGCTCGACCTGGTGCTGTTCTTCGTGTTCTTCGAGGTCGTGCTCCTGCCGATGTACGCGATCATCGCCGGCTGGGGCGGCGAGGACCGGCGGCACGCGGCCCGCAAGTTCGCGCTCTACACGCTCTTCGGGTCGGTCCTGCTGCTGGTCGGCGTGTTCACTGTGGTCGCGGCCGCCGGCACCGGCGACATGGTGGCGCTCACCGCCGGCGCGGCGACGCTCTCGCATGGCACCCAGCTAGCCGCGTTCACGCTGCTCGCGCTCGCGTTCGCGGTGAAGAGTCCGCTATGGCCGCTACACACGTGGCTGCCCGACGCACATACCCAGGCGCCGACCGTCGGCAGCGTGATCCTCGCCGGGGTGCTGCTGAAGATGGGCACGTACGGCCTGATCCGCGTCGCCGTCGGGGTGGCGCCGGAGGGCGCGCGCTGGGCCTCGCCGGCGCTCGGGCTGCTCGCGGTCGCCGCGATCCTCGTCGGCTGTCTCGTGTGCCTGGCGCTGGACGAGCTGAAGCGGCTCATCGCGTACTCCAGCGTGGGCCACATGGGCTTCGTGCTGCTCGGCGTGGCGACGCTGACCGCGACCGGCATCCAGGCGGCGCTGATCGGCAACATCGCCCACGGGGTGATCACCGGCCTGCTGTTCTTCCTGGCCGGCGCGGTCAAGGACCGGTTCCACACCGGCGACCTCGGCCTGCTGGGCGGGCTGCGGGAGCGGATGCCGGCGCTGTCCGGGCTGCTCGCGTACGCGGCGATCGCGTCGCTCGGGCTGCCGGGGCTGGCCGGGTTCTGGGGCGAGGCGTTCGCGGTGGTGGCCTCCTTCGAGCGCGGCGGCCCGCTGTGGGTGACGCTCGGCGTGCTCGCCGCGGCCGGCGGGGCGCTCACGGCGGCGTACTTCCTGCGCATGCTCCGGGCGGTGACACATGGGCCGCCGTCGCCGGCCGTCCTCGCGGCCGACTGCGCGCCGGTGTCGGGGCGTGAGCTGGTCGCCTGGGCGCCGCTCGCCGTGCTCGCCCTGGTGGTCGGCCTGCTGCCGGCCGTCGTGCTGAGCCTTTCCCAGGCCCCGGTCGGCATGCTCGTGTCGGCAGTGGCCAGATGACCCCGCCGCCCGTCTCCCACGCGCCGATCGAGGACGGTACCGCCCGACGCGCCGCCGGGTCGGGTGCGAAGCCCCGGGGCAACCCGGGTGGGAGGTGGGCGTGACCCAGTCCGTCGACCACGTCGCGCTGGCGCCGGCGTACCTCGCCACCGCCACCGCCGTGCTCGTGCTGCTCGTCGACCTGCTGGTGGCGCGGCGCGTCGTCACGGTCGCCGTCGCGGCCGTCGGTGCGGTGGCCACGGCGGCCGGTGCGGTGCTCGTCGGCACCGGGCCGGACCGGTCCACGTTCTGCGTGCCGGGTGCGTGCTCGTACGCGTTCACCGGTCGGGCGGCGGTCGTAGCCGTCCTGTTCGCGCTGCTCACGCTCGCCGTGGTGACCCTGTCCGCGCCGCTGCTGCGGGCCGGCGCGGCACCCGCCGGGGAGTACTGCTTCCTGCTCGCGTGTTCGATGACCGGCGGCGTGGTGCTGGGCGCGGCCGGCGACCTGATCACGCTAATTGTGGCGCTGGAGACGCTGACGCTGCCGCTGTACGTGCTCGTCGGCATGCGCCGGCAGACCGCGGAGAGCGCGTCTGCCGCGATGACCTTCTTCGTGGTCAGCGTGGTGGCGACGGCGGTGACGCTGCTCGGCGCCGCCCTGCTGTACGCGGTCACCGGCGCGGTCCACTTCGCCCCCCTGCGCGCCGCGCTGACGCCCGCCACGCTGAACCTGCCGTTGGCCGGCGCCGCCGTGGCGCTCGTCGTGCTGGGGCTCGCGTTCAAGGTCGCCGCGGTGCCGTTCCACGCCTGGGCGCCGGCGACGTACGACGGCGCGCCGCTGCCGGTTGCCGCCTACCTGTCGACCGCCTCGAAGCTCGGCGGCGTGGTCGCGCTGCTGCTGGTGACCGGGCTGGCGCTGCCGATCACGGTGACCGGGCCCGTGCTCGCGGTGCTCGCCGTGCTGACCATGACCGTCGGCAACCTCGTCGCGCTCCGCCAGGTGCGGATGGTCCGGCTGCTCGCCTGGTCGTCGGTCGCGCAGGCCGGCTACATCCTTGCGCCGCTCGGCGCGATCGGGCTCGGCGCCGACCGGCTCGGGCCGGCGGTCGCGGCCGCGATCGCGTACACGGCGTTCTTCGTGGTCCTGGAGGTCGGAGCGTTCGCCGCGATCGTGGCGCTGCGGCCGGCCGGCGCGGACGGCGGCCGGATCGACGGTTACCGCGGCGCCGCACGACGGCATCCGCTCGTCGGGGCGGCGCTGGCGTTGGCGCTGATCGGCCTCGCCGGGCTGCCGCCCGGGCTCGCCGGCCTGTTCGCCAAGGTCGTCGTGGTGCGCTCCCTGCTCGACGGCGGCGCGGGCTGGCTGGCGGTGATCGTCGCGCTGAACGCCGTCGTGGGTCTGGCCTATTACGTCCGGGCGGCGGCGACGCTGTACGCGCCGTCGCCTGTCGCCGGGCCGCGCCCCGGGGCGGTTGCCTGGCCGGTGGCCGGTGTGCTGGCGACGGCCACGGCGGTCGCGGTCGTCGTCGGCTTCGCTCCCCAGCTGATCCTCGACGCCGCCGCGCGCTGAGCGCGATCGGCGCGGGTTCAGCCGGTATGGCCGGTCTGGCCGCGGCGATCTCCGCGCGTGGGGAGGCCGGGGTCAGAGGGCGTCCAGCGGTCGCCGTCGTTCTCAGCCCGCTCACAGCGATCCGTGGATTGTTGTGGGTGGGCGGGTAGTTGTACCTGTCAGCGGATCCGGCGCGATCCGCGCACCGAAGGAGTGAAGAAGAAGTGCACAGGCATCACAACGGCCTCAAGACCGCTGTCCTGCTCGGCGCGCTCACCGCGATGATCCTGGGCGTCGGCTACTGGTTCGGCGGCAGCTCCGGCCTGGTCATCGCCGTACTGCTGTCCCTCGGCCTCAACGCCGCGACGTACTTCTGGTCCGACAAGATCGCCCTGCGCGCGATGCGCGCCCGCCCGGTGAGCGAGGCGGAGTTCCCGGCGCTCTACCAGATGGTCCGGGAGCTGTCGTCCGCGGCCAACCAGCCGATGCCCAAGCTCTACGTGAGCCCCACGATGCAGCCGAACGCGTTCGCGACCGGCCGTAACCCCCGCAACTCCGCCGTCTGCGTCACGGAGGGCATCGCCCAGATGCTCGACTACGGCGAACTGCGCGGCGTCATCGGTCACGAGCTGTCCCACGTCTACAACCGCGACATCCTGATCTCCAGCGTCGCGGCGGCCCTGGCCGGCATCATCACGATGCTCGCCAACCTGGCATGGTTCATCCCGCTGGGCGGCGACGATGACGACGGCCCCAACCCGGCCGTGCTGCTCGCCATGCTGATCCTCGGGCCGCTCGCGGCCGGCGTGGTCCAGCTCGCGATCAGCCGCAGCCGGGAGTACCAGGCCGACGCCTCCGGCGCCAACCTGACCCACGAGCCGCTGGCGCTCGCCAGCGCCCTGCGCAAGATCGACTATGGCACCCGGCGAATGCCGCTGCCGCCGGACAACCGGATCTCGTCCACCGCGCACCTGATGATCGCCAACCCGTTCAGCGGGGCGGCGGGCATCGCCAAGCTGTTCTCGACCCACCCGCCCATGGAGGACCGGGTGCGGCGCCTGGAGCAGATGGCGGCCAGCGCGGGCCCGGTCCAGTTCCAGCGGTAACCGAAGACCCGACCCTTTCGCTGCGCGGGCCCCGGTGGTGAGTCCCCTCACCGCCGGGGCTTTTGCGCTGTCCCCCGAGCTCGCGTCGTTGTTACGGTCGGAACGGCATTCGGTCGTTACGGGGAACAAGGGGGGTTACGGCGATGGTCGCGCTGCGTCGCTACCTGGACGTCTGGCGGATCCCCGGCGCCCCCATCATGATCGTCGCGGGCGTCGTCGGCCGGCTGGGCATCGGCATGACCCCGCTCGCGCTGCTTCTCGTCGTCGAGGACGTCACCGGCCGCTACGCGATCGCCGGCGGTGCGGGTGCGATCTTCGCGGTCGCCGGCGCGGTCGTGAGTCCCGTCGTCGGGCGGATCGCCGACCGGGTCGGGCCGAGCCCGGTCCTGCTCGTCACCGCGGTCGCGCACCCGCTCGCGCTGGTCGGGCTCCTACTCGCCCGCCACCGCGGCGTCGCGTTGATCTACGTCGCCTCGGCGGTCGCCGGGGCCACGTACCCGCCGATGTCGGCGGCGATCCGCGGCGCCTGGAACGACCTGACCGAGCCGGCGTCCGGCCGGTACGGGCTGCGCAACACCGCCCTGGCGGCCGAGACGTCGCTATTCGAGCTGGTGTTCGTGCTCGGGCCGCTGCTCGTGGCCGGGTTCGTGCTCGTCGCGGACGCGTCCGCCGCGCTGGTCGGCGCGGGCGTCGTGACCCTCGTCGGTACGGTCGTCGTCGCGCTCGGTCGGGTCATGCGCGGCTGGTCCCCGCATCCCCGGCACACGCACGCACGGGGGCTCGGGCCGCTGCGCGTCGGCGGGTTCCCGGCGCTGCTGATCTGCGTTGCCGGCCTTGGCATCGCGTTCGGCGCGGCCGGGGTGGCCGTGCCGGCGTTCGCCGCCGCGAAGGGCGTGGCGGATCCGGACGGCCTCGCCGGCGTCCTGCTCGCGATCTGGGCGGTCGGCAGCGCCGTGGGCGGGTTCTGGTTCGGCACGCGACGCCCGGCGGAGAACATGTCCCGCCAGTTCGCCGTGCTGCTCGCCGGCCTCGCGGGCACGTTCGCCGTGTTCGCGGTCATGCCGACCCCAGCCGCGCTCGGCATCGCGCTGGTCGTCGGCGGGTTCACGATCGCACCGGCGCTGACCGTGGAGAACACGATGGTCGGCCGGATCTCGCCGGTGTCGATGCTGAACGAGTCGTACACCTGGGTGGTCACGGTCGCGATCGGGGCGAGCGCGCTCGGCGGGTCGGGCGCCGGCCTGATCGTCGACGCGGCCGGCGTGCCGTGGGCGTTCTTGTACGCCGGCGCGGCCGTCGCCGTGGCCGCAGTGGTGGCCGCGCTGCCGAATGGCCCGGTCGCCCGGGCGGAGAAGTCCGCGGCCGTACGGGTGTCGAACGCTCTCGCCGCCTGACGCGGGTTCGGGTCGGGTTCGGGTCGGGTCACCGGTCGCGGTGGAGCCAGGCGAGCAGGTCCGGCGGGGCCATCGCGGCCGTACGGGTGCGGTAGTGCTCCAGCTCGTCGGCGGAGAGCACCTCGCGGCCATTGCCCGACCGACCGCGGCGGAAGAATGCCCGCGGGTCCTTGAGGATGCCGCCCGGATCGGGGGTGATCCGGTCGGCATTGGCCTTCATGCTCGCGAAGGTGGCCGCCTCGACGAGCGTCCGGTCGGGTTCCGGTTCGCCCAGCGCGGCCGCGATCCGGCCCATCTCGCCGCCGAGGTCGGCGCTCAGGTCGTCGTAGTGGACCAGCAGGACGTTGGGCTGCCGGCGCCGGCGCCACGCGTCGGACAGGTGCCACATCACGCCGGGCAGCGAGTCCATCTCGGCGCGGGGGTCGGCGTCGTCGTCGATCCAGCGCAGCAACCAGTCGTGCAGCGGCGGCCGGGGCTCCGCCGGACCGTCCGGTGTGGACGCCCCGGTTAGCCGCGCGATCCGCTCCCGGTCGAGGTTGCCGCTCTGGTGGTAGAGGGAGACCGCCATGTCGAGCGGGTGCCGCGCCACCACGACGTAGGTGGCGCGACGGTCGAGCGGGATCCCGTCGAGCGGCGTATGCGTCTTGACGAACCGGCGGTGCCGCTGCTCGCCGAGCCGGTCGAGCATCTCGCCGCGCGGCACGACCAGCCAGTCGACCCACGGGGACAGCTCGTTCAGCGGCGCCGGCAGGTCGGGCGTACGGAAGATCAGCAGCGCGCAGATCATCTGCATCCAGGTGGTGCCGCTCTTGGAGCGGGTGCTGATGACGATGTCGCCGGCGCGGAACGGAAACCCGGTCCAGCGGCCGCTGTCCTCGTCGGCTGACGTGTAGCGCACCGGCGTCTGCGGCATCCGGGCAGCCTACGCCGGTGACGCCTCACCGATCGGGGGATTATCGACGCCCAGGTCGGGCGCATCGTGCTGACCATCAAACGGCCGGCGCGCGCCGGCCCGGGAGACGACGAACCCGATCACCAACAGGCCCGTGCCGGTCGCCGCGAAGAGCAGCCGGTAGTCGACCACCGAGACCGCGGCCGCGCCCGCCATGATGGCCACGGTGACCGGGCCGCTGATGAGGGCGTCGGTCGCGGCCGTGACGCGGCCCATCAGGCCGGCCGGCGTGCGGCGCTGCAGCATCGTGTTGAACGCCACGAACACCACCGACACCGCCGCGCCGAACACGGCGACGCCCGGGAACGCCACCCACAGCCGCGCGACCAGGAACGAGAACGAGGCGGGGAACAGCGCCAACATCCCGAGCGTCAGGGCGCCGAGCTCGCCGAGCCGGCGTACGAGCGACGCCGCCACCAGCCCGCCGAGCAGACCGCCGGACGCCTGCGCCGTCGTGAGCACGCCGACGAACGCGGCCGGGCGGCGCAGGCCGTCGTCGACGTACGCGAACACGAGCGTCTCGTTGAAGCCGAGCAGGAACACGGCCAACGCCACCCCGAACGTGATCTGCCGCAGCACGGGGTGCCCGGCGACGTGGCGCAGCCCCGCGCCGACCTCGGACAGCCAGGGCGTCCGGGCCACCCCGGGCCGCTCCTCCGGTACCCGAATGAGCGCGATCGCCGCGGCGGCAAGCAGGAAGCCGACCTGGCCGACGACGGCGAGCGTCCAGCCGCCCACGGCGGTGTAGAGGCCGGCGCCGGCAAGCGGGCCGCCGATCCGTAGCCCCTGCTTGACCGACTGCAGCGCACCGTTGGCGTCGGGCAGCAGGACGGCCGGCACGACCTCCTTGATCAGGCCGTTGAGGGCGGCGCTGACGGCGATGTACGAGAGCCCGTAGAGCGCCGCGACCACGAAGATCACCCACACGTCATTCCGGTCGCGGACAGCGAACAGCGGGATCAGGGCGACGGCGACCGTGAGATTGGCACCGACGAGGAACGGGCGACGCCGGAACCGGTCGACCACCCAGCCGATCAGCGGCGCGACCACGGACGTCGCCGCGACGGCGACGATGGTGAGGCCGGTGAGCCCGTTGGAGCCGGTGAGGTCCTTGACCCAGATCGCAAGCGACAGGATCATGATCGACTCGGCGACCATGCTGGCGACGAGGCCGCCGAAGAGCAGCCGGAAGGCCGGAAGGCGCAGGACCATACGCATCCCGGCCCCGGGGCTAGCGGTAGTTGGTGAACTGGTAAGAACCGGGCGTTGAGCTGCTCATCTACCGCCCTCCGGTGGCTCCAGGCCGTTGTCAGGCCGTCAGGAGTGTAGGCCGGGCAGGAGTATCTCGTCGACCGCCCGCCGGGTGCGTTCCTCGCTGGTGGGCATGAGGTGGGTGTAGGTCCGCAGGGTGAAGCCTGGGTCGGCGTGGCCGAGGTATGCGGCGAGGGCCTTGATGGATTCGCCGGCATCAAGTGCGGCCCGCGCTGCGGGCCGCTCGCGCCGCCGAGCAGGGCCGGGCAAGCCCGCCCCGGCGCCGCCGGCTCCGCCTCTGGCGCCGCGGTTACAGCCCTGCGGCTGGCGCGAACGGGATACGACGAAGCCCCGGCCGCCTCAGCGCAAGCAGGCGTTCGGGGCTGTATGCCATGGCACCAAAAGCGGTTGTCCTCGCCGGACTGGCAGACAGCAGGATGGCTGGAGTCCCACGCCACCCCACCGCCTACCGAAGGCGTACGCGGAACCTCCCACCTCGGCAAGGGCTCGCTTCGCTCGGCCCGATGGGCAGACCCTTGCCGAGGTGGGAGAACCCCGCGTGCGGGCAGAGCCTAGGCGGCGGGATGGCATGACCCAGTGGCCGCCGCGGCTTTAAGCAACTCATTGGCGGTTCGTGCCACGAAGGGTGCCACACTGCGATCTAGGAGGGCCGACAGGCGTCCGCCATACAACCCGGCCCGCGCCAGGATGGGTACCGATGCGTGGCTGAGCGCAGCCAGCATGATGTGCTTGGCCAGGTGACTCTTGCCAGAACCAGCGGGACCCAGTATCTGCGCGCTCGTGGTTCCAATGAGTCGGTCGACGAGGCCTACGGATGAGACCATAGTCCCATCCAGCGTTGCAGGCGTTGCGACCAACTCATGGAGCCGAGGACTGTGGAAGTCCTTGAAGCGGTCCCCATAGTCCTTGATCAAGCTGTCGGCGTCTGCTGGTTGACCAGTGGTCGCCGCTGCCCTCACTAGGGCAAGGTTCGTGATGAAGGCCGTCCAGTGATCGCCACTCCATTGCGGTCGCGGGCCAGGAGAGACTATAGATTTTAGGAAATCCGGGTAACCCAGAGTCTTGACCTTATAGTCGCTCGGCACTTCTGATCCAGCCGCTAGATTCGGGAACACGCAGACTACGCAGTCGAATTGGGTATAGAAGCGCTTGCCCCCACTCGGCCGAGGGACGCCTGGGGTGTCTCTTGCAAAGACGTTCATATCATCGCTGATAGCGAACTTAGCTGTCAGGGCCTGGGTGTACGGGTTCCCTTGCTCAATGTCAACGTGTGTTCCATCGGGCTTCACGGCCGACCACGAACCGTTCGTACCGCCCCGCAGCACTCCTGAGAAGCTCTTCAGCTCGACATGACATGCGTGGTTAGGGGTGACAACGAAAAAGTCGATTTGTCTGGAAGAACGCCTGGTATGAAAGTTCGCCAGTATCGTCGCTCGGACACCCTGCGCGTTAAGATCAGCCTCGACGCGAGCGAGGAACTGCTTCTCCGATTCGTACTCAGGCTCCTCGCCCCAAAAGATCTCCACGTACTTGCTCATAGTGATACACACTGCGCCACGTCGCTCGAGCTGTGGCATCCCGTCGCGCAGGCATTGCCATGCCGGGCCGCCGCCCGGGGGTCAAACACGCGCCACCGTTTTGACCCCCGTGCGTGGGGTCTGGCATGCCCGTGGGTGGCCGGCGGGAGGACACGGCGGCACACTGACATCCCGGAGCGGCCCGGGTTCAGGGCGGGTAGCCCT
>DATDJX010000481.1:0-2950 GCA_036520275.1 Asanoa sp.
AGTGCCTCGCCGGTGAGTCCGTCGGTGCCGGAGGTGGCCACGACGACGAGGACGGCGAGGCCGACGGCGGCGCCGACGGAGGTGCTGGTGGAGGCGATGCCCGAGGCGACGCCCTGCTCGCGGTCGGCCACGCCGGTGCCGGCGGCGATGAACATCGTGGTGAAGACGACGCCGTCGCCGATGCTGAGCAGGATGAGGCCGGGGATCAGGGCGGCGTAGGAGCCGTTCGGCGACATCGCGACGCTGAGTGCCAGCGCGCCGAGCGCGCCAATGGTTAGCGCGCCGACCAGCGTGCGTCGCAGACCGAAGCGCGTCGCGATCCGCCCGGCGAGCGCCGAGCCGGCCACGACGACCGCGGTCGGGAGCAGGAACCCGACGCCGGTTTCGAGCGCGTCGTAGCCGCGCACGTCCTGGAGGTAGAGCGTGAGGAAGTAGAGCACCGAGCCGAACGTCGCCCAGAACAGGAACGCGATCGCGGCGGCGGGGGCGAGGTTACGGTTGGCGAGCAGCCGCGGCGGCACGAGCGGATCGCGGCTGCGCCGCTCGACGAGCGCGAAGGCACCGAGCGCGACGACGCTGGAGGCCGCCGTGGCCAGGATCGCGGGCGAGTCCCAGCCGAGCTTCGGGCCCTCCACGAGGGCGAACACGAGCAGGGTGATGCCGGCGGTCGCGGTAAGGGCGCCGGGCAGGTCGAAGCGGCGGTCGCGCTCCCGGCCGCCGTCGGCGGGGATCAGCGCGAACGCGAGCAGGATCGCCACGGTCGCCAGCGGCACGTTGACGAAGAAGACCGCCTCCCAGCCGAGCGCCTGGGTGAGCATGCCACCGAGCAGCACGCCGACCACGAGGCCCGCGGCGCCAGCGCCGCCCCAAACCGCCACTGCACGGTTGCGCTCCGGACCTTCCGCGAAGGTGGTGTTGATGAGCGCCAGGGTGGCGGGGAAGACGAGCGCTCCGCCCCACGTAGTAGGCCAGCGCGCGCACGTTCCCCCACTTCCCCTTGTTGATGGCCGTTGTCGGACCACCGTCTTTGATCACCGCCGCATGGTCACGATCACGATCACCACCGCCAGCGCGGCGTCCAGGGCGAGGCAGAACTCGGCCAGTGAGCGGACGACGACCCGGTTGACGCGGTGGTGGTAGGCGTCCCAGGCGGCGTGTCCGAGGAGGCCGGCCGCCACGAGGTAGGCGCCGAGTTCCGGGGTGATCATCAGCGCGGCCGCGGCTGCGGCGCCGAAGCCGAGCAGCGCCACCGTCTGCAGCGGCAGCCCGTAGCCAGGATGGGCGGCCCCGCGCAGCAGGCCGTAGATGAGCAGAGCAACTGCGCTGGCGAAGATGACCCAGGTCGGCTCGAAGCGATCGTCGGCCAGCCTGGCAACGGTGATGACGACCGCCGTGGCGAAGAACAGTGGCCAGGCTGCGGCCGGTCGCTGCAGGGCCGCCGCACCTAGGTAGACCGCGGCGGAGGCGGCGAGGACAGGGGCCAACTCGACGCCGCTCACAAGGTCGACGGCGATCAGGGCGGCGAAGCCGAGCCCGGCCAACATCGGCCATCGGCGACGCACCAGCGATTGCGGCTTGGAGGTTCTCTGTGCCGTCGATTCCAGGTCGGTCACGGCGCACCGCCACCGAGCGTGACGGGCGCGAGCGTGTCGTCTGCGGGCTCCTGGTCGAGGATCCACTCGTAGGCCGTCGTCCCCATCGCCATCGCGCCAACGCCGGCCATGAACTCACGGAAGCTCAGCGGCCCGTCGTCGTCGGTCTTGCGGGTGAGGAGCCAGTCCAGCGAGTTGTCGGCGTCCGCGATGAAGCCGTCAAGGCTGGGCGCGGCGTAGTACTGGGTCAGACTCACGATGCGCTCCCTACTGTGCCGAGATGGTCCACGTCGACCGATCTCCGTGCGGTTGTTCGTGCCGGCATGCTAGGAAGGGCTCGGGGCGATGGCATCACCCGGAGGTGGGAGTGGAGGGGGATCTTCGGGCGCTGGCAGGGCGTGACGCCGCACCAAGGAGCATCCGCCGCAGCGACAACGTCGAACATGACAGCAAGACCACCGAACCCAGCGAGCCACCAACTGAGAGACGAGGCCTGAGATGACCGACTGGGAAGCGCTGCGGCGCCGGATCGATGGGGAGGTGGCGCTTCCCGGCTCGCCTGCCTACCAGGCGTCGCCCCCACCGTTCAACGCCCGGTTCCATGACGTCCGGCCGGCCGCCATCGTGTCCTGCAGAAGTCCCCAGGACGTCGGGGAGGCGATCGCGTTCGCCGGCCGGCACGGCCTCCAGATCGCGACCCGGGCCGGCGGGCACAGCTTCGCGGCCCACTCCTCGACCCAGGGCGTGCTCATCGACGTCACACCGATGCTGTCGGTGACGGTCGCCGGAGGCGTGGCCACGGTGGGCGCCGGCGCGCGCCTGGGCGAGGTGTACGAGGCGCTGCAGGCGCACGACCTCGCGATCCCCGGGGGCACCTGCCCGCCGGTGGGGGTGGCGGGGCTGACCCTGGGGGGCGGCCTGGGAATCCTGGGGAGGAAACATGGCGTCACCTCCGACCACCTCGTCGGGGCCGAGGTCGTGCTGGCCGACGGCCGCATCCTCCAGTGCGACGACCACCACGAGCAGGACCTGTTCTGGGCGCTGCGCGGCGCCGGCGCCGGCAACTTCGGCGTCGTGACCAGGCTGGTCTTCCGGGCCGTGCCCGCACCCTCCTCCACCACCAACGTCCAGCTGGCATGGCCGTTCGCCGACGCCGCCGCCGTCGTCCAGGCCTGGCAGCGGTGGGCGCCGACCGCACCCGACGAGCTGGCCGCGAGCCTGAAGATCACCACGGGCGACGACCCCGACCAACCCGCGGCCGTGGACGTCTACAGCGCGTTCCACGGGTCCCGGGCCGATGCCGCCCGGCTGGTCGAGGAGCTGATCGCCGAGGTCGGCTCGGACCCGGCCGCCGCCGC
>DATDJX010000482.1:0-5256 GCA_036520275.1 Asanoa sp.
CCTCGACCCGAACATCAGCCCGGCGTACGCGCGGCTACAGGTGGCCCGGGTCGCCCGCGAACGCGGCACGGACCCGGCCACGGTGCAGGCGCTGGTCGAGAAGTACACCACGGGGCGGGCCCTCGGCTTCATGGGCGCGCCGGCGGTCAACGTCCTCGAGCTCAACCTGGCCCTGGACCGCCAGCTCCCCCGCTGACCCGCGGTCCACAGCCCGGCGGCCCGCCGGCGCGCAGCGGCAGCACGCGCCGGGCGTCGCAGGACGGCTGCTGAGCGCGTCCGCGCTCGGCGCGCCGGTCGGATCGCTCGCATGGACCTGGCGGCGGGGCGGCTCCCGAGCCCGCGGCCCACGTCGTCATGGCCTCGCTGGTCGGGGTCGGGCCCGGCCGGCGGCCGGCATCCTCGGCGCCGTCGCTTTCCGGCGCGTACCCGGCGATACCAATGCGGCTCCGTCAACGGTCGTCGTCGAACCGGGCGTCCTCGACGTCGAGCTGGCGCTGTAGGCGCCGGCGGGTGGTCTCCCCGAGCGACCCGTCGGCGTACATCCGCGCCAGGAGCCGCGCCTGCACCGAGACCACCTCGCGGCGCACCTCGCGGTACGTCCGTCCGATGTCGACGTCTTCGGCGTCGCCGGCGCCGTCGCGGGCGAGCTCGACCCGGGTCTGCAGGCTGCGGCGCACCTGTTCGAGCACGACCTGCGGTACGGCCTCGCGGGCCGCCAGCTCGTCGACGTAGGCGAGGCCGGCCTCGGCGACCTCGAGCCGGGCGCGGGCGTACTCCACCTCGGTGTCGGCCTTTGGCACCGCGAGCCCGGCCCGGCGCACCAGCGGCCCGAGCGTGAACCCCTGCACCACGAGCGAGATGACAATGACGGCGATAGCCAGCACCTGGAGCAGGTCGCGGTCGGCGAGCGGCCGGCCGGCGTCGTCGAGCAGGGGGATGGACAGGGCGGCGGCGAGCGGGATGACGCCGCGGGCGCCCGCCCATGACACCACGGCGCTGACCTGCCACACCGACCGGCCGCCGTCGCCGCCGCCTCGGCGGCGGATCAGCGCGAGCGGGTAGACCCAGGCCAGCCGCACCAGCACCAGCGTCGCGGCGATGGCCAGCGACGGCAACAGCCAGCGCTGGTCGCTGGACGACAGCTCCTCGATGAGGCCGGGCAGCTCCAGGCCGATGAGCGCGAACACGACGCTCTCCAGTACGAACACCACGGTG
Source organism: Asanoa sp. (assembly GCA_036520275.1). Lineage (GTDB taxonomy): Bacteria > Actinomycetota > Actinomycetes > Mycobacteriales > Micromonosporaceae > Asanoa. The sequence goes on from DATDJX010000482.1 coordinate 1,216, forward strand.
CCGTGCACGGCCTCGGCCTGGAGGCGGGTGCGCGAGCCGGACAGCCGCGGCGCGAGCACGCCGAGGATCACGCTCGCCACGACCACCGCGGTCACCCCCGAGGCGTGCGCCACCTCCGCGGCGACGTAGGCGAGGTACGGGGTGAGCAGCGTGACCACCGTCTCGACCAGTGGGTCCTCGGTGCGCAAGCGGATCAGCGCGATGACGGCCGCGACGGCGGCGCCGATCGCCGCGCCGCCGAGGGCGAGCCGCACGAAGTCCCAGGCGACCGTGCCGACCGAGATCGCGCCGCCGGCCACCACGACGCCGACCGCTATCCGGAACAGGATGAGGCTGGTCGCGTCGTTGAACAGGCTCTCCGCCTGCACCAGCGTCTGCAGCCGGCTCGGCAGCGCGAGCCGGCGCCCGAGTGCGGTCACGGCGACCGGGTCGGTGCTGGCCAGCACCGTGCCGAGCAGGAACGCCTCCGCGACGGGCAGCCCGACGGCGGCGACCGCGACCGCGCCCACGGCGGCCGCGGAGACCAGCACCAGGCCCACGGCGAGCACGGCGACCGGCCGCCAGACCGCCTTCAGGTCGCGCCAGGGCAGCTCCTCGCCGGCGGCGTACAGCAGCGGCGGTAGGACGACGAGGCTGATCACCCCGGGCTCGACCTGGATGTGCGGGGTGCCGGGGATCAAGCCCACGACGAGGCCGGCGATGACGAGCAGCGACGGCGCCGGCACGCTCGTGCGCCGCGCGAAGGCGGACACCACCGTGGCGATGCCGACGAGGCCCACCACGATCAACACGCCGCGCACGCCGGCCTCCGCATCACGATCCCTCAGTGCCGACCAGACTTCCCGACGCGCCGGACCGAACGTATCAGGATGTGTCGGTTCAACCGAGCGCCGAGCCGACCTGGTCCGCCAGGGTGACCGCGACCCGCCGCTGACCGAGCGAGACGCGCGCGTCGGGCGTCGCCCGCAGCAGGAACCGCCCGTGCAGCCGGCCGCCGTTCTCTACCAGCAGCTCGGTCTCGGCGTCGGGCGGCAGCCCCTTATGGTCGACGTCCCACACGGCGCGGTTCCACACCACCTGGCCGTCGCGGCGCAGCCGCGGCGGATTGCCGACGCCGGCCACGCCCTGCTGGTAGCGGCAGCCGCGCAGGTTCAGCGCCTCGACCAGCTGGTCAGAGACCTGCTTGATCAACACCGTGGGTGAGCCGCCGCCGACCGCTCCGGCCTCGGAGGCGGCCTGGATGCCGGCGACGTAGCCGGCCTCGCGACTGGCGATGGCCTGCTGCCGGCGGCCCCAGACGGCGAGCTCGGTGACGGCCGCGCCGACCACCAGCAGGAGGATGACCGTCTCGACGTCGCGCCGGACGTCGATCGTGAGGCTCTGGAAGGGGCGGGTGAAGAAGAAGTCGTACCAGACGCCGGCGAACAGTGCGGTCAGGTACCCGGCGAGCCGGTAGCCGTTGGCCGCCACGGCGACGACGACGACGACCAGGATCAGCGCGACGTCGGTGTTGGCGATGTGCCGCCGGAACGGCGCGAGCACCGCCGCGACGGCGAACGGAGCGAGGACGGACGCCGCGAGGGCGACGCGGTCCCGGCCGAACCACGACCGGCCGAACCGAGTTGGCACGCCCTCACCCTAGCTCCGTGCGAAGCTCGTGGGCGCCATCGGTGCGGGTCGCCTCGTAGTAGATCCGGCGCCCGCCGTCGGGCAGGTCCACGACGGACAGATACCGCAGGCCGTGCGGCGCGAACGGCGAGCCGGTGGGCGGCGCCTCGGCGGCGACGAGCGGTCCGAACAGGTCGCCGTCCCGGCTGCCGTACGCCGCGCCGGTGCGCTCCTCCCAGTTCTCCGCGGCGGTGGCCCGCCCGTCGTAGGCGGCGCTCAGCCCGTCGCCGTCGACCGCCACCGCCGAGACCCGGGCGCCGCGGGCGTCCCATCGGCCCGGCCGGCCCGCGAGGGCGACGCCCCGCCAGGTCCACGCGACGCCGTCGGGGCTGGTCGCGTAGTGCGTGGACATCCGGTCCGCGTCGGCGGAGGACTCGAGCGGGTGGCAGGAGGCCCACAGGTGCCAGGTCGAGCCGTCGCGCAGCAGCACCGGATCCTTGACGGCGTGCGCGTCGTCGCCGGGCAGCACGGTGACCGGCCGGGCGTCGCCCAGCTGCGCCGGATCGCCGGCCTCGAGGAGGTCGACCCGCCAGTGCTTGCTGCGCGGTGTCGCGGCGCTCACGTACAGCCGCCACCCGCCCTCGGGAGTGACGACCAGCGCGGGCCGCTCGAGCGACTCCGCCCGCAGCGACTCCTTGCGCACCTCGGCGAGCGTGGCGAACGTGAGCCCGTCGGTGGACCGGGCGACCACGTTGCGGACACCGCGCCCTTCGCCGATCGGCATCCGCACGCGGTAGGCGAGATAGATCGCACCATCGTGCCAGACCGCGCTCGGCGCGCCGGCCCAGGCGCCGAGCCTGCCCGAGGGTGGCTCGACGACCACCTGCGAGCCGTTCCACCGGGGCAGCGGCATGGTCCGGGTGAGGGCGGGCACGGTCACTCCGATCGTCCGATCATTCCTTCGGGCGTTACGGCGCGCCGGGTCTGCGTGCGCCCGTGGCTCTCAGTGTGCCCGCGGGCCTCGGTGTGCGCGACGTGCCGTCCTCCGGCACCGGGATCACGGCGGGCGGCGGGCCGGTGGGGGAGGCCCAGTCGGCGTACGAGTCACCGGTCACCCGTTCCAGCAGGGCGAGGTCGTCGGTGTAGTACGGCAGCAGTTCGGCCCGTTCCACCTCGGTCGCCCGCGGGCGCCGCGCGGCGGCGTTCCACTTCAGGGCGGTCAGCAGGGGCCCGCGGAAGGCTCGGCGAACGGCCATCGGGAACCGGTGGCCGACGCCACTCCCGAACCGCAACGCCCACCGGAGCGCGGCGTTGACCGGCGTGTGCGGCACGAACGGCGTGACGTTCTCGTGCGGCACCCCGGTGAGCAGACCGGTCCGAACGCCGAGGAACGCGCACACCGTGTCCAGCGTCTGGACCGGGCGCTCCTGCAGGTCGCGGAAGCGCAACACGAGCACCCGCTCACGCGGGAACACCTCGTAGAGGTCGCGGAGCTGCTCGCCGTACCGGCCCTGGGCGAGATAGTGCCAGAAGGGTGCCCAGCCCGCGGCGCGGCGGGCCGGCTCGGCGGCGCAGGCGGTGCGGAAGTCGGCCTCCGGCTCGAGCCCGGACGTCCACAGGTGGGCCCAGTTGGAGTGCGCCCGGTCGATCGGGTCGCGCAGCATCAGCACGAGACGGACATCGGGCACGAGGGCACGGACGCGCCGGTGCGCGGCCCGATCGTACAGGTAGAACGGGGTGGCCTCGCCCTTGAGCGCGCCGCGCGGCGCGGGGTCGAACAGCGCCTCGTAGTCGGCGCGCTGCCAGATGTGCTCCTGGTAGGTCTGCACGTCGCCGGGACCGCCGTCGCGCGGCGGCGGGCCGTCGCTCAGAAAGAACTTGGGCTCCTTGACGGTCGGCAGGAAGAGCTGCGGGTGCTCGACGAGGGCCGCGTAGAGCGCGGTCGTGCCGGCCTTGGCGACACCGGCCACCAGGAAGTCGGGCAGGCCCATGGTGTCGACGCTACGGGGAGGACCCGGGGGAGCGGCGGCGAACGTGCCCAGGCCCGCGACGACCACGCCAGGGTGAGCCACCGATCCTCAGCGAACCGCGAATGCGTCCCGCTGGGCGGTAACGGTTGAGTAACGGCGGCGAAACCCTTGACTCCCGTGCGGCGGCGTCCCTGATGTCTTGTAACACAATCTGTGAAACGCTTCACACGAGGAGCAGCCGTGCCGCCCGTGCTCGCCCTGGAGGGCGTGAGCAAGTCGTTCGGCGCCGTCGCGGCGCTGCGCGACGTGCGCCTCGAGCTCGCCGCGGGCGAGGCGCAGGCGCTGGTCGGGGAGAACGGCGCCGGCAAGTCCACCCTCGTCAAGATCCTCGCCGGGGTGCACGCGCCGGAGACCGGCCGGGTCCTGCTCGACGGCGAGCCGGTCGCCTTCGCCGGGCCGGGCG
>DATDJX010000483.1:0-3255 GCA_036520275.1 Asanoa sp.
GTCGAGCGTGCGCTCGAGCCCGTCGAGGATCAGGTCGAGCCCGAACTCGAAATCCTCCTTGCGGCCCGACCGCATGACCTCGGTGATGACCTCGGCGACGTACCGGAACTCGTCCGCGGGCAGCCGGGTCAAGACGTCGGCCGACACCCGCGGTGCCTCGTCGACCTCGAACGGCAGGCCGAGCTGCTGAAGGGTGAACCCGTAGAGATGGCTGTCCAGGGTGTGCCACGCGTCGAGGGCGCCCTCGATGGAGAATCCGCCCTCCCGCAGCCGGCCGAGCGTCGCGTCCAGGTAGCGGGTCATGCCCGGGCCGATGTTGAAGCGCGACATGATCTGCAGCGCCGCCCACGGGTGGGCGAGCAGGACCTCGTGGGCGGAGATCGAGCGCTGGCGCATCGCCGTGCGCCAGGGTGTGCCCGCCGGCGGGACGTCGATGTCGCCGAGCACCAGGTCGACCATCCCGTCGAGGACGTCGTCCTTGTTCCTCACGTGGTTGTACAACGACATCGCCTCGACCCCGAGCTGCTGACCGAGCCGGCGCATGGTCAGCGACTCGATCCCGCCGCGGTCGGCGAGCGCGATGGCGGCGCGCAGCACCCGTTCCCTCGTCAGCGGCGGGCGTCGGTCTGGGTCGGTCGGCATCCGGTCCTCCTGTGCGCTGACTTACAAAGTAAGCCGTGCGGCTGGACATCGCCCGTCCGGCGGCGTAGCTTACAGCGTAAGCATACAATGTAAGTACGCAACCCGCCGCGAGGAGAAGGCTGATGAAGGCGATCGTCCAGGACACGTACGGTTCCACGGATGTCCTCCAGCTCCGGGACATCGGCAAGCCCCGGATCGCCGCCGACGAGGTGCTGGTCCGGGTGCGCGCGGCCGGCGTGGACCGCGGCGTCTGGCATCTCATGACGGGCCTGGCCTATCCGATCCGGCTCGCGGGCTACGGCCTGCGGGCACCGAAGACCCCGGTTCCCGGCATGGACCTGGCGGGAGTGGTCGAGGCGATCGGTGCGGGAGTGACCCGGTTCCGGCCCGGCGACGAGGTGTTCGGCACCGGCAAGGGCGCCTTCGCCGAGTACGCCCGCGCGCCGGAGGCCAAGCTGGCGCACAAGCCGGCGAACCTGACGTTCGAGCAGGCGGCGGCGGTCGGCATCTCCGGCTCCACCGCCCTGCAAGCCGTGCGCGACCACGGCGGCGTCCGGCCCGGCCAGCGGGTGCTGATCATCGGCGCCTCGGGTGGCGTGGGCACCTTCGCGGTCCAGCTGGCGAAGGCGTTCGGAGCGGAGGTCACCGCGGTGTCCAGCACCGCGAAGGTGGACCTGGTCCGGTCGCTGGGCGCAGACCACGTCGTCGACTACACGCGCGAGGACTTCGCGACGGGCGACCGGCGCTACGACGTGATAGTCGACATCGGCGGTAACACGTCGTTGTCGCGCCTGCGGCGCGCCCTGACTCCCAAGGGGACCCTGGTCATCACGGGTGGCGAGGCGAGCGGCCGGTGGATCGGCGGCTACGACCGCCAGCTCCGCGCGGTCCTGCTATCCCGCTTCGTGAGCCAGGATCTGAAGACGTTCATCAACAACGAGAGGTACGACAACCTGATCGTCCTCACCGAGCTCATCGAGGCCGGTCAGGTCACCCCGGTCGTCGACCGAACCTTCCCGCTGGCCGAGGCGCCACAGGCCATCCGCTACCTGGAGCAGGGCAAGGCACGCGGAAAGGTCGTCGTCACGATCCCAGGTCCTTGATCCTGATGTTGCGGAAGGCGGCCCGGTCGGCGCCGCCGTGGTTCTGGATGCCGATGTAGCCGTCGAGGATGCCCGCCGGGTCGGTGAGGCTGAAGTCGTTGATCTGCGAGCCGTTGAGGTACACCCGGATCCGCTGGCCCTCCACTAGGATCTCGTACGTGTTCCACTCCCCCGGCGGGTTCAGCGCGCCGTCGCGGGCGGCAATGTCGGCCGACTGACGGGCGTAGATGGCGCCGGTGGTGCGGTCGGCCGCGTCGGTGGCGTCGATCTGCACCTCGTAGCCCTGGTCGACGGCGACGACCGGAGCGTTGCCCGGGTCGGGGAAGCCGACGAGCACGCCCGAGTCGCTGTCGCCGGTGAGCTTCCAGTCGAGCTTCAGCGAGTAGTCCGTGTACCGGCGGCCGCCGTACCACAACACTCCGGTGCCGCCCATCGACACGAGCGTCGCGTCCGAGTTGGCGAAGCCGCCCGGCCCGGAGTGCGTCCAGCCGGTCATCGATCCGTTGTAGACGGTCGTGTAGCCGGTCTCCGGCCGGCAGTCGGCCTTGCTGCGGCCGGCGGCGTAGCGGATGCCGCCGAGCAGCACGGTCCGAAACTGCGGATCCGCGTACGACTCACGGGTGTGGCCGCCGCCGATGTAGAAGGACCGGCCGCCCTCGTAGGCCTTGCACCACAAGTGCGGGTGGTCGGCGCCCATGGCACCGCCCGAGAACGACGACTCGTCGAGCGTGCCGAGGATGCGCGCGCCGGACCGCGCGTTGGTCCGGAAGTTGTACCACTCGTCGGTGCGGGTCCAGTTCTGCGGCAGGGTGGCCGTCGCGGCGGTGGCGCGGTTCTCCACGCTGATGGAGGCCCGCTGGATCGCCGGATGCGAGGCGAACCGGGCGCCCAGCAGCTGCCCGTAGAAGGGCCAGTCGTACTCGGTGTCGGCGGCGGCGTGGACGCCCACGAAGCCCTTGCCCGAGCGGATGGACGACTCGAACGCGGCCTGCTGGCTGTCGTCGAGCACGTCGCCGGTGGTGTTGAGGAAGACGACGACCTCGTACTGCTCGAGATTTGCCCGCGTGAACGCGTGGGCGTCCTCGGTCGCGGTCACCGTGAAGGTGTTGGCCGCGCCCAGGTCGCGGATCGCCCGGATGCCGACCGGGATCGAGTCGTGGCGGAAGCCGGCGGTCCTGGCGAAGACCAGCACGTCGTACGCGTGCCGGTCGGTCGAGGCGGGCACGACGGGCGCGGTGCAGGCGACGACCGTCATGAGCGCGCCGGCCGCGCCCAGGACGCAGCAGAGGATTCTGCGCATCGGAGCTCTCCCTGGCGGGGGTGAAGCGGCCACGTCCCGGCAGACGCCCCGCCTGCCAGGTTACGGCAGCGGCCACGTCGGCGATCCGCCCGACAGCGCCGCTACGGGCGCCGTGGTCGAGCCGTGGTGTCCGGACCGCCGCCCGAGTGGGCCGTCCGCCGACCGCCTCGGGCTGGCACCCAGGGACGCGACGGAGAGCGGGGCGAGGCG
>DATDJX010000484.1:0-7667 GCA_036520275.1 Asanoa sp.
GCGCGGTTCCTGCTCGCCCTGCCGGACGGCGGCCTGCTGGTCTCGCAGCCCAGCCAGAACCGCGTCGTGCGGGTGCCGGCCGGCGGCGGGCCGCCGGTCGAGTACGCGGGCGGCCTCGACCGCCCACACGACATGGTGCTCGCCACCATCGGCGGCAGGCGGTGGCTGTACGTGTCGGCGGTCGACGAGGTGGTGCGCTACCCGTACGCCGACGGGGCCGCCCGGGCCGGCGAGCCGCAGGTCGTGGTCGACGGCCTGCCCGACGACAGCCTGCCGGAGCTCGGCGGCCGGTACGGACACGTGCTGAAGAACATCGCGGTCTCCGGCGACACGCTGTACGTGTCGATCGCCTCGACCTGCAACGCCTGTGAATCGGACACGCGCAGCGACCCGGTGCGCGGTGCCATCTACCGCTACGACGCGTCGGGGCACAACGCCGGCCGCGCCCTTGTGGCGCGCGGCATCCGCAACGCGGAGGGGCTCGCATTCGCGCCGGGCACCGACCAGCTGTGGGCGGTGGTCAACAACCGTGACAACATCCTCGTGCCGAGCGGCCCGCAGCGCGGCGAGCGTGTGACGTCCTATGTGGATGATCATCCGCCGGAGGCGTTCATCGCCGTCAAGCAGGGCGGCTTCTACGGCTGGCCCTTCTGCCACCCCAATCCGGACAACGGGTGGCGGAACATGCCCTACGACCGCGACTACGAGCTCAACCGCGACGGCAGCGAGGCCGACTGCGCGCGCGCGACCCCGGTGGACGTGGGCATCCAGGCGCATTCGGCGCCGCTCGGCCTGACGTTCGTGTCCGGCCTCGGGGCGGTCGTCGCGCTGCACGGTTCGTGGAACCGCAGCCGGCCGACCGGCTACAAGGTCATCGTGTTCCCCTGGGGGGCCTCCGGGCCGGCGGAGCAGCGCGACCTCGTGACCGGCTTCCGGAGCGGCTCGGCGCAGCCCTGGGGCCGCCCGGTCGACGTCGCCGTCGACGCGACCGGCGCCCTCCTGGTCAGCGACGACCTCGCCGGCGCGGTCTACCGCCTCGAGCGGCCACGGTGACCGCCCGGCCAGGCCGGGCGTCGCCGGGCGGAGCGGGTGACGCCCGCCCGCGCCCTGCTGGCGGAGCCCGCGGCGCCGCGGCTCAGGGCGTGACGGCTAACAGCCAACCGGGGTGGTCGGTGAACCGCAGCGGCACCGGGCGGGCGTAGCCGAAGGCCAGGTCCGTCGACGCCAGCACCTGCTGCAGGTCCCCGTCGCCCACGCCGTAGTAGCCGGGCGGCACGCAGCCCTGGGCATCCGGCGCCCGCAGGTTGAGGTCGCCGCCCACGACGACCGGGGCGCTCGCGCCGACCGCGGCCCGGAACGCCGGGATCTCCACGTCCATCAGTCGTTCGCACTGGGCGCGCGCGACCGTCGCGGACGACGACTCGAGGTGCGTCGCGCAGGCGACGTAGCTGCCGACCGCGGCGGCGCACACCCAGGCGCGCATCTCGGCCGACCCGTCCTGGACCGGGTAGAGGCCGTCGCGGACGGCGGTGCCGGCCCAGTCCGCCGCCCGGACGCGGCCGAGGACCCCGATGCCGTACTGGTCGCCGTCGCGGCACCGGTAGGGCCCGCCGTCGCGGCGGTCGCCCGCCGCCTTGAACGCCCAGAAGACGCGGCTGCCCGGGAAGGTGGACACCATGGCCCGGTAGAGGTCGACCGCCACGTCGGACCGGCAGATCTCGTTCAGTGTGACCACGTCCGGCCGCCGCTCCGCGACGACCGCGGCGGCCTCGGCCACCGACCGGCCGTTGTTCACGCGCCGGTAGCACGCCGCCTCGCCGCTGTTGCACAGGTTGAGCTGGAGCGTGACGAACGGGACGCCCCTGGGCAGCCCCGCCCCGGCCGGGGTCGGGGCGACGGTGATCGCGGCCAGTACCGCGACGGCCAGCGCCACGCCGGCCGCGCGTGCGGCGCTGGTGCGGATGGCGCGAGCGGCGGCGACGGTCATGCCTCTCCCGGGACGGCTGGCGCTTCGACTATCGCACGAACGCGGTTAGCGATCGGGACGCCCGGGTAGTCGCAGGGCATGGCGCCGTCGCAACCGAGGGGCCGCCGGGGGACCGTGGGGCACCCGTACAGCGCGCTCAACCTGCGCCTCGTGCTCGCGGTGCTCGGGCTGGTGTTGTCGCTGGGGCTCGCGGTGTTCGCGTGGCTCCTCGACCTGCCGTGGGCGGCTGTCATCCTCGCCGTGATCGCGCTGACCGCCGTTGTCGACATCGTGGTGGTCCAGCGCCGCCGGGCGGCGCGCCGCCGCGAGGAGCCCGGGCAGAAGCATTCGTTGTTCGAGTAGGGGGACACCCGTGCCCATCGCCACCATCAACCCCGCCACCGGCGAGGTGCTCAAGACCTACGAACCGATGAGCCCCGACCAGATCGGCGCGGCGATCGGTCGGGCCGCCGAGGGTTTCCGGACCCTGACCGGCACGAGCTTCGCCTCCCGCACCGGCTGGATGCGCGCGGCCGCCGATCTGCTCGACGCCGAGCGCGACGAGATCGCCCGCACCATGGTCACGGAGATGGGCAAGACCTACCCGGCCGCCAAGGCCGAGGTGACCAAGTGCGCCGGCGCATGCCGCTTCTACGCCGACCACGCCGAGGACTTCCTCGCCGACGAGCCGAGGGACGCCACGGCCGTCCAGGCCAGCCAGGCGTACGTGCGCTACCAGCCGCTCGGCCCGGTACTCGCGGTCATGCCGTGGAACTTCCCGCTTTGGCAGGTGATCCGGTTCGCCGCGCCCGCGTTGATGGCCGGCAACGTCGGCCTGCTCAAGCACGCGTCCAACGTGCCGCAGACCGCCCTGTACCTCAACGAGCTGTTCGTCCGCGCCGGCTTCCCGGCCGGCGCCTTCCAGACCCTGCTGGTCGGCTCGGACGCCGTCGAGCGCATCCTCACCGACCCGCGGGTCCGGGCCGCCACGCTCACCGGCAGCGAGGCCGCCGGCCGGTCGGTCGCGGCGATCGCCGGGCGCGAGGTGAAGAAGACCGTGCTCGAACTCGGCGGCAGCGACCCTTTCCTGGTCATGCCGTCGGCCGACCTCGCCAGGGCCGCCGAGGTGGCCGCCACGAGCCGGTGTCTCAACAACGGCCAGTCGTGCATCTCCGCCAAGCGGTTCATCGTGCACACGCAGGTGTACGACGCGTTCGCCGAGAGGTTCGCCGCTGCGATGCGCGCTCAGGAGATGGGCGAACCGATGGACGAGCGCACCAAGCTGGGTCCGCTCGCCACCGAACAGGGCCGCAAGGACGTGCAGGCGCAGGTCGCCGACGCGGTCGACAAGGGAGCGACGGTGCTCGTCGGCGGAGATCCGCCGGACCGTCCCGGCTGGTGGTATCCCGCGACGGTGGTCACCGGCATCACCGACGACATGCGGATGTACCGCGAGGAGGTGTTCGGCCCGGTCGCCGGCCTCTACCGCGCCGCCTCCGTCGGTGAGGCGATCGCGATCGCCAACGACACCGACTTCGGCCTGGGGTCCAACGCCTGGACGACCGACGATGCCGAGCGGGAGCGGCTCGTCAACGAGCTCGACGCCGGCCAGGTGTTCATCAACGGCATGGTGACCTCCTACCCGCCGCTGCCGTTCGGCGGCGTCCGCCACTCCGGGTACGGGCGCGAGCTGTCCAGCGAGGGCATCAAGGAGTTCTGCAACGCCAAGACGGTCTGGGTCGGCTGATCGCCCGCTGCCTGGCTTAGGCCGCGGCCCGGCAGGGTAGTGCGGTCGCATGACCGACTACGGCTGGCACGCCTCGCACGAACAGATCCACCCGTCTGGACTGCTCGATGCCGCGATCCGCGCCGAACAGGCCGGCTTCGCGCTGGCGATGTCGTCCGACCACTTCTCCCCGTGGAGCGAGCGGCAGGGCCACTCGGCGTTCGCCTGGTCCTGGCTCGGCGCCGCGCTGCAGGCCACCCGGCTCCCGTTCGGCGTGGTCAACGCGCCCGGCCAGCGCTACCACCCGGCGATCATCGCCCAAGCCATCGGGACGCTCGCCGCCATGTACCCGGGCCGGTTCTGGGCGGCACTGGGCACCGGTGAGGCCAGCAACGAACATGTCACCGGCGAGGGATGGCCGCGCAAGGCCGTGCGCGCGGCCCGGTTGCGCGAGTGCGTCGACGTGATCCGGGCGCTGCTGGCGGGCGAGGAGGTCAGCCACCACGGCCTCGTCACGGTCGACCGGGCCCGGCTGTGGACCCGGCCCGAGCAGCCGCCGCCGCTGATCGGCGCGGCCGTGAGCGTGGAGACGGCCCGCTGGTGCGCGCAATGGGCCGACGGCCTGATCACCGTCAACGCGCCGGAGGACCACCTGCGCGCCATGCTCGCCGCCTACCGCGGGGTGGGCGGTCGCGGGCCGGCGTGCCTGCAGGTCCATTTGAGCTGGGCGGCCACCGACCAGGAGGCGGCCGCGATCGCGTACGACCAGTGGCGCAGCAACGTCTTCCCGCCGCCGGTGTGCTGGGATCTCGAGCTGACCGACCACTTCGACGCGGTGTCCGAGGCGGTGACGCCCGAGCGGGTGGCCCGCGTGGTGAACGTATCGTCCGACCTCGGCCGGCATGCCGCGCAGCTGCAGGCGTACGCCGACCTGGGCTTCGACCAGATCTACCTGCACCACGTCGGCCGTGACCAGGGCCCGTTCCTCGACGCGTTCGGCGCGAAGGTACTGCCGCAGCTCGTGTCGGCCGAGGGCTGAATCGCCCGCGCCCCGGTCCCCTGTACCTTTTCGCGCATGGAAGCGCTGCTCGACATCGTGCTGCTGCTCGCGATCGCGGTCGTCGGCGCGGCACTCGCCCGCAAGATCGGCATCCTGTCGCCGATCCTGTTGATCGTCCTAGGTCTGGTGCTGTCCCTCGTCCCGGGCTTCCCGCGGATCCACCTCGAGCCCGAGGTGGTGCTGGTCGGCATCCTTCCCCCGCTGCTGTACGTGTCCGCGCTGCGTACGTCCGTGCCCGCGTTCCGGTACAACCTGCGGCCGATCCTGCTGCTCGGTGTCGGCCTCGTCGTGTTCACCGCGCTCGCCGTCGGCTTCGTCGTCCACTTGCTCCTGCCGTCGGCGCCGTTGGCGGTCTGCGTGGCCCTCGGCGCCGTCGTCGCGCCGCCCGACGCCGTTTCGGCGACGGCGGTCGCCCGCCGGATCGGGCTGCCCCGTCGCCTCGTGACGATCCTCGAGGGCGAGAGCCTGATCAACGACGCCACCTCGCTGGTGCTGCTGCGGGTGGCCACGGCCGCGGCCGTGGGCTCGGCCGTCGGGTTCGGCAGCGTCGCCCAGGAGATCATCGTCGGCGCGGGCGGCGGCATCCTGATCGGCGTCCTCGGGGCGATGGTCATGGGGTGGATCCAGAAGCGGACGACGGACCCGCTGCTGGACAACGCGCTGTCCCTGCTCACCCCCTTCGCGGTGGTGCTGGCGGCCGAGGCGATCGACGCGTCCGGCATCGTCGCCGTGGTCGTGACGGGCCTCCTGCTCGGCCACAAGATTCCGGTGCTCATGTCGGCGGCGTCCCGGCTACAGATGGACGCCTTCTGGCGCCTGGTCAGCTTCCTGCTCGAGGGGCTGGTCTTCCTGCTCGTCGGATTGCAGCTGCGGTCCGTCCTCGCTGACCGGAACACCCCGGTCGGCACGGTCGTCGGCATCACCGCCGCGGTGCTCGCGACGCTGGTCGTGACCCGGTACGTCTGGCTGTACCCGGCCACCTACCTGCCGCGGCGCATCCCGAGCGTGCGGCGGCGCGACCCCGACCCGGCCGTCCAGGTCCCGACCGTGATCGGCTGGGCCGGCATGCGCGGAGTGGTGACGCTCGCGGCGGCGCTGGCCCTGCCGACGGCCGGCACCGACAAGGGCGAGGTGCCGTACCCGCGGGACCTGTTCATCTTCATCGCGTTCGCGGTGATCGTGGTCACGCTGCTGCTGTTCGGCACGACGCTGCCGCTGGTCGCCCGGCTGCTCAAGGTGCCCGGCGACGACCCCACCCAGGACTTTCTCTCCGAGGCCGCCGTGCAGCAGGCCGCGGCCCGGGCGGCGCGCGAACGGTTGGAAGCGAGTGCCGACGGCGCCCCGCCGTCGGTCGTCGAGCGGCTCCGGCAGGGCATCGACGACCGGACCAACGCGGCGTGGGAGCGACTGGGCAGCGCCGAGCGGGAGACCCCGTCCGCGGCGTACGGTCGGTTACGGCAGGAGATGATCGACGCCGAGCGCGAGGTGTTCCGGGTCGCGCGCGACGAGGGACGCATCGCCGAGGAGGTCCTGGTGCGCGCCTACCGCGACCTGGACCTGGAAGAGTCGCTGCTGCGAAGGAAGGTGGAAGCCGAATGACGTGCGTGCACCTGGCCGAGGCGGGCTCGCCCGAGCCGCAGACGACCGAAGGCTGCCAGGACTGCCTGGCCTCGGGCCACCATGACTGGGTACACCTGCGGGAGTGCCTGACCTGCGGTCACGTCGGCTGCTGCGACTCGTCGCCGGGCAAGCACGCGACCGCCCACTTCCACGCGACCGACCACCCCGTGGTCCGGTCGCTGGAGCGCGGCGAGACCTGGCGCTGGTGCATGCTCGACGAGCAGCTCGGGTAAGGAACGTCCGGTAGATGATCGAGCCGCGGACCGGTTGACCCGTCACCCACATCCGGTGCGGCGCCGGTCACCTCGGACGCAGGCGCAGCACGTCGTCGCTCAGCTCGACGACGTCGTGCGGCGCATCCGCCAGCTCGAGCCGGGAGCCGCGGAGGCTCCAGGGCCGGGGCGGGCCGGTCACCAGGGCGTCGACCGGGCCCGGGCGCAGCTCGACGAACGTGCCGTCGGGGCGGAACTCCAGCCCGTCCCGGCCGCGGGCCGGCGGGAGCGGACGGCCGGCGGGGCGGAAGACCCGCACGCCGCCACGATCCTCCTCGCGCACGTGGATCCAGCGCCGGCACAGCTCGGGGCTCACCCCGACAACGTACCGGCCGAGAGCAGGCCCGAGCGCGGGCCTGTCAGGGCCGCCTGCATCCGCGTCGCCTGGCCGTTGGTGAACATGAACATCGCGGCGTCGTCGGTGTAGTCCATGTAGTTCATGAACATGTCGCCGTCCGGCGCGTTGCCGCAGCTCACCGACGGCCAGGTGGGCTTGCCGTAGTTGGGGCCGGCCTGGTTGGGGGTGTCGCCGACGAAGTCGTCGCCGCTGCAGCCGTCGCCGTCGTCGCCCCAGATGTGGCGCAGGTTGAGCCAGTGGCCGACCTCGTGGGTGGCCGTCCGACCGCCGTCGAACGGGTCGGCCGCCGTGCCGGTTGTCCCGAACGCCGTGTGGGTGATCACCACGCCGTCGGTGTCGGGCGGGCCGCCCGGGAACTGGGCGTAGCCGAGCAGGCCGCCGGACAGCGTGCACACCCACACGTTCAGGTGGGTGGCGGGATCGACCCCGTCCGCGCCGCCCGTCGCCGCCGACTTGACCGCGTCGTCGGTATCGAAGGACTCCCGATCCGTGCGGGTGCGCGTCACGTCGGCGAGCGTGAACTCGACCCGCGCGTCGGCCACCCGGGAGGCGAACACCGACGGCACGTCGGCCACGTCCGGATTCTGTTTGCGGAAGTCGCGGTTGAGCACGTCGACCTGGCTGGCCACCTGCTCGTCGGAGATGTCGCCGGGGTCGTGGGGGTG
>DATDJX010000485.1:0-19681 GCA_036520275.1 Asanoa sp.
ACGGGAAGCCGACCCGGTCGAGCGCGTCGCTGACCCGCGTCCAGATCTCGGCCTCGGGCACGCCGCGGTTCTCCAGCCCGAACGCGACGTCGTCGCCGCTGCGGGCCATCACCAGCTGGGTCTGCGGGTCCTGGAAGACGATGCCGACGCGTTCCCGGGCCTTGCGCGGGTCGAGACCGTCGATCTCCACCGTGCCCTCGGACTCGCCCGAGTCCTCCGGCAGCAGCCCGGCCAGCGCGGCGAGCAGGGTGCTCTTGCCGGCCCCCGAGGGACCGAGCAGGAGCACCCGCTCGCCGCGCTCGACACGCAGGTCGACGCCGCGGACCGCCCAGGCCTTGCGCCCGGCGTGCCGCCAGCCGAACCCGCGCAGCTCGATCGAGGACAACCTCAGACCACCGCCCGCTCCCGCCCGGCGGGGAACCGGTCGAGCACGCCGGTCTCGGCGAGGGCCCGGGTCAGCGCCCACGCGCCGGCGCCGGCGACGACCGCCGAGCTGGCGACCGTGATGCCGATGTACGGCAGGCGGAAGCTGCCCCAGGCGGTGTCCGGGTACCAGACGAAGGCGTCGTAGAGGCTCGCCGCGAGTCCGGCCACCGCGCCGGCGGCCACGGCGACGGGCAGCCGGTAGACCCGGTAGGCGAACAGTGCGAACACGAGCTCCGCGCCGAGGCCCTCGAGCGGGCCCTGCAGCACGAGCGTCCAACCCCAGGTGGTCCCGAGGGCGACCGACACGAGCGCGGCGACCGTCTCGGTGAAGAACGCCGCGCCGGGCTTACGGATGATCAACGCGCCGAGGACGGCCGGCACGAGCCAGACGCCGTAGATGACCGCCCGCCCGGGCAGCGGGATGGCCTCGGCCGGTCCCGTCCAGAGCAGGCCCCAGGCCCAGAAGACGATGCCGAACGCGACCCCGAGCACGGCCGCGATGACGATGTCGACGGTGCGCCACCGGTTGTCCATGGATGTGCCTCCCAGTTCTGTGCGACGAACCAGGCAAGACGCACGCCATGTCCCGTGGTGCGGAACATGGCGCGGCTGTGAGAAAGACCGAGCTCCCTGCGCTGGCATTACCCAGATCAGGTTCGAGGGTCTGCGGTGTGACCCGCACTCTCAGCGCTGCGCGCTCCCCTGTCGGATGTGAAGTTGTCACCGCGAAGGTAGCACCAGCCGGCGCCCCGGGCACGACCGCGTCCGGTGCGGACGGTTAGGGTGAGCGCCGTGACGGTCGAGCACACCGACGACGTCGATACGACGGCGGCCGCGTCGGCGGCCCCGTCGGCGGCGCGGTCCGGCCGGCGCCCGTTGCGCGGCCGGATCGGATCGGTCGAGGTCCTGGCCGTCCTACTGGTCCTCCTGGTCGTGCTGCGCAACCCGCTCGCCAGCTCCATCTCCAGCCCCCGGCTGCAGACCTGGACGACCGTGTTCGTATCGGTGATGGTGCAGGCCACGCCGTTCCTGGTCTTCGGCGTGGCGCTCTCCGCCGTGATCGCGGTATACGTGCCGCGCTCGTTCTGGGCGCGGGCGCTGCCCCGCCACCCGGCTCTCGCCGTGCCGGTGGCCAGCTGCGCCGGCGTCGTGCTCCCGGGCTGCGAGTGCGGCTCGGTGCCGATCGCCGGCTCGCTCATCCGCCGCGGCGTCACGCCGGCCGCGGCGCTGGCCTTCCTGCTCGCCGCCCCGGCCGTGAACCCGATCGTGCTCACCGCCACCGCGGTCGCGTTCCCCAAGAACCCGGAGATGGTCGTCGGCCGGGCCGTGGCCAGCCTCGTCGTGGCGACTGCCATGGGATGGCTGTGGCTGCGGCTGGGCAAGGCCGAGTGGATCCGGCTGCCGCACCGCCCCGATCTCGATGGGCTGTCCAAGCCGCAGGCGTTCTGGGCGGCCGTGCGCCACGACGTGACGCACGCCGGTGGGTTCCTGGTGCTCGGCGCGATGGCCGCCGCGACGATCAAGGTGATCGTGCCGGAGCGCTGGCTGCTCACCCTCGCGCACAACCCGGTGCTCGCGGTGCTGGCCATGGCCCTGCTCGCCGTGCTGCTGTCGATCTGCTCGGAGGCCGATGCGTTCGTCGCGGCCTCGCTGTCGCAGTTCTCGCTCACCTCCCGGCTGGTGTTCCTCGTGGTCGGGCCGATGGTCGACCTCAAGCTGATGTCGATGCAGGCCGGCGTGTTCGGGCGCCGGTTCGCGTTCCGCTTTTCGCCGGCGACGTTCGCGATCGCGGTCCTGGGCGGCGTCGCGGTCGGGGCGGTGCTGTTGTGAACCGTCAGGCACAGGCCGTCGTGCTGCTGCTGCTCGGCGGGTCGGTGCTCAAGGCCAGCATCACCGACATGTACCTGCGCTACGTCAGGGCGGGCCTTCAGCCGTTCCTGATCGCCGCCGGGATCGTGCTGGTCGCGGCCGCGGTCATGACGCTCGTGTACGACCTGCGGGCGGGCGCCACCGACGGGCTCGACCACGACCATGGTGCCGGCGGGAAGCACCGCGAGCCCCGGGTCGGCTGGCTGCTCATCCTGCCCGTGCTGGGCCTGCTGCTGGTCGCGCCGCCGGCGCTCGGCTCGTACGCCGCCGGCCAGGCCGGCACGGCGCTGTCCAGCCAGACGGTCTCCGACTACGCGCCGCTGCCGGCCGGCGATCCGGCGACGATCACCATGCTCGACTATGCGTCGCGGGCGATCTTCGACGGGGGCAGGTCGCTCGGCGACCGACGCGTCGAGGTCAGCGGTTTCCTGTCGCCTGGCGCCGACGGCGCCCCACTGCTGACCCGGATGATCCTGACGTGCTGCGCCGCCGACGGGCGGCCGATCAAGCTCGGCATGAGCGGCAACGTGCCCTCCGGCCTGGCCGCCGACACCTGGGTGCAGGTCGTGGGGAAGTACTCCGCACAGGTCGGTGCCGACGCCGTCAACGGCGAGCGCATCCCCTACCTCGAGGTCGAGACGTGGACCGAGATCCCGTCGCCGAAGGACCCCTATGAATGAGCTGGAGATCGAGGCGCGCGGCCTCACGTTCCACCTGGTCGCCGACGGGCCGGACGACGGCGACCCGGTGTTGTTGCTGCACGGGTTCCCGCAGAACAGCCGCGAATGGGACCGGGTGGCGCCGCTGCTGCACGCGGCCGGACTGCGCACGTACGCGCTGGACCAGCGCGGCTACTCGCCGGGCGCGCGGCCCGCCGGGGTCGACGCGTACACCCTCGACGAATGCGCCGCCGACGCGGCCGCCGTGCTCGACGCGCTCAGCCTGGCGGCCGTCCACGTCGTCGGGCACGACTGGGGATCCCTGGTCGCCTGGCAGCTCGCGGTCGACCGTCCCGAGCGCGTCCGGACGCTGACCGCGGTCTCGGTGCCGCATCCCGCGGCGTTCGCCGGCGCGGTCGGCTCCGACCCCGACCAGCAGCGGCGCTCGTCGTACGTCACGCTCTTCCGACAGGAGGGCAAAGCCGAGCGGGTCCTGCTGGCCGAGGACGCGCGGCGGTTGCGGGCCATGCTGACCGGGGTGGGGGAGGACCGGGTGGACCTGTACGCTGCGCCGCTGGCGGAGGAGGTCGCGCTCACGGCGACCCTCAACTGGTACCGGGCGATGCGCTACGACGAGCTGGCCGCGACCCGGCCGTCGAACGTGCCGACGACGTACGTATGGAGCACCGGCGACCTCGCCGTCGGGCGGGTCGCGGCGCAGGACTGTGCCAGGCACGTGACCGGTGAGTACCGGTTCGTCACGCTCGACGACGTCTCGCACTGGATCCCCGACGAGGCGCCGGACGCGCTCGCCGGCGCGGTCGTCGCGCGAGCGGCCCTGGGAACCTGACCGCATGACCACCGTGGCCGCCACGCCGTGGCCGCGCACCCGGGATTCGCTTGCCGACGACCTCGCCGCGCTCGGCGTGCGCCCCGGTTCGACCCTGCTCGTGCACGCGTCGATGCGGCCGCTGGGCTGGGTGTGCGGCGGCCCGCAGGCCGTGGTGCAGGCCTTACGCGACGCGGTGGGCCCCGACGGCACACTCGTCGTGCCGACCCACACGCCCGACAACTCCGATCCGGCGGGCTGGCGTAACCCGCCCGTACCGCAGGAATGGTGGCAGGTCATCCGGGACCGCACGCCCGGGTTCGACCCGGCCGTGACGCCGAGTCGGTGGATGGGCGTGATCGCGGAGCTGGTCCGGACCTGGCCGGGCGCGGTGCGCAGCGACCACCCGCACGTCTCGTTCGCCGCGGTCGGGCCGGTCGCCGCCGAGATTGTGGCCGGGCATCCGCTGGACGCGATGCTGGGCGACGAGTCGCCGCTCGGCCGGGTGTACGCGCTGGACGGCGACGTGCTGCTGCTCGGCGTCGGCCACGACTCGAACACCTCGTTGCACCTCGCCGAGTACCGGGTGCCGTCGCCGCCACGGGACCGGCACGGCGCGGCCGTGCTGGGCGCCGACGGTGCCCAGAAGTGGGTGTGGTGGGAGGACGTCGCCGTCGACGAGGGCGACTTCGACCTGTTGGGGACCGACCTCGACGCGACCGGCAGGGTGCGCACGGGGCAGGTGGGCAGCGCGACCTGCCGGCTGATGCGCCAGCGGGACGCCGTCGACTTCGCGGTGGGCTGGCTGGTCGACAACCGTTGATCTTCGGAGTTTCGGGCCGCGGCCGTGCGGGAACCCCGTCCGGCTATACACCGGGAGGATCCGCATGGCCGGCAGGGAGAACGAGAAGGAGCGCTGGGACCGCAACTTCGGCGATCTCCTGCAGGAGTTGCGGGTCGCGCAGACGGGCGTGCAGATCCTGTTCGCGTTCCTGCTCACCTTGCCGTTCAGCAACGGCTTCCCGAAGGTCACCGAGTTCCAGCGCGACATCTACATCGTCGCGCTGCTGAGCGCGGCGGCCGCCACCGCCCTGATCATCTCGCCGGTTGCGTTCCACCGCGCGCTGTTCCGGCAGGGCCGCAAGCCCGAACTGGTCAAGTACGCGCACGCGGTGGCCACCGTGGGCCTGGGTTTCATGCTGGTTTCGTTGGTGAGCTCGGTCTTGTTGATCACGGACTATGTACTGGAACGCCCGGTCGCCCTCCTGTTCAGCGGCGTCACCGCGGTGTTCTTCCTGGTCTTCTGGGTCGGCCTGCCGATCGCCCGGCGCGACTGGGGCGAGCCGGACACCGATGTCGACCTGCGGCGGGAGAACCCGGAGCGGTATGAAGAGAGCGCTGAGGCTACCGATGGGTAATACTCGGTAGTAGCGTTGCGGTAGGCGTACCGCGCGTCAAAGGGGGAGCCGTGACCACGACGGAGAACAGGCAGCCGACGGCGGATGGGGCCGGCCCGATTCCGGCCGAGGCGGGCACCGTCTCCTACCAGGAGGCGCGCGAGGTCGCCGAGGCCTCCCGCGAGACCGAGTGGACCAAGCCGAGCTTCGGCAAAGAGCTGTTCCTCGGCCGGTTCCGGCTCGACCTGATCGACCCCTGGCCACAGCCGTCGCCGGAGAGGGCCGCCAAGGGGCGCGAGTTCCTCGCGAAGCTCGACGCGTATGCCCGGTCGGAGGTGGACGGCGAGCGCATCGAGCGCGAGTCGCGGATCCCCGACGAGGTCTTCCAGGGCCTAGCCGGGCTCGGCGCGTTCGGCATGAAGATCGACGAGAGGTACGGCGGCCTCGAGCTGACCAACCTCGACTACTGCCGCGGGCTGATGCTGATCGGCTCGGTCAACCCGTCGATCGGCGCGCTGCTCTCCGCGCACCAGTCGATCGGCGTGCCGCAGCCGGTGAAGCTGTTCGGCACCGACGAGCAGAGGCAGAAATACCTGCCCCGGCTCGCCGCCGGCGAGGTCTCGGCGTTCCTGCTGACCGAGCCCGACGTCGGCTCCGACCCCGCGCGCCTGGCCACGACCGCCGAGCCGGTCGAGGGCGGTTACCGGCTCAACGGCGTCAAGCTCTGGGCCACCAACGGCACCGTGGCGACGCTGCTCGTCGTCATGGCCCGGGTGCCCGCGGCCGAGGGTCGCCGCGGCGGGATCACCGCGTTCGTGGTGGAGGGCGACTCCGAGGGCATCACGGTGGAGCGCCGCAACGAGTTCCTCGGCCTGCATGGCCTGGAGAACAGCCTCACCCGCTTCCACGACGTGTTCGTTCCGGCAGACCAGGTGATCGGCGGCGAGGGGCGGGGCCTGAAGATCGCGCTGACCACGCTGAACACGGGGCGCCTGTCGCTGCCGGCGATGTGCGTCGGCGCGGGAAAATGGTCGCTCAACGTCGCCCGCGAATGGGCCGCCGCCCGTGTCCAATGGGGACGCCCGGTCGGCGGGCACGAGGCCGTCGCCACGAAGCTGTCGTTCATCGCGGCGACGACGTACGGCATGGAGTCGATGCTCGACCTGTGTTGCATGCTTGCCGATGATGAGCGCAACGACATCCGCATCGAGGCGGCGCTGGTCAAGCTCTTCGCGAGCGAGATGGCCTGGAAGGTCGCCGACGAGCTGATCCAGATCCGGGGCGGCCGCGGCTACGAGACGTCCGCGTCGCTGGCGGCGCGCGGCGAACGGCCGGCGCCGGTCGAGCAGATCCTGCGCGACCTGCGGATCAACCGGATCTTCGAGGGCTCCACCGAGATCATGCACCTGCTGATCGCCCGCGAGGCCGTCGACGCCCACCTGTCGGTGGCCGGCGACCTCATCGACCCGTCGGTCGGCCTGCCGGCGAAGGCGCGTGCGGGTGCCCGGGCCAGCGCGTTCTACGCCCGCTGGCTGCCGACGCTGGCCGTCGGCAAGGGGCAGCGCCCGTCGTCGTTCGCCGAGTTCGGCCCGCTGGCCGGGCACCTGCGCTACGTCGAGCGGGCGTCGCGCAAGCTGGCCCGGTCGACCTTCTACGGCATGTCCCGCTGGCAGGGGAAGATGGAGGGCAAGGGGGCGTTCCTCGGCCGGGTCGTGGACATCGGCGCCGAGCTGTTCGCCATGTCGGCGGTCTGCGTGCGCGCCCGGGCCGAACGGACCGAGCGGCCCGAGGGCATGGAGCTGGCCGACCTGTTCTGCCGCCAGGCCAAGCTGCGCGCCGACGCGCTGTTCACGGCCCTGTGGGACAACACCGACACGGTCGACGGCAAGGCCGCGAAGCGCGTGCTGGAGGGCCGGTACGCCTTTCTGGAGGAGGGCGTGGTTCCCGTGCCGGGCGACCAACCGTGGGTGGCCCCGTGGAAGCCGGGCCCGTCGACCGCCGCCGACGTCCGCCGGCGCATCCCCAAACCGGAATAGCCCCACCCGGCGCTGCCGTCCGGTCTGCGACGCGCGGCAGACCGGCGCCCCCCGCGGCGAACGTCGCGTGTCAGCGCCGGGCCGTCCGGCCCACCCGCGCCGCCCCACCGCCACGGTCCGGTCCGTGAGTGCGCCGGACCGTCACCGTGTCGTAGGCGCGGGAGGACTCCCGCGGCGGGTACGGCGCTTGCGGAGGCGCACCCACCACCATGCGATCAGGGCCGCCGCGAGCAGTCCCGGGCCGCAGTGGACGGCCAGCACACCGGCCAGGTGGGGGCCGCCCCAGTCCTTGTCGTACGTGGCCGGGTCGGAGAAGTCGATCACGAATGGCTCGATGATCGCGCGGACGATCAGGTAGGCGGCGAGCAGCAGGCCGAGGCCGATCAGGACCCTCTTCATCCGGTCATGATCACATGGGTGCGATGCCGCCATGGGGCGCGGCGTCGCTGATCAGGCGACGAGCTCCCTCCGCTCGTCGGCGGCGGACACCACTCGCCGCGGGAGCCGTACGCCTCGTACAACGGTGTGGCGCGCGTGCGGCCGTCGTGGATCTCGACCGTGACCGTGTCGACGTAGCTCCCGAGCAGTACGGCCTTCGAGGTGGTGCCGGTTCGGGTGCGCGGCGCGTGCAACGCGGTCAGCGCGGGCGCAACCCGATCGACCGCAGCTCCAGTGCCGCCAGGGCATCCACCGTGGACTGGTCGGAGCGCCGCCACGCCTCGGCGACGTCCGGGCCGACGGCGGCCAACCGGCGCAGCGGCTGCGTCGCCAACGCGCGCAGCGCGAGCAGGTCCCGCCCGGCGGGCGCCGTGCGCAGCGCGGCCCCCGCCGAGGCGCGGCGGATCCAGCGGATGCGCAACGGCAGCCAGCCGAAGACGACGAGAGCGAGGGGGAAGGCAACGGTGAGGAGCGCAAGCGCGAGGGCGAGGTGGCCGACGATCTCCTGCTGGTCCCGGCCGGCCTCGGCGAGGGAGCGTGCCGCGGCCGCTGCCTTCTCGAACGGCGCGGTCAGCTCGTCGCCGACGAGCGGCACCCGGCCGACCTTCGAGCCGGCGTCGGCCAGGTTGTCGGCGAGGCCGGTGCCGGCACCTTCGAGCTTCTGTCCGGGCACAGCGAGCTTCTCCACGAGGTCGTGCAACCACAGCGAGACGCGGATCCAGGCGTAGACCCAGGCGACGACGAACAGGTCGACGACGACCTGGCGAAGGAAGGTGGGATACCGGTCAGCGTAAATCTTCACGCCGCACAGCGTGCCGCACTCAGCGGCGACACGCAGGACACGTGCCGAAGACTTCGAGGGTGTGGCTCACGTCGGCATAACCGTGTTGCGCGGCGACCCGGTCGGCCCAGTGCTCGACGGCCGGGCCTTCGACCTCGACCGTACGGCCGCACGAGCGACACACGAGATGGTGGTGATGTCCCTCGCTGCATCGGCGGTACAGGTGCTCGGCGCCCGGCGGCCGCATGACGTCGATTTCGCCGGTGTCGGCGAGACCCTGCAGCGTGCGGTAGACGGTCGTGAGCCCAACCCGCTCGCCGCGGTCGCGCAACATCGAGTGCAGCTCCTGCGCGCTGTGGAAGCCCTCGATCTGGCCGAGCAGGTCGCGTACCGCGGTGCGCTGGCGGGTGTTGCGCAGCGTGGCGGCCCCGCCGACGTTGTCCGTCATGACGCCTCCCGGGCGTGGCTCACCGCGTCCGCCACGATGTGGGCGATGTGCTCGTCCACCAGGGAGTAGGCGATCTCCCGGCCGCGGCGGGAGCCGCGGACCACGCCGGCGCCGCGCAGCACGCGCAGATGCTGTGAGACCAGCGGCTGCGGGGCGCCCAGGGCGTCGACCAGCTCATGCACGCAGCGTTCGCCCCCGCCCAGTTCGGTCACGATGGCGAGCCGGATCGGGGCGGCGAGCGCGCGGAGCAGCTCGCCCGCGCCCTCGTACGCGCCGTAGCCGCGCACGACGGCGTCCGCCGCCGGGCCCGCCTCGCGCATCACCATGCGGCAACGGTAACCGTTCTCCGCGGCGGAGCACGACCTCCGGCGATGACAGTGACTGTCAGAGCGCATGGATTCGTGTCACCCGCAGGCGCCCACAGGCCGCGACCCGCCCGATGGGCGTCGAAGACCGCGGCGGCGATCTCGCCGGACCGTGCCACGTTAAGCCAGATCTCGCGCGCCTTCCCGTGGCCCAGCCGCGCCTGGTCGAGGTTGAGGAGCAAGCCGGTCGGCGTCCAGGCGTAGACGAGGAAACGGCCGTCCGGGTCGCGCGGCTCGCGGTCGGCGGTCACCGGGAGCGTTCGGCCGGCCGGGGCGAGCGCCCACAGGTGCGCGCGCGTCCTAGGCGGAGCACCGCGGCCGGCCGCCAACGCCGTGCAGTTCGGGTGCGTCGGTGCCGATCGGGCCGATCGGGCCGGTGCCTGTGGCGGGAATCACCGTACCGGGCGCCGCCGCGCGGACCTGGAGCGAGTCCCCGTCGAGGGCGCGCGCGACCAGGACCGGCTGTGCTCCGGCCGGCACCGGCGGGTTGCCCCGGCACGGTGGTCGCGGGCGGGGCGGACGGAGGACCGCCGGCGGCGGGCGTCTGCGCGGGTTGCGTTTCGGCCGCCGGCCGCCGCCCGCGGTGGTCCGGCGAGCCGTTCCAGGCCACCGCGGCGAGCGCGACGAGGACGACCGCCACCAGGTAGCCGAGGTTTTCCAGGGCGCGCGGGCCCATGCCCGCACCGTACGGACCCGGTCACATGATCTTGAGACTGGCCAGCGCGACCAGGACGGCCAGCATGAGCACGCGCACGGCCCGGGTCTGCGGCGCCTGCACCGACCACGTCGACGCGGTCAGCCAGGCGAGGGCCACCGCCAGCACCGCCAGCACCGCGCCGCCCACCGCCCCGGGCAGGTAAAGGCCGGCCAGCACGACGACCAGTGCCCCGAGGAACGCCGCCGTCGGGTTGACCCGGGCGAGGCGGTGATGGAGGCAGGGCTGCGTAGGCTGCTGCATGCCAACACTCTACGAAGGGGCCCGTCGGTGCTCGTACTCAACCGGTTCGTGGTCGCGCCGGATGCGGCCGACGCCTTCACCGCGCGTGCGCATGCCGCGCTGGAGGCGCTCGCCGCGCGACCCGGCTACGTCGGCGGCCAGCTGACCCGCGGCCTAGACGAACCGTCGACCTGGGTGCTCGTGACCGAATGGGAGTCGGTCGGCACCTATCGGCGCGCGCTCGGCGCGTACGACGTCAAGGTGACCGCCACCCCGCTGCTCGCCGAGTCGGTGGACGAACCCTCGGCGTTCGAACCGCTGGCGACGGTCGCTCCGGGAGGCGCGGTCGAGGTGCGCCGGAGCGACCGGGCGTCGTAGCCGGCGAGCCGGCGTCGTGGTCGGCCCGTGCATCGGACTTGGCTAGGGTTGACGGTATGACGGAACCCGCTCCGGTCGGCGTGCCCGCCCCGCCGCCCGGTCCGGGCGTCGTGCCGCCGTTCGCCGCGCCGCCCACCGAGGGGCGGGGCGCGCGCCTGTGGCTGGGTCTCGGCGCCGCCGGCCTCGTCGCGGTGCTGTGTTGCGGCGGCGGCATCGCGGCCGTGGTCGGCCTGGTGCTGGTCGGCACCCGGGCGATCGATGAGCAGGCCCGGGTGGTGGTGACCGACTACCTCGACGCGGTCTCCAACGAGCAGTGGGACAAGGCGTACGACCTGCTTTGCAACGACCTGCAGCGCGCCGAGAACCGGGCGGCGTTCCAGCGCCGGGTGCAGCGCGAGCCGGCGATCTCCACCTTTCGGGTCGGCCAGACGGACGTCGTCGGCGACAGCGGGATCGTGGTGCCGGTCGATGTGACGTACGACTCGGGCAGCCGGGACACGCTGCGCTTCGCCATGAGCCAGGACGGCCGCACGGGGCAGTTCGAGGTGTGCTCCCGCGGGTAGTAATCTCGGATGCTTGGTGCGGCCGGGTAACCGTACGGTGGTCGTGCCGTTGTTGTCTTTGTCCCGGAGTCCGAGCCCCAGCCGACCGCCAGCCGGCGTAGGAGGAACCATGCCAGTCGACCGCATCGATGCCATCGTCAGCCTCGCGAAGCGCCGGGGCTTCGTGTTCCCCTCCAGCGAGATCTACGGGGGCAGCCGGTCGGCCTGGGACTACGGCCCCCTCGGCGTCGAGCTCAAGGAGAACGTGCGCCGCCAATGGTGGAAGAGCATGGTCCAGGAGCGCGAGGACATCGTCGGCATCGACACCGCCGTGATCCTCGCCACGGAGGTCTGGGTCGCCTCGGGCCACCTCGACACGTTCGTCGACCCGCTGACCGAGTGCGAGTCGTGCCACAAGCGGTTTCGCGCCGACCATCTCGAGGAGGCGTTCGAGGCCAAGCACGGCCGGCCGCCGGCGGGCCTTGCCGAGATCAACTGTCCCAACTGCGGCGTGAAGGGCGCGTTCACCGAGCCGCGGATGTTCAACGGCATGATGAAGACCTACCTCGGTGCGGTGGAGAGCGAGGAAGGCCTGCACTACCTGCGGCCGGAGACCGCGCAGGGCATCTTCATCAACTACAACAACGTGGCGACCGCGGCCCGCAAGAAGCCGCCGTTCGGCATCGCGCAGGTCGGCAAGTCGTTTCGCAACGAGATCACGCCGGGCAACTTCATCTTCCGCACGCGCGAGTTCGAACAGATGGAGATGGAGTACTTCGTCGAGCCGTCGACGGCCGAGTCGTGGCACGAGTACTGGCTGCGGGAGCGCTGGAACTGGTACACCGACCTCGGCTTGTCCGAGGGCAACCTGCGCTTGTTCGAGCACCCGAAGGACAAACTCTCGCACTACTCGACGCGGACCGTCGATATCGAGTACCGGTTCATGTTCGGTGGCGCCGACTTCGCCGAGCTCGAGGGCATCGCCAACCGCACCGACTTCGACCTGACCACGCACTCGAAGCACTCCGGCGTCGACCTGTCCTACTTCGACCAGGAGAAGCAGCAGCGCTGGGTGCCGTATGTGATCGAGCCGGCCGCCGGCCTGACCCGGGCCGTGCTGGCGTTCCTGCTCGAGGCGTACGACGAGGACGAGGCGCCCAACACCAAGGGCGGCGTCGACAAGCGCACCGTGATGCGCTTCGACAAGCGGCTCGCGCCGGTCAAGGTCGCGGTGCTGCCGCTGTCGCGCAACCCGGAACTGTCGCCCAAGGCGCGCGACCTCGCGACGGCGTTGCGCAAGCGCTGGGTGGTGGAGTTCGACGACTCGCAGGCCATCGGCCGGCGGTATCGTCGCCAGGACGAGATCGGCACGCCGTACTGCGTGACGGTCGACTTCGACACGCTGACCGACGACGCGGTGACCGTGCGCGACCGCGACTCGATGACGCAGGAACGGGTCGGCGTCGACCAGGTCGAGCGCTACCTGGTCGAGCGGCTGCCCGGCTGCTGAAGGCGGATCAGAAGCTGAACCCGCCGGGACGCCCGTTGCGGTCGGCGACGAGGCCGGCGAGCGTGGCGATGGCGATCTCGGCGGGCGTCCGCGAGCCGATGTTGAGCCCGATCGGGCGGTGCACCCGCTTGATCTCGGCCTCGTCGACCTGGAGGTCGCGCAGGGCCTTGACGTGCGGGGCTGCGTGCCGGGGGCTGCCCATGACGCCGATCCACCGGCTCTCGTGGGCGAGGGCGTCACGCAGCATCCTGCCCAGCTCCGGCCGGTCGTGGTCGGTGGCGACGACGTCGGCGTTGCCGTCGGGGTCGGCCTCGTCGACGGCCGGCACGGTGGTGTCGCCGTGCGGCCGGGGAAGCGCGGCGAGCCTGGCCGGGTCGGGCTCGACGAGCACGGTCCGGTAGCCCAGCTCCATGCCGAACCGCAACAGGTAATCGGCGACCGGCGACTGGAAGATCGCGATGAGCGTGCGCGGGCCGGTCTCGTGCGCCGGCCGCTCGCCGTGGGCCACCTCGCAGGCGAGGTCATTCTGCGTCACCCTTCGACTGTGCCAGAAGCCGGCGCTCGGCACCGGTCAGGGCGCCGAAGGGCTCGACGCCGAGCTCGCCTCGGCCACGCCGCCAGGTGCCGCGGATCTCGCCCTCGATCAGGACCGCGCCCGGGCTGGCGACGGCGCGCCAGAGCCTGCGTCGGTGGGCGGCGTCGGGGAGGAGCAGCGCGCGGTCGGCCAGCGCGAGGAGCGGATCGTACGGGGGCAGCAGGTGTGCGGTCTTCGCCGGTGTGGCACCGCGTGCCTCCGCAAGGTCGTCGGCGTGCATGGCGCGCGTCGTGCCGTCGACCATGACCGGCACGAGGTCGTCGCCGGCCAGCGACCACCAGCGCTTCGCGGCGGCCGGTGTGATGCCCAGCCAGTCGCCGAGCACGCGGTGGTCGGTCGGACCGGCGAGCCGCAGGAACCGCCGCAGCAGCTGGCGTCGTGCCGGTTTCCCCTGCGTCGTCCGGGGCTCGACCCGGTGGAACGCCGTCGCGCCCTTGGCGGTCTGCCGCAGCACCAGCCCGGCTGGCAGGCTCGCCATCCGGAACAGTCCATCGTGGACGTGTGCGACGCCGCAGCCGGCGCACCACGGCCGCAGCCGGCGGTCGACGACCTCGTTGAGGGCGGTCGACAGCTCGCCCTTCGTGCGCGGCCTTCGGTCGGCCATCACGCCGGCCATCGCGGCGCTCACCTGGTCCAACGCGTCGCCGACGGCCGTGCCGGCTGCCGCGGCTTCGGCGAAGAACGCGCCGTGTGCCGGGCGGAGCAGGTCGCGGGCGTCGTCGGGCCGTAGGGCGGCCGCCAGCAGGGGCAGGTCGGCCTCGCGGTGGACGTGCAACGTGCCCCTGATCGAGTGGACCAGCACGAGGTCGTCGTCGCTCGGCTGGACGCCGGCCGGCAGCCGGGCACGCAGGGCGAGGTGGGCCGTGGCGCCGGGCGGCGTGTCCTGCACCCCGACGCCGAGCACCGCGAGGTCGGCCGTGGACCGCGCGGGCGGGTCGAGCTGGTGGGCCAGCGCCCGGTAGGCGAGCGCCGCGCCGCGGGACAGCTCCTCGGTTGACATGCCGGCAAGGATCCCGGAAGGGTCCGACAATCCCGCCCGGCACGGCCGCGAGAACCGGGGCGCGGACCGGCACGACCTGTATCAACATGTCGATACAAGGTCGCCACCGTACCCTCGAATGGTGACGACGACGCCCGCGCTGACCATCGGGCCGCACACCGTGCGGCCGCCGGTCGTGCTGGCGCCGATGGCCGGCATCACCAACGTCGCGTTCCGCCGGCTCTGCCGCGAGCAGGGCGGTGGACTGTACGTCTGCGAGATGGTGACCACCCGCGCGCTCGTCGAGCGCAACCCCAAGACCCTGCGCATGGTGGCGTTCGCGGGCGACGAACGGCCGCGCAGCCTGCAGCTGTACGGGGTCGACCCGGCCGTGACCGCCGCGGCGGTCCGGATGGTGGTCGAGGACGACCTCGCCGACCACATCGACCTCAATTTCGGCTGCCCGGTGCCCAAGGTGACCCGCAAGGGCGGCGGTGCCGCGCTGCCGTGGCGCCGCCGGCTGTTCGCGCGCCTGGTAGGCGCCGCGGTCGAGGCGGCCGCGCCCGCCGGGTTGCCGGTCACCGTCAAGATGCGCACCGGCATCGACGACGACCACCTGACCTACGTCGAGGCCGGTCTCGCCGCGCAGGACGCGGGCGTCGCCGCGGTCGCCCTGCACGCGCGCACGGCGGCCCAGCGCTACTCGGGCACCGCCGACTGGGACGCGATCGCCGCGCTGAAGCAGTCCCTGGACGTGCCGGTGCTCGGCAACGGCGACATCTGGGAGGCCGACGACGCGCTGCGGATGGTCGCGCACACCGGCGTCGACGGCGTGGTCGTGGGCCGTGGCTGCCTCGGCCGGCCGTGGCTGTTCGCCGACCTGGAAGCCGCATTCGGCGGCGGCCGGACGCGGCTGATGCCGACGCTCGGCGAGGTGGCGGCGGTGATGCGCCGGCACGCGGAGCTGCTCACCCGGTGGCTCGGCACCGAACGTGACGGCTGCACCGACATCCGCAAGCACGTCGCCTGGTACCTCAAGGGCTTCCCGGTGGGTGCGCAGCTGCGGCGCTCGCTCGCGATGGTCTCGGCGCTGTCCGAACTGGACGACCTGCTCGGCAAGCTCGACGCGGACGAGCCGTTCCCGGTCACCACGCTGGGCCAGCCGCGCGGGCGCACCAACGCGCCCGGCAAGGTGCGCCTTCCCGACGGCTGGCTCGCCCACCGCGACGCCGACGTCGTGCCGGAGGGCGCCGAGCTGGACGACTCGGGCGGCTAGCGCGCCGGTCCCCGGCCACCCTCTCCATGATCATGGTGTCCGTGGTCGCTGCTGGCGACGTCAGGGCACGCGATGATCTTGAGGAGTGCCGGCCGGGCCGGCCGTGGGGCGGGCGCTTCGGCGCCGTAAAGTAGTCAGGTGCCGAACGAGAACGAGTTTGACTGGGTCAGCCGCTTCGCCGACGAGGTGATCGCCGAGGCCGACCGTCGGGCGCCCGGGCGCCCGATCGTGGCCGCCTCCGGTCTCAGCCCGTCGGGGCCGATCCACCTCGGCAACCTGCGCGAGGTGATGACGCCGCACCTCGTCGCCGACGAGATCCGCCGGCGCGGCCGCGACGCGGTGCACCTGCTCTCGTGGGACGACTTCGACCGCTTCCGCAAGGTGCCCGCCGGGATCGACCCGGCGTGGGCCGCGCACATCGGCAAGCCGCTGACCGCCGTGCCGGCGCCGCCCGGCAGCCCATACGCCAACTGGGCGGAGCATTTCAAGGCCCCGATGATCGAGGCGCTGGCCGAGCTTGGCATCGAGGTGCGCGCGGTCAGCCAGACCGAGCGGTACACGTCCGGCGCCTACCGCGACCAGATCCTGCTCGCCATGCGCGAGCGGGCGACCATCGACGCCATCCTCGGCCGCTACCGCACCAAGCGGACCGAGGTCGACGACGACGCACCGGTCGTGGGGCAGTACTACCCGTACAAGCCGTACTGCGAGACCTGCGACCGCGACGCCACGACCGTCACGCACTACGACGACACCACGACCGAGCTGCGCTACGAGTGCGCGTACGGGCATAGCGGCGCCGTCTTCCTCGACACGTTCAACCGCGGCAAGCTGGCCTGGAAGGTCGACTGGCCGATGCGCTGGGCCTACGAGGGCGTGGTGTTCGAACCGTCTGGTGTGGACCACTCCTCGCCGGGCAGCTCCTACGTGGTCGGCAGCCAGATCGTCCGCGAGGTCTTCGGCGCCGAGCCGCCGATCGGCCCGATGTACGCCTTCGTCGGCATCAAGGGCATGGCCAAGATGAGCAGCTCCCGCGGCGGTGTGCCGACCGCGGCCGACGGGCTGTCCATCGTGGAGGCGCCGCTGCTGCGCTGGCTCTACGCCCGCAGGCGGCCCAACCAGTCGTTCACGATCGCGTTCGACCAGGAGATCGCGCGGCTCTACGACGAGTGGGACGCGCTCGTCGCGCGGGTCAAGGCGGGCACCGCGACGCGCGGCGACGCGGCCGCGTATGCCCGCTCGGTCAGGACGGTCGCCACGGGCGAGCTGCCCACGACGCCCCGCCCGGTGCCGTACCGGACGCTGGCCTCCATCGTGGACATCACGACCGGAGACGAGGAGCAGACGCTGCGGATCCTGCGCGACCTCGACCCGACCGACCCGGTGACCTCGCTCGACGAGGTGCGGCCGCGCCTGGACAAGGCGGCGACCTGGGTGCGCACCCAGCTCTCTGCGCAGCAGCGCACCCACGTGCGCGAGGAGCCCGACGTCGCGTTGCTGGCGAGCCTCGACGACACCCAGCGCGAGTCCCTGCGGCTGCTGATCGACGGGCTCGACCGGCACTGGTCGCTCGAGGGGCTGACCAAGCTGGTGTACGGGGTGCCCAAGGCGATGCTCGGCCTGCCGCCCGACGTCCGGCCGACGCCGGAGCTCAAGGCGGCGCAGCGGGCGTTCTTCGCGCTGCTCTACACGCTGCTGGTCGGACGCGACACCGGCCCGCGGCTGCCCACGCTGTTGCTCGCCACCGGTGCCGACCGGGTGCGTAAGCTGCTGGCCGCCTGAGGGCTGGTGCACGTCTTCACCTATGTAGGCTGTTGCCACGCGCCGCGGACCACCGCGCCGTTCGACGGCCCGGGTCTGCGGCACGGCTGCGGTGAAGGGAGGGGTGCGTGGGAGACTTGCGGACTTCTGAGGATGGAAGCGCTCCCCGATGCCGTGGTTTGCTGGCATATGTACCAATAGTCACCAACCCTGCCTCGACTGCCCGAACGTCGCTTACCGTGCGCCCACCCTGGGAACGGACTGAGTCGTCTGTTCGACGTCGAGCGCGCGTGAGAGGCCGATGATGACCAAGTTCGTCTATGACTTCGCCGAAGGCAACAAGGATCTGCGCGACCTGCTCGGCGGCAAGGGTGCCAACCTCGCCGAGATGAGCAACCTCGGCCTGCCGGTCCCGCCCGGGTTCATCATCACGACGGAGGCGTGCCGGGCCTACCTGGAGACCGGCGAGGAGCCCGGGAGCCTCGCCGAGGAGATCACCACCCACCTCGACGCGCTCGAGAAGACCATGGACAAGAAGCTCGGCGACCCGGCTGACCCGCTGCTCGTCTCGGTACGCTCCGGTGCCCGGTTCTCGATGCCGGGCATGATGGAGACCGTTCTCAACGTGGGCCTCAACGACGAGTCGGTGCACGGCCTCGCCGACAAGTCCGGCGGCAACGAGCGGTTCGCCTGGGACTCCTACCGCCGGCTGATCCAGATGTTCGGCAAGACGGTCTGCGACGTGCCGGGCGAGCAGTTCGAGGACGCGATCGACGAGGCGAAGCGGGCCCGCGGCACGACCAGCGACCTCGACCTCGACGCCGACGACATGCGCAACCTGGTCGACGCGTTCAAGGCGGTGTTCGCCAAGCACACCGGTCGGGAGTTCCCGCAGGACCCCAAGGAGCAGATGGACCTCGCGATCAAGGCGGTCTTCAACTCGTGGAACGCGGAGCGCGCGGTGCTCTATCGCCGCCAGGAGCGCATCCCCGCCGACCTCGGCACCGCCGTCAACATCGTGGCGATGGTGTTCGGCAACCTCGGCGCCGACTCCGGCACGGGCGTCGCGTTCACCCGCGACCCGGCCTCGGGCGCCCAGGGCGTCTACGGCGACTACCTGGCCAACGCGCAGGGCGAGGACGTCGTCGCCGGCATCCGCAACACCGTGCCGCTGCAAGACCTCGAGCGGCTCGACAAGGCGTCGTACGACGAGCTGATGGGCATCATGTCCACCCTCGAGAGCCATTACCGCGACCTGTGCGACATCGAGTTCACCATCGAGCGCGGCAAGCTGTGGATGCTGCAGACCCGGGTCGGCAAGCGCACCGCTGCCGCCGCCTTCATCATCGCCAACCAGCTCGTCGACGAAGGGATGATCGACCTCGACGAGGCGCTCCACCGGGTCACCGGCGCGCGGCTGGCGCAGCTGATGTTCCCGCGCTTCGACCTGTCCGGCAACCCGGAGTCGCTCGCGGCCGGCGTCGCCGCGTCGCCGGGCGCGGCCAGCGGCAAAGCGGTCTTCGACGCGCGCCGCGCGGCCGCGGCGGCCGACCGGGGTGAGCACGTGATCCTCGTGCGCCGCGAGACCAACCCCGACGACCTGCCCGGGATGATCGCCGCCCAAGGCATCCTCACCTCCCGCGGCGGCAAGACGAGCCACGCGGCCGTGGTCGCCCGCGGCATGGGCAAGACCTGCGTGTGCGGCGCCGACGCGCTCGACGTCGACATCGCCGGTCGGACGTTCACGGTGGACGGCCGTACGGTCGCCGAGGGCGATGTCATCTCGATCGACGGCACCTCGGGCAAGATCTATCGGGGGGAGGTGCCGGTCGAGCCGTCGGAGGTGGTGCGGTACTTCGAGGGCTCGCTGCGGCCCGACCAGGCCGAGGACCCCCTCGTGCCCGCCGTTCACCGGACGATGATCCACGCGGACGAGAAGCGGCGGCTGCGGGTGCGCGCCAATGCCGACACCGGCGAGGACGCGGCCCGGGCGCGACGCTTCGGCGCCCAGGGAATCGGGCTGTGCCGCACCGAGCACATGTTCCTCGGGGAGCGTCGGTCCCTGGTGGAGCGCCTGATCCTGGCCCGCGGCGACGAGGAGCGCGACGCGGCGCTCGAGGCGCTGCTGCCGTTGCAGCGTGATGACTTCGTCGAGATCCTGCGCGAGATGGACGGGCTGCCGGTCACGGTCCGGCTGATCGACCCGCCGCTGCACGAGTTCCTGCCGTCGCTGGAGGAGCTGTCGGTCACGGTCGCGCTGGCCAAGGAGCGCGGCGAGGTCGACGAGCACGACGAGCGGCTGCTGGCCGCCGTGCGCCGGATGCACGAGCAGAACCCGATGCTGGGCCTGCGCGGCGTCCGCCTCGGCCTGGCGATTCCGGGCCTGTTCGCCATGCAGGTGCGGGCGATCGTGGAGGCCGCCGTGCACCTCGCCCGCGACGGCAAGGACCCCCGG
>DATDJX010000486.1:0-2281 GCA_036520275.1 Asanoa sp.
GATCATGTCGTCGGAGACGTTCTCGAGCAGCAGCGAGTAGCGGGTCGGCTCGGGCTCGCCGCCGGGCTCGGTGTGGGTCGTCACGGCGACGCCGGCATCGTTGTAGTGGGCGACGAAGGAGCCGTCGACGCTGCCGTCGGCGTTGGTGGTCTCGACGCCCGTGGCGCCCGACTCGGCCAGGACGCCGCCGATCGAGAGGTTGCCGAGATGGGCCTCGAGCTGGGTCTTGTCGGTGAACTCGTAGACGTCCGAGCTCGTCGGGTCGCTGGTGCCGGCCGCGCCGTCGCGCGGCAGGCGTCCGGACTTCAGGAACTGCTGGTAGGCCTTCCAGCCGGCGGAGGTGGAGATGTCGATGTCGACGCTGCGCAGGCGGCCGTCGCTGAGCTCGGCGCCCGCCGCGAGCGCGACGCCGGCGGCGTCGTTGCCGATGCCCAGGGACAGCGCGTTGCGCACGAAGTCCTCGTCACCGACGTAGACGCGCAGCGTGTTCGGGTTCACGCGCGAGACGCCGGCGCTGACGCGCTTGCCCTCGTCGTAGCCCAGCTCGACCTGCAGCGCGCGGTAGCTGCCCTTCTGGCCGTTGCCCGCGTAGAACTCCTGCGAGAGCTCGACCGACTCGCCGGCCTGGATGGTGCGCGGGTCGATCGGGTTCGGGACGGAGCGGTCGCCGCTCTCGATCGCGTCGGCGGCGTCCGGCGGCACGGTGACGGAGTAGGTGGTTGCCTCGCCGAGGTAGTTCTTCAGCTCGCCGGAGGCCACCGGCGTCTCGCCCGAGGCCGTGGTCTGCAGCTCGAGCCGGCCCGTCACGGACAGCGTCTGCGTCGGGCAGCCCTCGGGGTCCAGCGTGGTGTCGGTGCGCTCGATCTCGAACGAGCCCTCGGCGCCGACGGAGACGCCGGGCGGGCCGTCCTGGCAGAGGCCCGGGCTCGAGGACGTGTACGAGCAGGAGACGGACATCGAGCCCGGGAACGGCAGCACGGGGAAGGGGAGGTCGAAGTCGACCGGCGCGGGACCCTCGGTGGGACCGCCGCCGCCATCGCCGCCGCCCGGGTCCTCGCCGGTGTCGCAGCCCTTGCCGATGATCGCGCAGACCGCGTTGGAGGCGGCGTCGGCGACCGTCGGGGCGAGTCCGCTCGCGAACAGCGCGACGAACACGATCATGACGACCGCGAGGATCCCGGCGTATTCGCCGGAGGCCTGTCCCGACTGTCCCCTGAGCACACCACGACGGTAGGTGCGCCCTCATCCGCCGTCCATGGGCCGGTGGGCTCAACTTGGTCCCGGGACCGGGCCTGGGCCGCGGCCCGAAGGGCTACCCGAACGCACCTTGCCGGGAGGCCGCCTCGCTAGATAGGTTCGTCCCTCCGTGCACCACGAGACCACGCCCGAGCGAGCGCCGGACCCCGAGCACGAGCGGCCGCCCGAGCCGGCGCCCCCCGAGCACGCCGCGGGCCCCGCGGCGGCGGTCCTGGGCCTCCAGCAGAGCCACGGCAACGCCTGGGTGGCGCGCGCGATGCAGCGCTCGCTGATGCGCCAGCCGGACGCCGAGCAGGCCGCGCGCCAGGCCTTCATCGCGCGCGGGCCGATGCCCTCGGCCGCCGGCGTCGACTTCCAGTCCACGACGGGCCGCGGCGGCTTCAACGTCCGCTACGACCCGGCCACGTCGGAGGAGGTGATCACGCTGAAGGTCGGCATCGACTTCCGCGACGGCCTCTCCGTCGACACCACGACCGGCGTGGTCACCCCGAACGACCCGGGCTTCGCCGCCGCGGCCGCGTCGGTCACGGCCCGCAACCCGGGCGGCACGCCGGAGGCGATCGCCGCCCGCGTGACCGAGGTCCAGACCGACTGGGCGTGGGCGGCCCAGCAGCGCACGGACTGGCAGAACGACTACGAGGCCCTGATCGAGGGCGCCTGGGGCGGCCAGCACCACTTCACCGCCGACCGCTGGGACGACGTCTACGCCGATGTGCGCATCGACGTCAACGTCCACGCGGGCCATCTGGCCGGCGACCACTGCAAGGCGACCGTCTTCAAGGACCCGCCGGGCAACCGTCAGGGGCCGGGCGCCGCAGTGACCTCGACCCCCGGGAACGCGACCGCCGCGACCGGCTCCTTCCGCAGCTCGGACATCACGGGCACGAGCGACTACCTCAACTACTCGCTGCAGTTCGACAACAACTCGGCCGACCTGCGCACCGCCACCTCGACCAGCCTCGAGGCGCCCGGCGACGCGGGGCCCGCGCACCTGGACAAGCTGATCGTCGACTTCCAGCGCGGC
>DATDJX010000487.1:0-3721 GCA_036520275.1 Asanoa sp.
GACGGTCTGCTCACCGCCGGTCGACCCGTTCGCGGGCGCGTTCTCACCATCGCTCAGCACCCGAACCGGCGCGTTCGCGCCGGCCGAGCCGACCTGGGCCGAGCCGTCCGACCCGGTCGTGGTCTGATTGCCTCCGGTCGACCCTGAGCCGGCGGCATCGTCGCCGTCGCTCGCGACCCGGACGGGCGCGTTCGCGCTGACCGGGCCCGCCTGCGCTCCGGTCGAGTCGGTCGCGGTCTGCTCACCGCTCGTCGACCCGCCCGAGGGCGCGTTCTGACCATCGCTCAGGACCCGCACCGGGGCGTTCACCTCGGTCGGACCTGCCTGAGCGGCTCCGCTCGAATCGTCCGCCGTCTGCGGCGCGCCGACGGTGGCGGAGGGAGCTGGATCGTTCCCGTCGCTCAGGACCCGTACCGGGGCGTTCACCTCCGTGGGTCCTCCTTGGGCCACGCCGACGGAGTCGGTGGCGGTCTGTTCCGCGCCCGACTGAGCCGCGGCAGGGCCCGCTGTGAGCGCCAGGGCCGTCACGGCGGCCCACAGCGAAAGGGCACTGCGTCTCATGTCTTTCTCCTTGTTTGTGTTCGAGTGACTGCGGCCGGGACGGATCCCGGCTCATGGCAAGCCCGCGCTGGGCTAGCCGGGCCGCTCGAGCACGACGAGGAACGCCGCCGGCCGGCAGACGGCCGTCGGCATGGACAGAAGGCGGCGCAGGCCCGGGCCCGCGAGCAGAAGCGAGACCACGAGCAGCGCGAGGCCGCCCCCGAAGAAGAGACCCGCCGCGGCGCCCGAGGCTGCCGGGGCGCTGGTCAGCCCGGAGCCGCGCTCCGGGCCGGGCGGCACCGGCATCGCGGCCACCTCGGCTGCGCCCGCGGTGGCGCCGAGCTGCGGCGCCGCGTCCTGGGCGGAGGCGCTCGGCCCGCCGGCAGGACGCTGCTGAGCCGGCTCGCTCGAACCCGTCCGGCGAGTGATCGGCCTGACGCTGTCGCGCTGCGCCGACGCACTTGCCGAGATCCGGGAGACGCGGGCGTGAACGTGCTCACCGAGGTGGGCCGGGGACGTGGCCGCCGCGGCGGCCTGCGTGCCTGCGGCCGCGGCCTGCGCCACCGGCGCGACCGCCTGCTCGACGGTGCCGGTCCCTGCGCCGGAGGCGGGCGGCGCGCCGGCCATGGAGGGCTTCACGGCACGGGCGACCTCGTCCGCGGCCTGCTCCACCGGCGCCGCGACCGTGACCACGGTCGACTGGACCTTGTGAGCGGCCTCGCCGGCGCCGGCTGGAACGCTCGTGGGCGCCACCTGTGCGCTCGCGCCCGCCGGCGCGAGACCCCAGCATGCAAGCGCCGCCGGCACGACCAAGAGCCTCGAAAGGCGCCGCCGAAGCGGCATCGGATGGCTGGCCCCCGCCTCCATCAAGCGGCTCATGCCCCGAATAGGGCATGGCGAGCCGGCCGCACTGAAACCAGTCAGCCTTCCCCAATCGATCCTGCACGCAAAAGCGCTTGAAGTTGCGCATATGCGGGCGTTGGGTTGGTTGCCCTCGGCGCTTGCCGACAGCAAAAATTACGCAGACATCGTCAGGTTGACCCAAGCGGGGATCGAGCTTACGCTCGATGGTGACCCTAGCCCTTCCAGCTGAGGTAGGTGGCCATCGGCCGGCAAGCGGATACCAGCGAGACGCCCCGCATTGCGGTGCAACTGGCTCTCGGTGGCCCGAATCGCCGGGTCCTGGCGCTGGCGGCTGCCCTCGCCCTGTGCCTCTTGATCGTGCTGCTCTCGGCGCCGCGTGCGGAAGCAGTCCCGACCGTCACGTACAAGTGCACGCCCGCGCCGGACGACTGCTCCGGCTGGTATCGCTCGAACGTCTCGATCGACTGGACCGTGCAGCCGGCCGACGCCACGACGGTCGGCTGCGAGACCAAGACCTTCACCAACGACACGGCGGGCACCGACGTTCTCTGCAGCGCCGACGACGGCACGCCGTCGGGTCCAGTCCAGGTCAGGGTCAGGATCAAGATCGACAAGACCGCGCCTGAGACGACGGCGGGCACGCCGTCGCGCGGCGCCAACGCCAACGGCTGGTACAACAGCCCCGTCGGAATCAACTTCAGCGGTGTCGACGAGACATCCGGGATCGAGGCGTGCACCGCGACGACCTACAGCGGGCCCGACAACGGCGCTGTGTCGCTGTCGGGCACATGCCGGGACAGGGCGGGGAACGTGAGTGCGTCGTTCCCGTTCGGCCTGAAGTACGACGAGACCGCTCCGGAGGTGACCGACGCCACCCCGGATCGTCCGCCCAACGACGCCGGCTGGTACAACCAGGAGGTGGCCGTGACGTTCAGCGGCACCGACGAGGTGTCCGGCATCGCGGCCTGCTCGTCCCCGCGCTACTTCGGTCCCGACAGCGCCCAGGCGAAGGTCACGGGCACCTGCACGGACATGGCCGGCAACAAGAGCTCCCAGCTCGCGCTCGCCCTGAAGTACGACGAGACGGATCCCGTGATGACGGGCGCGCAGGCCGAGCGGCCGCCGGACCAGGCGGACTGGTACCTCGCCCCCGTGCGCTTCGATTTCACGGGCACGGATGCGAAGTCCGGAATCGCCGCGTGTCCCTCCGTGACCTACTCGGGTCCGGACGGCCCGGCCTCCACGGTGACCGGCACGTGCAGCGATCGCGCCGGGAACGTGTCGCAGCTGTCGCTCGCGCTCAAGTTCGACGGCAACCCGCCCGCGGTGACGGACCTGAAGCTGACCCCCGGCGATCGGCGGCTCGACCTCAGCTGGAATGTGACCGCGGACGTGGTGTCGGTCGAGGTCGTGAGGACGCCAGGTGTTGGAGGGCAGGCCTCGACGATCGTGTTCGGCGGCCCCGGCACGAGCTTCACCGACGAGCGGGTGGACAACGGCGTCCACTACCAGTACGTGGTGACCGTGAGGGACTCCGCCGGCAACAGCGCCAGCGGCACCGTGAGCGGCATCCCGGGCCACGTCCCCGGCGGCACCCCTGGGGGCACCTCGGGCAACTCGCCGGCGCTGAGCGCGAGCGGCGCGCCCGACCCTCCGGTCAAGCGGCTCCGTAGGCCGCGGCTGATCGCACCGCTTCCAGGGGCCATCGTGAGAATGGGCGACCCGCCGCTCCTGCGCTGGATGCGGGTGAGGCGCGCCCGCTACTACAACGTCCAGATCTTCCGCGCCGGCCGGAAGATCCTCACCGCCTGGCCCGTCCGCCCGCGCTACCAGCTCGCGAAGCGCTGGATGTACGCGGGCAAGAGCCACCCCCTGAGCCCCGGCCGCTACCGCTGGATCGTGTGGCCGGGCTTCGGCCCGCGATCGCACGCCGAGTACGGGAAGCCGATCGGACGCAGCAACTTCGTGGTCAAGCGCTGACTCGGACACCCGTGCGCAGCTCGCCCTCGAGCGAGATCCGCGGGAGCACGCGGTCGAGCCAGGCGGGCAGGGTCCATGCGCGGTCGCCGAGCAGGGTCATCACCGCCGGCGCCACCACCATCCGCACCACGAGCACGTCGATCAGGATCGCTGCGGCAAGGCCGAGGCCGATCGTCTTGACGACCACGTCGGGATCGGAGACGAACCCTAGGAAGACGCTGGTCATGATCACGCCGGCCGCGAGGATGATCTTGCCCACGCGCGACACCGCTCGCACCACGCTCTCCTGGGGCCCGACTCCGCGCAGGTCCTCCTCGCGGATGCGCGACTGCAGGAA
>DATDJX010000488.1:0-7229 GCA_036520275.1 Asanoa sp.
CGGGCGCCCGCGACCGCGCCGTCGTCCGAGGGCGCGGGCGCCGCGCCAGCGCCCGCGGCACGGGCTCCGTCCGGCCGGCTGCTGTACGCGGTCGCCAACCGCGACTTGGTGATCAGCCAGCTGCTGACCCCGCAGGCGTTCTCCCTGCCGATCGCGGTCGCGTTCGTGCTGGTCCAGTTCGGGTACGACCCGAGCTGGTCGTTCATCGGCGTGGCGAGCACGGTGACGGCGCTCGCCGGCGTGCTGCTGCAGCCGGTGCGGCGGATCCTCGGCGATTGGGGCTTCCGGCTGACCCGCGACGACGCGGCGCTGCGGGTGCGGCATGGGTTGACCGAGACCCGGGCGCAGACCGTTCCGTTCGACCGGGTGCAGGGCATCCAGGCGATCCGGCCGTTGCTGTGGCGGCCGCTCGGCTGGCTGCGGCTGACGCTCGAGATCGCGGGGGTCGCGGCCGGCTCAGAACAGGGCAGCAACCACCGCGCCGACCGGCTGATGCCCGTCGGCGACGCGGCGGCGGCGCGGTACGTGGTCGGGTCGGTGCTGCCCGGCGTCGACCTCGACGACCTCCGGCTGACCCCACCGCCGGCGCGGGCGCGATGGGTGGATCCGCTGGCCCGGCGGATCCTCGGCGCGGCGCTCGCGGACACCGTCTTCGCCACCCGGGACGGCCTGCTGACCCGCCGCGTCGTGATCGTTCCGTACGCCCGGATCCAGAGCGTCCGGGTGGTGCAGGGGCCGGTGCAGCGCCGGTTGGGGCTGGCCACGGTGTGCGCCGACACCGCGGGCGGCCTGACGCCCGCGGCGCGCGACCGCGATGTCGCAGATGCGTGGGCGATGGCGGCCGAGCTCGCCGACCGGGCCCGCGCGGCGCGCGGCACCAGCGTGGGTCTGGCCCCCCGTTGATGGTCTGAGCGTGGTCGAGCGCATACG
The DNA here is from genome assembly GCA_036520275.1 of Asanoa sp. Taxonomy (GTDB): domain Bacteria; phylum Actinomycetota; class Actinomycetes; order Mycobacteriales; family Micromonosporaceae; genus Asanoa. The sequence continues at coordinate 931 of DATDJX010000488.1, forward strand.
CTGTGCGTCATGGAGCAGCAATCGGACACCCCGTTCGCGCCAGGAACGACCGCGCGCGTCGAGCTGACCGTGACCGACTCCGACACCGCGCAGGCGATGGGCTCCGGCGACGTGCCGGTGCTCGCTACCCCGCGGGTGCTCGCCCTCGCGGAGGCGGCCACGGTGGTGGTGACGGCTGCGCGCATGCCGGCGGGCATGGCCACCGTCGGCACGCGGGTAGAGCTCGACCACAAGGCGCCGACGCCGATCGGCCGCAAGGTGATCGTCCTCGCGCAACTGGCCAAGGTGGACGGTCGACGGCTGCTGTTCGAGGTGACGGTGACCGATGGGTCGACGACCGTGGCGGAGGGCCGGGTCGAGCGGATCCTCGTCGACCGGCACCGGTTCCTGGAGCGGGCGTTCGGGTGAACGAGCCCGCGTTCGTCGAGATCGCCGACCGGATCTACCTGTTGCGCCACCCGGTGCTCGACGTGAACGTGACGCTGGTCGTGGGCCCGGGCGCGGCGCTGATGGTGGACACGCTCAGCACCCCCGCGCAAGCGGCGTCGCTGGTCGCGGCGGCCCGGCGGGTGACGTCGCAGCCGTGGGCGGTGGTCAACACGCACCACCACTTCGACCACTCGTTCGGCAACGCGGTGGTGGCGGGCTCGCCCCCGTGCCCGATCTGGGCGCACGACGCCGCCGCCGCGCGCTTGGTCGCCGGCCCCGCCGTGGTCGCCGCGGCTGCGGCCTGGGCCACCCGCACCGATCGGCGGTTGGCCGCCGAGATCGCCGTGGTGACAGTGCTGCCGCCGTCCCGTCTCGTGCAGACCGAGTCCACTCTGGACGTGGGCGGCCGCCCGGTCGTGCTGCGCCACTTCGGCCGCGCCCACACCGACGGTGACCTGGTCGTGCACGTGCCCGACGTGGATCTGATCGTCGCCGGGGACATCGTCGAGGAGAGCGGGCCGCCGTCGTTCGACGATTCCTACCCCCTCGAGTGGCCCGAGACGCTCGCCGGCATGTTGCGCACGATGACCCCGGAGACCGTCGTCATCCCCGGCCACGGCGTCCCCGTGGGCCACGGCTTCGTGACCGGCCAGCACCAGGAGCTGGCCGCGCTGGAATGGCTGATCCGCGACGCCCACGGTGACGGCGCCCCCCAGTCTGCCGCGGCCGCTCACGCCCCCTTCGGCCCGCAGGCGGCGAAGGCCGCCATCGCCCGCGGTTACGCCGAGCTCTCCGGCGCCGTCACCTGACGCCACCCACGACGCCGTGCCCCGGCGGCCGCGGCTCCATGTGGCTGTGCTCGGCGACACCCCGGTGCCCCGGCGCGGTCGCCGGCTCGTCGTCCTGGGGCACGACACCGCCGACGGGTGACGGCGGTGGCAGGCGGCCGGGGTCCGCCAGATCATCACCGGTCGTCTGCTTCGATCTCGTGGTGCCCGGCTCCGCGAGCGCGATGACGGCTCGCCTGCGGAGGTCGACCCGGGACTCGGTGCCCGTCGGAGAGAGGCAGGTGACGGCGCGGCCGGGGTGCAGGCGCGGGTCGACGGCGTAGCGCTCGGCCAGCTCGCGCTCCGCCACCTCGTCGCCATCGTCGGCGGCGAGCAGCAGCGCCGCGACCTCGTCGATCAGCTCGACGTCGTCGACCGAGTCGACATCGTCGACAGGGTCGACAGAGTCGGGGCCCATCGCGCCCCAGGCGTCCCAGAGCAGCAGCTCGTCGCGGTAGCGGTGGGCGACCTCGTAGATCACCTCGTCGCGCACGAACCAGCCACCGGCGAACGGCAGGCCCGGCGCCACGCCATAGGTGCTCACGTCGAGCTCGCCGCGCCGGTAGGCCGCCCACGCCTGCCCGGCGGTCTCGAAGGGCGGCCTGCGCGGCGGCGAAGACCCGACCAGGCGCGGAACGTCGGCAGGGTCGAAGCCCCAGTGGGCAGCCGGCGCGATCTGGGCGTCGGAGAACACCCACCTCGAACCGTCCCAGTGCTCCACCACCACGTGGTCGTAGTGCCAGTCGGGCTGGAAGTAGCCCGCGAAGCCGATCCGGCTGCGCGCCGGCACGCCGCGGTGGCGCAGGGCGGCCATGGTCAGCAGCGTGAAATCACGGCAGCAGCAGGCCACCCGGTCGACCTCGGCGCGTGGCGCCCCCAACGGCGTGCCGTGGCGGGCCTGGTCCACGTCAAGAATGCGGTCGACCCACCGGCTGTCGATCGCGGCCAGCCGCTCGGGCGGAAGGTCGATGCCCGAGGCCCGGTAGTGCACCAGCACGTTGCGCACCACGGCCATCAGCTCGCGGATGTCGGTCGGCAGCACGTCAAGCAGGGCGGCGTGCCGTCCAGGGTCGCTGAATGGCGACTGGACGGCGTAGCCGGCAAGCGCGGGCGGAACGGCGGAGACTGTCATGCGGGCCAGCATCCCGTGGCGGTACGACAGTTCCGAAGGCCAATTTCAGGCGTGGGCTTCAGGCGCCGGCGAAGCGCGCCGCCACCTGCTCGCGGGTCGGCATCGACACCGCGCCGCCGGGCGACTCGCACACCAGCCCGGCGACCCGCAGAGCGTAGACGGTGCGCTCGGCCCAGCCCTCGACGTCGTACGGCAGCCCGTCGCGCAGCAGCCCGGCGATGAGCGCGCCCATGACGGAGTCGCCCGCGCCCGTGGCGTCGACCGCGTTCACCTGCGGAGCCGCCAGCGTCACCCGGTCGCGACCGCAGGCGACGAGCGCGCCCTTGGCACCGCGGGTGACCACGACCGCGCCCGCACCCAAGGCCAGGAACCGGTCGGCCGCGTCCTCCGGCCCGGTGCCGTAGAGCACCTCGGCGTCGGCGGCGCTGACCTTCGCCAGGTGGGCCGAGGCCACGAACTCCTCGACCACGTCGCGGAGCTCGATCAGCGCCGCCCCGTCGGGCAGCAGCGTCGGCCGCACGTTGGGGTCGAACACTCGCAACCCGGCGGTCTGGGCCCACGCCTGCCGGGCGGTGAGCAGTCCCGACTCCCGGAGCAGGAAGATCGAGCCGCAGTAGAACACCCGGGCGTCCGTGACGAGGCCGGGGTCGAGGTCGGTCGGCCGGATCAGCGAGTACGAAGGCGGCTCGCCGTAGAACGTGAACTCTGGTTCGGCGCCCCGGAACGAGGCCACGCCGAGCGTGGTCGGCACCGCCACCCGCACGACCCCGCCGACCCGGACCCCCGCGCCGGCGAGGAAGTCGACGATCCGGTCGGCGAACGCGTCGCTCCCCACCGAGCCGAGGAACTCCACCTGCTCCCCGAGCCGCGCCACGCCGGTCGCCACGTTGAGCGGGGCACCGCCCACCGCCTGCCGGAACACCCGCTCGCCGTGGAGCTCCGTCTCCAGCAGGTCGATGAGTGCCTCGCCCAGCACGACCGCGTACGTCACACGGCCCATCCTGTCAGACCCCTGCGGCACCATGCGGGCCATGACGACAGCACATCAGGTCGGCGCCTCCTACTGGGCGGCAATCGAGAAGCGTGACTGGGCGGCGTTCGCGGCGCTGCTCGATGCCGAGGTGGTCTACGAGCTGCCGCAGACCCGGGAGCGCATCCGCGGGCGCGACGGGTACGTCCGGTTCAACGCCGAATACCCGGGCGACTGGCATGTGCGGGTCGAACGCGTGATCGGCGAAGACCGCCACGCCGCGACCTGGACCCGGTTCACGGTGGGCGGCGATACGCAGAGCGCGCTGACGTTCCTAGAGCTCGGCGCCGACGAGCTGATCGTCAAGGTGACCGACTTCTGGCCCGAGCCCTACGATCCGCCCGCCGGCCGCGAGCACCTCGTCGAGCGCTACTGAACCTGCCGCCCGGTCCCCTCCTGGAGCGACACCCCTCGACCCCGGCTACATCCCGTGGGTCGTCCGCGCGGCGATGGCCGACTCGTGTCGATCATGACGTAAGGCCCACGTGGGAGCGCTCCAGCGGCACTGCGGTGGTGGGCTTCCCCGCCAGCCGGACCGGCGGATACACGGGCGACCGTTACCACCCGGGCCGAGGACCGGCCGGGAGCGATCGCCGGGCCGTCGCGCCACGCTCAGGACACCATCGAGCCGACCACGGGCTTCGTGAGCAGCGCCGACTGGTTGCGCTGGATGCCCGGGTCGAGCGTGCGCGCCACGAAGATCGCGTGCCAGATGCAGAAGATCAGCACCGTCCAGACCTTGCGCGAGTTGTCCACGTCGCCCGCCTTGTGCTCGTCGAGCAGCTGCAAGGCGTACGACAGGTCGATCAGCTCCCCCGCCGACGAGGACGCGATCACGTTGTACGCCCACTCGTACATCTCCCCCGCCAGCCACACCCTGGTGGGTGTCGGGAAGCCCAGCTTGCGCCGGTTGACGATCGTGGGCGGCACCACGCCCTCCAACGCCCGCCGCATCGCGTACTTCGTCGCGTCGGACTTGGGCGGCAGCTTCAGCTCGACCGGCAGCCGCGACGCCACCTCGAACACCTCGCGGTCCAGGAACGGCACCCGAGCCTCGAGCGAGTGGGCCATCGAGATCCGGTCGGCCTTGACCAGGATGTCGCCGCGCAGCCAGGTGTACAGGTCGACGTACTGCATCTTCGTCACGTCGTCGAGGTCGGCCGCCTCGGCGTACACCGGCGCGGTGACGTCGGTGTAGCGCACCGTCGGGTCGTACCGGCGCAACAGCGACCGCTTCTCCGCCTCCGTGAACATCCGGGCGTTGCCGTAATAGCGGGCTTCGATCGGGGTGGTGCCGCGTTCCAGGAAGCTCTTGCCCTTCACGCCCTGCGGGATGACCTTGGACACCGCCCGCAGTCCCTTCTGCAGCGGGTCGGGCAGCGCCTGCACCGCGCCCAGCGACAGCGGCTCGCGGTAGATCGTGTAGCCGCCGAAGAACTCGTCGGCTCCCTCGCCGGACAGCACGACAGTGACATGCTCGGCCGCCTTCTTCGCGACGAAGTACAGCGGGACCAGCGCGGGGTCGGCCACCGGGTCGTCCAGGTGCCAGACGATCTTGGGCAGGGCCTCCATCATGTCCTGCGGCCCGATCTTGGTCGGGATCGTGGTGACCTCCAGGTGCCGCGCCGACTCCTGGGCCACCTCGATCTCGGAGTAGCCGGGCACGTCGTAGCCGACCGTGAAGGTCAGGATGTTCGGGTTGAACTCGCGGGACAGCGCCACCACCGCGGTGCTGTCGATGCCGCTGGACAGGAACGCGCCGACCGGCACGTCGGAGCGCATGTGCAGCCGCACGCTCTCTCGCAGTGTCTCCCGGATCTCCTGGTAGACCCGGGCCGGGTCGTCGACCGGCGTCGGCCGGAAGACCGGCTGGTACCACCGGCGTACCTCGGCGTCGGCGCCCGGCGACCAGGTCAGGCACTCCCCGGAGCCGATGCGGGAGATGCCCTGGTGCAGGGTGCCGGGCTCGGGGACGTACTGCAAGGTCAGGTAGTGCGACAGGTTGGCCGTGTCCACGCCCGCGTCGCCGGCGTGGGCGGCCGGCGCGAACGGCAGCAGCGCCTTCTTCTCCGAGGCCAGGTAGATGCCGTCGACCGTGCGCAGGTAGTGCAGCGGCTTGATGCCGTAGTAGTCGCGCGCGCCGAACGCCCGCCGCTCCTGTTGATCCCAGATCACGAACGCGAACATGCCGCGCAGCCGGGACAGCACCTTCTCGCCCCAGTGGTGGAACCCGGCGACGATCACCTCGCCGTCCCCCTGGGTGGCGAACTCCGCGCCGTAGTCGCGGGCCAGCTCCTCGCGCAGCTCGATGTAGTTGTAGATCTCACCGTTGAAGGTGAGCAGGTAGCGGCCGCCGGCGTACGGCAGCGGCTCGTGGCTGAACGCCACGTCGATGATCGACAGCCGCTTGTGCGCGAAGACCGCGTCGTTGCCGACCACCTCCACGCCGGTCTCGTCCGGTCCGCGATGGTGCACCGACTCGAGGGCGCCGGCGATCGCGTCGCGATGGGCTGCGGCGGCGCCGTGGGCGCTGAAGAAGGCGAGGATTCCGCACATGGCGGCCATCTTGTCACGGGCCGCTCGCCACACCGGCGCCTCCCGGCGGAATCGGTCCCGGGTCGGGGTAACGTCGTGCTCGGGCGGCTGCCGACGGGAAGGCGAGGGCATGTCCGACGACAGAACGGCCGAGGGTACGGCCTCGCCGGCGAAGACGGAGGCGCACGACCCCGACTACCCGGAGAGGCTGCTGGAGTTCATGCGGACCGGCTGGCGCGAGGACGCGCTGCCGGTGACCCCGCGCGAGGCCACGCCGCGGCACGCCGAGCGCCGCGCGGCGCTGTCCGGGCAGTTCCCCGGCGAAACCCTGGTGATCCCGACGGGC
>DATDJX010000489.1:0-3473 GCA_036520275.1 Asanoa sp.
GGCGCCGGCTCAGTCCGGCTGCTCCCACTTCCTCGAGCACTTGCTGTTCAAGGGCACCAACAAGCGGTCCGCCCTGGACATCTCGGCGGAGATCGAGGCGGTCGGCGGCGAGACCAACGCCTTCACCACGAAGGAGTACACGTGCTACTACGCGCGGGTACTCGACGAGGACCTGCCGCTCGCCGTCGACGTGATGTGCGACCTCGTCGCCGACTCCGTGCTGGCCGCGGCGGACGTGGAGACCGAGCGCGGGGTGATCCTCGAAGAGATCGCCATGCACGAGGACGAGCCCGGCGACGAGGTGCACGACATCTTCGCCCGGGCGGTGTACGGCGACCACCCGCTCGGCCGGCTCATCTCCGGCACCGAGGACACCGTCTCGCCGATGTCGCGGCGCCAGATCCTGAACTTCTACCGGCGCCGGTACACCCCCGCCTCGATCGTGGTCGCGGCCGCCGGCAACCTCGACCACGCGGCGGTCGTGCGACAGGTCCGGCAGGCGCTCAAAGGCACGCCGCTGGACGTACCGGCCGGAGCCCCGCCCGTGCTGCGCGCCGGCGGCCCGGCACCGCGTACCCGCGGGGGCCAGGTGGTCGTCACCCACAAGGACACCGAGCAGGCGCACGTCGTCGTCGGGGCCCCCGGGATCAGCCGGCTCGACGAACGCCGGTTCGCTCTCGCGGTGCTCAACAACGTGCTCGGCGGCGGCATGTCCAGCCGACTGTTCCAGGAGATCCGGGAGCGCCGGGGCCTCGCGTACTCGGTCTACTCGTACTCCACCCAGTTCTCCGACAGCGGCCTGTTCGCGGTCTATGCCGGCTGCGCCCCGGGCAAGGTGGAGGAGGTCCTCGACCTGACCCGCGAGGCACTCGGCGAGGTCGCCCGCGGCGGAATCACCGACGAGGAACTCGCCCGCGGCAAGGGCATGGCCCGCGGTTCGTACGTACTCGGGCTCGAGGACACCGGCTCGCGGATGAGCCGGCTCGCCAAGGGCGAGATGCTCTACGGCGACCTGCTGACGGTCGACGACCTGCTCGCCCGGGTGGCCGCCGTGACCGTCGGCGACGTCAACGGGCTGGCCGCTGACGTGCTGGCCCAGCCCCTGTCGCTGGCGGTGGTCGGACCGTTCGCTCAAGACGAATTCTCCGGCGCTTTGGGATAGGTTGTGCCCCGTGAGTGACGAGCGCGATCCGATCCGGGTAGGCGTGCTGGGTGCGCGCGGGCGCATGGGCGTCGAGGTCTGCAAAGCGGTGGACGCGGCCGACGACATGGAGCTGGTCGCGATGATCGACCAGGGCGACTGGCTGTTCAACGCGTCCGACGCCGCGGCCGAGGTGGTCGTCGACTTCACCACGCCTGATGTCGTCATGGACAACCTGCACTGGTGCATCGACCAGGGCATCAATGCCGTCGTCGGCACCACCGGGTTCACCGAGCAGCGGTTCGAGCGGGTGCGCAGCTGGCTGTCGCACAAGCCCGGCGTCGGCGTGATCATCGCGCCCAACTTCGGCATCGGCGCGGTGCTGATGATGCAGTTCGCCGCGCGGGCCGCCCGCTACTTCGAGTCGGCCGAGATCGTGGAATTGCACCACCCGCGCAAGCTCGACGCGCCCAGCGGCACCGCCACGCATACGGCGCGCGCCATCGCGGCGGCGCGGGCCGAGGCCAGGATGGGCCCGGCCCCCGACGCCACGAAGGAGGAGGCACCGGGTGCCCGCGGCACCGACATCGACGGTGTGCGGGTGCATTCCGTGCGCGCCGCGGGCCTGGTCGCCCACCAGGAGGTGCTGTTCGGCACGACGGGCGAGACCCTGACGATCCGGCACGACTCCTACGAGCGAGCCTCGTTCATGCCCGGTGTCTTGCTGGCCGTACGGTCGGTGCAGGCCCGGCCGGGATTGACCGTGGGGCTGGACGCCCTGCTCGGCTAGTCCTTGCGCTGGCGTCGGCTGCCGGCGAACGCGACCTCGTCCCGATCGGGGGGCGCAGCCACGGTGTGCTCGAGGGCGCCCGACAACGTGGACGACGGCGCCCGCCGGACCGACCCGGAGTGGTTCGAGGGCGCCGGCGCCGACGCCGACCTGGCCCTGAGCTACGGGCCGGGCCCACCCGCGTACCGACGCTATCGAGCTGATGGCGTCGACGCATCACCGGCCGGGCAGCCACCGTTGCCTCGGCGTCCCCGCCATCAGGCCCAGAGCTGATGGCGTGGGTGCAGCTGCCGTCCGTCAGACACGATGGCGTTGCCGCAATCAGCTCTGGACCTGATGGTGTTGGTGCGGCTGCCGTCCGTCCGACACGACGGCGGTGCCTGTCAGCTCTGGACCTGATGGCGTTGGTGCAGCTGCCGTCCGTCCGACACGACGGCGGTGCCGCTGGCAGCCCTGGACCTGATGGTGTCGGTGCAGCTGGCCGATCGATCAGCTGGCGTTGCCGCTGTCAGCTCTGGACCTGATGGCGTGGGTGCCGGCCGGGAAGGGTGGCGTCGGTTTGGCGCTGCCGCTATCAGGTCTGGAGGTGATGGCGTAGGTGCCGGCCCATGTGGGGTGGCGTGGGTTGGCGCTGCCGCTATCAGGTCTAGAGCTGATAGCGCTGGTGCGGGCGGAGGCGGACGGGACGGTGTGGCGGGTCGTGATGCGCCGGCGCTATCAGCGCGATAGCGCCCGCACGACGACGATGGCCTGCCGCCGGGCGGACGGTATTTATCCACAGGCGGGTGACGAGACGTTGCAGCGGCCGCGGTGGCCGGTGAGGATCGGGCCGTGGCGAAGAGGGCGACGGCTCAGCTGGATCTTGGCCCGTTGCTGCGTGGCCTGCGCGCCAAGGCCGACCTGAGCCAGCGCGAGCTTGCCGCCATGGCGGGCGTGCACCAGACGTCCGTCGCGCGGATCGAGTCCGGCGCCAGCGTGGATCCGTCGTTCCGGACGGTCGAACGCCTCCTGCACGCGGTCGGATGTGGGTTCGCAGCGGACGGGACCGTCCTGCCGGCGGCGTCGGCCCTGCACGAGCGGCTCCGCGACGGGGCCGGGCGGCACTACCCCGCGCATCTCGACGTCCGCGAGGTTGCCGAGCTCCGCGACTGGGGCGGCGCCTGGTGGGCGCATTGGTACAACCTGCCGCCGCACGCATGGCCGGTGAGGGTGCCCGCCGCCACCTTCGACCTCCGTCGCGACCGGCGGGACGGCCGCAGGATGCGGCAGGAGGCTCGCGACGAGGCGGTGATCCGCCGGGTGACGGATGACCTGCCGGAGTCCGCGTGGCAATGGGTCGCCGAGCTCCCGCGGAGTGCCGTGATCGGTGAGCTGCGTGCCGTGTGTGCGACGAGCGCCCCGGACGTGCCGGCGCCCCCCGAGGCGGAGGTCGTCCTCGTCGGTGTGTTGGTCGCCCCGGCCCGCCGCGGCGCCGGCATCGGCCGCCGGCTGGTCGAAACGTTGTTCGCCGAGGCGGAGCGGGCGGGGATGCGTCGGGTACGG
>DATDJX010000490.1:0-7247 GCA_036520275.1 Asanoa sp.
GGGACCGGAACCTCGATGCTCACGAACTTGCTCACGAGACTGTCCGCGAGCTGGTGAGACAAGAGAACACTGGCTGGGACATGGAGGCGGCGAATCTCCAGCTCAGGCCGACTAGAGTGGGCCTGCAGCTACGCGGCGAGACAGACTCGCAGAGGTTGAGGGCCTAGTCCCCGACCTGCCTCGAGCCCTTGGGGTCTTGCCAACAATGCAGTGGTCACCCAGGACGGGCCTGACCGTCCGGTCAGGTGAACCCGACGGCGCCACGGCACGCCAAGGGTCATCCTTCACCGGCCATGCCCTGGTCGGCTCCGCTATGGCCCGGCCAATCCGGTAACCGGTGATGCGTGCGCCTAGAGTTGATCGCCTGGGGAGAGGTGCCGGTGCGCCTGACGGGCCCGTTCATCCGCGGCGGAGGCACCGTAGCGCTGGAGCATCGCCCGGGACCGCCAGCCGGCGATGCGCATGAGGTCGGTCTCGTGGCCGCCCTGGGCGAGCCAGGCGTGGGCGAAGGTGTGGCGGAACTGGTGGGGATGTAGGCGCGGGACGCCGGCCTGCCCGCCGCGGCGGTGCAACATGTGGCGAAGCCCGTCGTCGGTCCATGGGCCTCGCTTGCCGAGCCACAACCACTCCTCGTGCGCGTCCTTGTGGGTTGCGCGCACGCGGAGGTACCGGTCGAGTGCTCGGGCGGTCTTGTGACCGAAGGGAACGGCCCGCTGCCGCCCGCCCTTGCCGAGCACTTGGATCACGTCGTACTCGAAGCTCACGTCACCGACGCGGAGGCTGAGCAACTCGGTGCGGCGAGCGCCGGTGTCGAGCAGGAGCATGATGATGGCGGTGTCGCGGCGCGAGACGAAGTCCCGGCCCGCGCAGGCGTCGAGCAGGCGCCGCAGCGCGTCGGTTGGCACGATGGGGACGGGCTGCTCGGGGACGTGAGGAGAGCGCATACGGGCGATCGCGTTATCGGAGATCTCGCCTTCCTCTTCCAGCCAGCGGTACAGGCTGCGGAGCGCCTTGAAGCGGGCGGCGGCCGTGCCGGGGCTGTGTCGGGTGAGCAGGTAACCGAGGAACGCCTCGGCGTCCTCGCGGCGGACGTCGAGCAGGTTCTGGCCGCGAGCGGCGAGGAACGCTTCGAACTGGCGAACGCCGACCAGGTAGCTGATGACCGTGTTCTCGGCGCGGTTCTCAGCCCGGAGGTGTCGCTCGAAGGAGCCGATCACATCCCAACTGTCCCGGTTCATGTCAGAAGACTAGCACGTGAAGTAATGCGGCGAAGGAGCGCTGTGCTATTGTCCCAGCGGAGGAGACGCGTGCGGCTGACAAAGAGGAATGCCAGCTCAGATGGCATCCGGACGGGCCGGTGGATGGCCAGGCGGGACCAGCCGTTCGCGGTGTTCGTGTTTGGAATGCGGCTCAACCGGCTGCGCGGGCTGCCCCGCTTTCTCTGGGGCCTGCGGGTGCTCCGCCGCGTCCTGCGCGACCTGGACGCCCACTCGGAACGTGGCTATCTCGCCGGCCGGGTGTACCGCACCGGGCGGACCCTGGTCGCGGTGCAGTACTGGGAGTCCTTCGACGCCCTGGACGCCTGGGCCCGCGACCATCGCCTCCCCCACCGCAAACCGTGGCAGCGATACCTGCGCGAGGCGCTCGGCGACCCGGCGATGGGCCTGTGGCATGAGACCTACCTGGCCAGCCCCGGCAGCTGGGAGGGGGTCTACGTCAACCTGCCGCCATGGGGCCTCGCCGCCGGTGTCGAGGCGGTCGAGATGCAGGCGACCAGGGGCTCGGCCCGGGAGCGCCTGCGTGAGCAGCGCAAGCGCGCCACCCGAGCGGCGGCCGAGAAGCCGCCGCCCCCGCCGCCCTGACCAGGCTCACGCCGTCCTTGAGTCACCGGTGCCAGCGACGACGATGAGCACCGCCGCCTCCGAGTGCCGCCGTCCAGCCATGGGATGCCGAAGCCGGCGGGGCCGGCGACCAGCCGCGCCGTTCGCTTGCACAACCGGCAGCTCGACGCCGGGTGCGGCGACATCGGCAACGTGCGACGGCTGGTCCGAATTCAGCAGCAGCACGTCCGCGAGCACGGCGACTCCCGACGGCCAGGACAGCCAGTCGGTGTCGGCATGATCGTTCCTACGCGGCTAGTGTGGCCAGATGCGAATCGCGACCTGGAACGTGAACTCGGTCAAGCAGCGGGTGCCGCGGTTGCTGCCGTGGCTGGACCAACGGCGGCCCGACGTGGTCTGCCTGCAGGAGACCAAGCTCACCGACGCCGCGTTCACGGCGTTGCTCGGCGAGGAGCTGGCCAGCCGCGGCTACGCGGTCGCGCTCCACGGCGAGGCGCAATGGAATGGCGTGGCGATCCTCTCCAAGGTCGAGCTGGACGACGTCGTCGCCGGTATTGCCGGCGCGCCCGGGTTCCCGCGCCCGGAGGCGCGGGCGGTGGCCGCGACCTGCAACGGGATCCGGGTGCACTCGGTGTACGTCCCCAACGGGCGGGTGCCGGACTCCGACCACTACCGCTACAAGCTGGCCTGGTTGGCCGCGCTGCGGGACGAGCTCAGCGCCGGGCCGGACGCCACGATCGTCTGCGGGGACATGAACATCGCGCCGACCGACGCGGACGTGTTCGACCCGGAGGCCTACGTCGGGCAGACCCACGTCACCCCGCCGGAGCGGGCGGCTCTGGCCGAGCTGCAGCAGCTCGGCCTGCGTGACGTGGTGCGGGATCACTGGCCGACCGAGCGGGTGTTCACCTATTGGGACTACCGGGCCGGCATGTTCCACCAGGACCTCGGGATGCGGATCGACCTGGTGCTGGCGTCCGCGCCGGTGGCCGGCCGGGTCCAGGCGGCATGGGTGGACCGGCAGGCGCGGAAGGGCAGCGGGCCGAGCGACCACGCCCCGGTGATCATCGACCTGGACGAGGCGCCGGACGGGAACATCGGACCGGTGGTGCCGCCGCCGTCCGCGCCGTCCGTCAAGCGGGGCGCCAAAAAGCTGCCCCAGTCGCGGTCGCCGCAGTAGGGCGACCCCGCGCGGTGCGGGCGGGATCGTTGGAAGCGTTGCCGTGGCGCCACTCCCACCGCCCGAACCAGGCCTCACCAGACGTCGCCATGGCGCCAGTCGCAGGTCAAGGAGGCGGTGAGGTCGAGGTCGCCGGTGGTGGGCGTGCGCAGCACCAGCACGCTGGCGTCGTCATCGGCGGTGCGAACCGGGCCCTCGGGAGCGGCGACGAAGGTGGGGCCTTGCCAGTGCTCCCAGCCGAGCCGCTCGTAGAAGCCTTGGACGCCGGAGCCGTCCGAGAGGCCTCCTAACTGGTAGCCCTGGATGATCCGGCCGGCCTCGCGCATCACCAGCGCGGCGAGGCCGCGCCGGCGCTGGTCGGGCCTGGTGGCCACGCCTTCGACATAGCCGGTGCGCAGGGACCGGCCGCCGGCGATGAGCGTCCTTTCCACCACCGCCGCGTGGGCGATCTGGTCGCGATCCTCGATCGCAAGGACGTGGTAACCGCCCAGCGTGTGGTCCCAGTCGCTGTCGTCGAAGCGATCCCCGAACGCCTGGTCGAGCAGGCGGTGCAGCGCCGTCAGCTCGGCCGTGGACAGGCCGGCGGTAGCAACGCGGCGCAGTTGAGCCATGCCGAGAGGATGACACGTCAGTGGCTCGATTGAAGGCCGTAGGCGGGAGGTGGTCAATGCTTGACGGATCCGGAGTGCGAGCGGAATGGTGAAGGTGGGTCCGGCGCGCTGGGCGCCGGAACACACTGGGTGCGAGGGTGACATGAGGATCTCGGTCGCCGCCGACGAGGACACCGGCATCGCCGCCGACGTGGTCGATGAGCTGCGCCGCCGCGGGCACGACGTGGTCACCCACGGCGTGCTGGAGCCGACCGAGCGGGACGACTGGGCGTGGGCCAGCGAGGCGGCCGCGCGGGACGTCGCCGAGGGGCGCGCCGACCAGGCGGTGGTCTGCTGCTGGACCGGTACCGGCGCGTCGATCGCGGCGAACAAGGTTCCAGGCGTGCGTGCCGCCTTGTGCGTGGATGCCTACACGGCCGACGGCGCGCGGAAATGGAACGACGCCAACGTGCTGGCGCTCAGCCTGCGGCTGACCTCACGGGCGGAGCTCGACGAGATCCTGAACGCGTGGCTGGCGGGCGGGCCTAGCAGCGACGCCGGCGACCGGGCGAACATCGCCCACGTGGACGAGATCCAGCCGGCCGTGACCGTGAAAGGACAGTGAGCATGGCCAACGACCACCAGCAGCCGACCGTGGCCCTGCCGGGCGGTGGCGCCATGCCCATGGTCGGCTTCGGTACCTGGCAGCTGACCGGTGGGCGCTGCTACGAGGCGGTCCGTCACGCCCTCGACGTGGGGTACCGCCATATCGACACGGCCACCATCTACGGCAACGAGCGCGAGGTCGGCCGCGCGGTCGGAGACAGCGGCGTCCCGCGTGAGGACGTGTTCATCACCACCAAGCTGCCGCCGCGCGAGGCGGGCAGGGAGCGGCGCACCATCACCCAAAGCCTGCAGGGACTCGGGACCGACTACGTCGATCTCTGGCTGGTCCACTGGCCACCGAACCATCAGGCACGGCTGACCATCTGGAAGGAGTTGCTGGCGGTCCGCGACGACGGGCTCGCCCGGGCGGTCGGTGTGAGCAACTACCGCGTGAGCCAGCTCGACGAGCTTCGAGAGGCGTCGGGAGAGGCGCCGGCGGTGAACCAGATCAGGTGGGCCCCGCCACTCTACGACGCCACCCAGGTTGCCCAGCACCGCCAGCGTGGCGTCGTGCTGGAGGGGTACAGCCCGCTCAAGGCCACCAACCTCCGCGACCCGGTGCTGGCCGAGGTGGCCGCCGCGCACGGGGTGACGCCGGCGCAGGTGGTGCTCCGCTGGCACCTCGACCACGACATCGTGGTCATCCCGAAATCCAAGTCCCGCGACCGGATCGAGGCGAATTTCGACCTGTTCGGCTTCTCCCTGAGCGACGAGGAGCTGCGCCGTGTCGACGGGCTGGCAGGCGGCTGACGCGTGACCATCGACCCCCCCGCTCCGAGGATGGGCGCGGTCAGGCTGCACCCGCCGGGCGGCCCCGCCGGCCTCGCCTTGGAGCAACTCGACACGCCGCGGCCGGGAGCCGAAGAGGCGCTCGTGCGCGTCCATGCGGCGGCGATCACGCGGGGTGAGCTGGAATGGCCGGTCGACCGCCTGCCCGCGACGCCCTCGTACGAGTTCTCCGGCGTCGTTGCCACGCTCGGGCCCGACGTCGACGACCTCGCCGTCGGGGCGTCGGTCTACGCGCTGCACGACTTCGACCGCGACGGCGCCGCCGCCGACTACACGGTCATCCCCGCGCGGTTCCTCGCCGCCAAGCCGCGGACGCTCGGCCACGTCGAGAGCGCCGCCATCCCCCTTGCCGGCCTCGGCGCCTGGCAGGGCCTCTTCGACCACGGCCGGCTGCGGCAGGGTCAACGGGTGCTTATCCACGGTGCCGCCGGTGGGGTCGGCAGCTTCGCCGTCCAGCTGGCCCGCTGGCGCGGTGCCCAGGTGATCGCCACCGCGTCGACCGGCAACGTCGAAGCCGCCCGTGCACTCGGGGCTGACCAGGTCGTCGACCACACCAGCAGCCGCTTCGAGGACGCCGTCGACCAGGTCGACCTGGTCTTCGACACCGTCGGCGGCGACCGGCTCGAACGGTCGCTCGCCGTGCTTGGCCCCGGTGGCAGGCTGGTGTCGGTCGCCGAGGAGCCGCCACAAGGGCACGCCGCCGCGCAAGGGGTCACTGCCGTCTACTTCGTGGTCGAGCCCAACCGCGACCAGCTGGTCGCGCTTGCCGGCCTGGCCGACAGCAACGCGCTACGGCCGACCATCGACGAGGTCTTCCCCCTCGCCGAGGCGCGCAAGGCGTTCGAGCGGTCCCTCGGCGACCACCCTGGCGGCAAGATCGTCCTCCGGGTCGCCGACGACCAGGACTGACCCGGGCGCTTGGGAGAGCGCGTCCACCCGCTCCTGCGCCCGTCCGGCGTTTGCCGAACCGGTTGGAGGGTAGCCGCCCACTTGCTCGCCTTGACAGGTGTCGGCATGCGAAAGGAGCGGCCATGGACTCCGGGCTGCTGATCGTACTCATCGTCATCGTGGTCGTTCTGGTGCTGGCGGTCGTCTTCCTCGGCCAGCGGCGCCGCACCCAGCGGCTGCAGGACCGGTTCGGGCCCGAATACGAGCGCACGGTCGCCAGAGAAGGTGACCGGCGCGCGGCAGAGTCCCAGCTCGCCGAGCGGGAGAAGCGCCGCCGCGGGCTCGACATCGTCGAGCTTGATCCCGCCGTCAGAGCCCGCTATCTCGAGGCCTGGCGGTTGACCCAGGGCAAGTTCGTCGACGACCCGGCCGCCGCCACCAGGGAAGCGGACACGCTCGTCGCCACGGTGATGCGGGAGCGGGGCTATCCGGTCGACGAATTCGACCAACGGGCCGCCGATATCTCGGTCGACCATCCGAAGGTCGCCGAGGACTACCGCGCGGCGCACGCCGTCTCGCAGGCCAATGAGCAGGGGCTTGCGACCACCGACGACCTTCGCCAGGCCTTCGTGCACTACCGGTCGCTGTTCGTGGAGCTCCTCGAGCCCGACGGCGACGCCCACCGGGCCGACGGCGACGCCCACGACGAGGCCGATCGGCTCGACGGCGACGCCAACCAGGCCGACGACGCCCACGACGACGCATACGAAAGGAGGCCAGCTGATGGAGCGGCATGAGGAGCTGAGCACCGCCGACTTCGCCAACCCGCCGCCGCGGGAAGCCCGAGAATCCGACCAGGCCGACCTCGACCGGGTCGATGATGAGCGCCGTGGCGGCGACCACCCGCGCGATCGCGAGTCGGACGAGCCCGGGCGGGACCCGGTCGAGGCCGGCGACCGCATGCGGGAGCCCGCCGCGGCGCCTGGCTGGGACGCAGCGCAGCCGGAGCAGCAGCGGGAGGCGAGGCCCAGTCTCCAGCCGGCGAGTGACGCCGGAGCCGGTCCGCTGCTGGCATCCGGGGACGCGGAGGGCTTCCGCGCGCGCTGGACCGACGTCCAGAACGGCTTCGTCGACGCGCCGCGCAAGGCGGTCGAGGAGGCCGACAGCCTGGTGGCCGAGTTGATGCAGCACCTGGCCAGGACGTTCGCCGATGAGCGCGGCGGGCTGGAGCGCCAGTGGGACCGGGGAGACGACGTCTCCACCGACGACCTCCGCACCGCGTTCCAGCGTTAC
>DATDJX010000491.1:0-3765 GCA_036520275.1 Asanoa sp.
GGACCCGACCCGGACAGGCCCCGCTCCAGCAGCCCGAACACGACCAACCCGTAGGCCAGCCCGACCACCCACCCCGCCGCGCCCAGACCCACCGTGACGGCCAGGATCGCCAGCAGCACCAGCTGGCCGGCCAACCCGGTCGCCGGACCCGTTTGAACCGGACGCACGCCACCTCCGTGCCGAATGTAAGGCACCATCGTGGTACGCACGCTTGCACGATCCGGTTCACGGGGGGTGAGAAACTGTGGATTTTGCCGCATCGGCGTTCTGGGTCCGCTCACCCGGCGTCGGCGAGATCCGATCGCTGCGCCTGCGCCCGCCGGGCCCCGACGACGTGCGCGTCCGCACCCTCCGGTCCGGCGTGAGCCGCGGCACCGAGACGCTGGTGTTCCGCGGCGAGGTGCCGGCGAGCCAGCGCGACGTCATGCGGGCGCCGTTCCAGGAAGGGGACCTGCCCGGCCCGGTGAAGTACGGCTACCTCAGCGTGGGCGTCGTCGAGGAGGGACCCCCGGCGCTGCGTGGGCGCACGGTCTTCTGCCTCTACCCGCACCAGACCGCATACGTCGTCCCGGCCGACGCGGTGTCGGTCGTCCCCGACGGCGTGCCGCCGTCGAGGGCGGTCCTGGCGGGCACCGTCGAGACCGCCGTGAACGCCCTGTGGGACGCCGCGCCGCTGGTCGGCGACCGGGTCACCGTGGTCGGCGCCGGCATGGTCGGCTGCAGCGTGGCGCGCCTGCTCGCCCGGTTCCCCGGCGTCTCGGTCGAGCTGGTCGACGTCGATCCCGACCGGGCCGCGACCGCCGCCGCCCTGGGCGTCGGATTCGCCTCCCCCGACGGCGCCGCGCGCGGACGTGACCTGGTCGTCCACGCCAGCGCGACCTCCGCCGGCCTGCAGCTGTCCCTCGACCTGCTCGTCCCGGAGGGCACAGTGACGGAACTGAGCTGGTACGGCGACCGCGAGGTGACCGTCGGGCTGGGCGCGGCGTTCCACTCGGGACGCCTGGCGATCCGCAGCAGCCAGGTCGGCCGGGTGGCGCCGGCCCGGCGCGCGAGCCGCACGTTCGCCGACCGCCTCGCGCTCGCGCTGGACCTGCTGCGCGACCCGGCCTTCGACGCGCTGTGCAGCGGCGAGTCCCCATTCGAGAAGCTGCCGGACGTGCTCGCCGGCCTGGCCGACGGGAGCCTCCCGGCGCTGTCCCACGTGATCACCTATGGCGGGGAGTGAAGGGTGTTCAGTGTCACGGTCCGCGACCACATGATGGTCGCCCACAGCTTCCGCGGCGAGGTCTTCGGGCCGGCGCGACAGTTACACGGCGCGACATTCGTGGTGGACGCCACGTTCCGGCGGGCCGACGTCGACGCCGACGGCATCGTCGTCGACATCGCCCGGGCGACCGGCGAGCTGACGGCCGTGTTGGCTCGCTTCAACCTGCGCAACCTCGACGACGACCCGGACCTGGCCGGCACCAACACGACGACCGAGGTGCTCGCCAGGGTGATCGGCGACGCGCTGGCCGAACGGGCGCTCGCCGGGGCGCTCGGCGAGGGCGCCCGCGAGTTGGCCGGGATCACCGTGACCCTGCACGAGTCGCACGTGGCCTGGGCGAGCTACGAGCGACCGCTGTGAGTGCGTTGATCATGAGGATGCGGTCGTGGGGAAACCTCCACCGCGGCCGTTACCTCATGATCGACGGCCGTCGGGGCATCCGGTGAACGCGCGGCGGGTCGACGTCCTGCTCCCCAACGACATCGACGACCCGGCGACCCCGAGCGGCGGCAACACGTACGACCGTCGGGTCTGCCGCGGCCTGGCCGACCTGGGCTGGGAGGTGCGGGAGCACGCCGTCGCCGGGGCGTGGCCGCAGCCCGCACCGGGCGAGCGCGCCGGCCTGGCCGCCGTGCTCGCCGCCCTACCCGGCGCCGGCCTCGTCCTCGTCGACGGCCTGATCGCCTCCGCCGTGCCGGACGTCCTCGCCGGGCACTGCGCCCGGCTACGCCTCGTGGTCCTGATGCACATGCCGCTCGGCCACGCGGCCGAACGGGCGGCGCTGGCCGCGGCGGCCGCGGTCGTCACCACCAGCCGCTGGAGCCGGCGGCGGGTGCTCGAGCTGCATGGGTTGGCGAGCGAGCGGGTGCACGCGGCGCCGCCGGGTGTCGACGCCGCACCGCGGACGGCCTGCTCGGCCGACGGGACCCGGCTGTTGTGCGTCGCGGCCGTCCTGCCGGACAAGGGCCACGACGTGCTGGTCGAGGCGCTCGCAACCGTCCGGGAGCTCCCGTGGAGCCTCGTGTGCGTCGGCACGACCGCGCGCGACCCGGCCTTCGCCCGCGGGCTGCACGACCGGGCCCGGCGGCACGGCATCGCCGATCGGATCCGATTCACCGGCCCACGCACCGGCGCCGACCTGGCGGCGGCGTACGCCGCCGCCGACCTGCTCGTGCTCGCCTCCCGCGCCGAGACGTACGGCATGGTGGTCACCGAGGCCCTGGCCCATGGATTGCCGGTGCTCGGCACCACCGCGGGCGGGCTGCCCGAGGGGCTCGGCAGCGCGCCCGACGGCAGCCTGCCCGGCCTGCTCGTGCCGCCCGGCGACACGGCGGCCCTCGCCGCGGGGCTGCGGCGCTGGCTCCTCGACGCAGATGAGCGCAATCGCATCCGAAACTCCGCTGTTATGCGTAGAACGACACTGACGGGTTGGGCGCTCACCGCGAGGCTTGTCTCGGACGCCCTGTGCACGGTCGCCACACACGAGAGCGCGGGTAGATGACAACCAACGACCAGATGCCCCGGGTGAGCCCGGCCTGGCTGGCGCAGCGCGAGGCCGCGGACGGGGCGGCGCGCGCCGCTGACCTCGTCGCCGCCGTCCGCCGCGTCGTCGCCGGCGCGCCCCGCCTGGTCGTCCATGACCTGGGCAGCGGCACCGCCTCGATGGCCCGCTGGTTGGCGCCGCAGCTGCCCGGCCGGCAGCACTGGGTCCTGCACGACCGCGACGCCGACCTGCTCGAGTGGGCCTCGGCGGACGTGCCCGGGACGGCGTCGGACGGGACGGCCGTGAAGGTCGAGACGCGGCACGGCGACGTGGGCGCGCTGACGGCGGACGACCTGGCGGACGCGGCGCTGGTGACCGCCGCCGCCCTGCTCGACCTGCTCACCGCCGACGAGGTCGACCGAATCGCGGCGGCCTGCGGCGACGCGCCGACGCTGTTCACGCTGTCGGTGACCGGCCGGGTGGCGCTCGACCCGGCCGATCCGCTCGACGCGTGGGTCGCCGCGGCCTTCAACGCGCACCAGCGGCGTACGGTCGCCGGGCGGCGCCTGCTCGGCCCCGACGCCCCCGAGGCCCTGGTCGGCGCGTACGCCCGCCGCGGCGTCTCGACGACCATCAGCCCGAGCCCATGGCGGCTCGGCGCCGGGAGCGGCCCGCTGCTCGCTCGGTGGTTCGCCGACTGGGTCGGTGCCGCGGTCGAGCATGAGCCCGCGCTGGCCGCGCCGATCGCGCCCTACGCCCGGCGCCGCCGCGCCGAAATGGCCGCGGGACGGCTGCGCGCCGTCGTCGGCCACGTCGACGTGCTGGCCCGGCCATGACAGACCTCGCCACCCGCGCCGCGATGGCCGCGACCGGCACGGCGCCGCCCGCCCCGCGTCGGTCGGCCGGCTGGCGGGTGTGGGCGTGGGCGCGGGCGCTCGGCGGGGTGGCCGTGCTCGCCCTGCTGCTCTGGCGGGTCGGCACCGGCCCGTTCCTGCACGGGGCCCGCACCATCCAC
>DATDJX010000492.1:0-6983 GCA_036520275.1 Asanoa sp.
GAAGCAGGCGAAGGAGCTGCGCCAGCAGCTCGGTCCCGCGGGCGCGCGCTTCCAGATCGTCAAGAACCGGCTCACGGTGCGCGCCGCGGACAAGGCGGGCGCCGAGGACCTCAAGGAGCTGCTCGAGGGTCCCACCGCGCTCACGTTCGTGAGCGTCGAGGGCGACCCCGCGCTGGCCGCCAAGGCCCTGGCCACCTTCCGGCGCGAGACCGACAAGCTCGAGTTCAAGGGCGGCCGCATGGGCGGCGAGGCGCTGACTGTCGAGCAGCTCGAGTCGCTGTCGAAGCTGCCCGCCCGCGACGTGCTCCACGGCCAGCTGGTCGGAATGATCGCCTCGCCGATCACCGGCCTGGTCCGCGGCCTGAACGCGCTGATCAGCGGCCTCGCCATCCAGCTGGGCCAGATCCGCGACCAGGGCCTGGTGGGCGGCGACGAGCCGGCCGCGGAGGAGGAGGCACCGACCGCGGAGGAGCCGGCCGCCGCCGCTGAGGAGGCTCCGGCGGAGGAGCCGGCCGCTGAGGAGGAGGCTCCCGCTGAGGAGGCTCCGGCCGATGAGGCCGCTGCCGATGAGGCTTCCCCCGAACCCGAGGCGGATGCCGAGGGTGACGGGACTTGAGACGTCATGAAACTGAAGCGCCCTCCGAGGGCGACGAGACGGAGTAAGGAGGGCCAATGGCCACTGCAGCAGAACTGATCGATGAGATCAAGAAGATGTCGGTTCTCGAGTTGTCCGAGCTGATCAAGGCGCTCGAGGAGGAATTTGGTGTGTCCGCGACCGCCGTGGCGGCCGCCGCGCCGGCCGCCGGAGGCGGAGGCGACGGTGCCGCTGTCGAGGAGGAGTCGGCGACCGTCGACGTCGTCCTCACCGGTGCCGGCGACAAGAAGATCCAGGTGATCAAGGTCGTCCGCGCCGCCACCGGGCTCGGCCTCAAGGAGGCGAAGGCCCTCGTGGACGAGGCGCCCAAGCCCGTCAAGGAGGGCGTGGACCGCGACGAGGGCGAGAAGCTCAAGGGCGAGCTCGAGGAGGCCGGCGCCAGCGTCGAGCTGAAGTAACCGACTCGTCGCAGAGATGTTGCAACGGGGCCGCCCTAGCGCGGCCCCGTTGCGTTAGTGGAGAATCAGGCTGTGACCCTGCTGGAGGCGATCGCCGCGCGGGACCGGGATGTGCTCACGGGATCCCTCGCCGAGGACGTCGTCTTTCACAGTCCGGTTCAGACGTATCGGGGTCGCGACCAGGTGATCCTGCTCCTCATGACCATTGGCGGAATCATCGAGGACGTCCAGGTCACTCGGCAGCTCGACGACGTCACGTTCTTCGCGGCGACCGTGGAGGAGCATCCGGTCGACGGAGTGATCGTGGCCCGCGACGGGGAGGAAGGGCAGGTCGGCGAGATCACCCTGATGGTCCGCCCGCTCGCCCAGCTCCAGGCGGCGGTGGCCAGGATGGCCCGGATGCTCGCCGACCGCGCCGAGCACCAGTAGAGGCGCCGGCACGCGCTGCTACTGCGGCAGGACCGTGTTCGTCCCGGAGCCGGGGTCCACGGTGTCGCCCGGGGTGAAGAAGATCGTGTCGTCCCCGTTGCCGCCGAGCAGGGTGTCCACGTGGAGGCTGCCGGTGATCGTGTCGTTGTTGTCGTCGCCCTGAAGAACCAGGAGCGGTGAGCCGTCGGCCACGCCGGCCGCGTTGATCGTGTCGTCGCCGGCGCCGGCCAGGACGTTCAGCTTGTCACCCGACTCCCCGTTCGAGACCGACAGCGTGGTGAAGAGGCCGGTGGCGGACACCGGGCTTGGGCCGCCGCCGAGGGTGATGCTGTCGTTGCCCCCGGTTCCGTGCAGGAAGATGTTGTCGACCTGCGCGTCACCGGTTCCGGCCGCAGTGCCGAGGTTCACGTTCACCTGAGTTGTGTCGCCGGTCGCCGTGAGGTCGTGCACGACCACGTTGTCGGCTCCGCCGAAGGCGTTGAAGTCGACTCGCTCGACCTTGTCGGCGTCCATCGTCACGTTCGCGATGTCGCGGAAGAAGCGCAGCCGCCCGCCGTTGGGCGCGATGTCGATGTTCTCGGCGACGTTGGCGCCGTTGAACAGCAGCCGATCTGTGCCGTCCTGGCCCTCGAGCGTGTCGTTGTCGTCACCCGGGTTCCACACGAAGGTGTCGTCGCCCGCGCCCATGAGCGCAAGGTCGTTGCCGTCGCCGCCGATGAAGCGGTCCTTGCCCTGGCTGCCGATGAACGTGTCGGTTCCCAGCCCGCCCGCATGCGTGATCCCGATGACGCCTGCGGGGACCGTCGAGGCGTCGACGATGTCCGCTTCCCCCAGCGCGAACAGCGTGAGGTTGTCGACGTCGGGCTCGGCGGTCGTCACCGTGGTCTTGAGCTCGAGGCCGCCGACGCTCGCACCGGATCCACTCGGGGTCACCTTGATGGAGTCGACCGCCTGCGTGCCCTGAACCCGGACGTCGTCGAGCTGTCCGTCCGCGCCCAGGTCCGCGCCGACGGCCGTCAGGTCGGTTCCCGCCATGGTGGTGGGCACATCGACGACGTCCGTGCCGCCGCGCGGACTGAAGTTCGCCGCCTCCACGTCGTCCATGTCCACGACCACGCCGCCCGGGCCTACCACCGACACCCGGCCGCCGTTGGGCGCGACGGTGAGGTTGTCGGCGCCGTCCGAGCCCGCCACCGAGGCCGCGTCGGTCCCGGTGCCACCCTCGACCGTGTCGACGCCGTCGCCCGGCTCCCAGGCGAACACGTCGTCACCGGGGCTGCCCGTGAGCGCGTCGTTGTCGGCGCCGCCGCGAAGCGTGAGGGCGGTCGTCCCGGGCGCGAGGCCGGACGCGTTGACGGCGTCCGCGCCGCCGAGGCTGTTGACGGCGAGCCGGTCGAGGGGGTCGGGGGCGAGCATCGAATGCCCGGCAGCCAGGCCGCTGACGACCACGCCCGCCGGTCCGCCGCTCACGGCGATCGTGTCGGCGTCGCCTCGCCCGTTGACGGTGAGGCTGTCGGCCTGTCCGTCCGGCAGTCCGCCGGGTGCGACGCCGAGATCGGCAGCGACCTGACCCACATCCGTGCCGCCGAGGTCGTCGATGGTCACTGCGTCCGAGCCCGCGAGCGGCTCGACCCGCAGCGATTCCACGTCGTCCGACTCGATCCCGAGTCCGTTGACCACCGTGCGCGCCAGCGCGCCCGACGCCGAGACACCGATCGTGTCGTCTCCCACGGAGCCCGCGACGTGCAGAGTGTCCGCCCCGGCTCCGCCGTTGACCGCGATGCGGTCGGCCGAGTCGAGGTTCAGCACGCTGACCGCCCATGGCAGCCCGCCGAGCGTGGTGCGCGCAGGACCGCCGCCGGCGGAGAGCGAGTCGTCCGCGGCCGTGGCGCTCAGGAGGAGGGTGTCCGGCGCGCCATCCGCGCCGGTCCGAGAGCCGAGCTGCGCGGCCACGGCCCTGACACCGGTGCGGGAGAGGTCGCCGACCGCGACCGTGTCGGCGCCGCCGAGCGCGTTGACCTGGACCGTTTCGACGCCCCGACCGGACAGAGGCCGCGCCCCGGGCGCACGGGGCACCTGAAGCCGGCGCCCTCTGCGCGACAGCGCGAACGAGTCGTTCCTGCTCGTTCCGATGAGGACCAGCCTGTCCTTGCCGCGGCCGCCGTTCACGGCGATGCGCTTGAAGGACCTCAGCTTGAACTTGAAGTCGGCAGAGCCGTTGCTCTGGACGTCCACGATCAGCGCGCGGCCCTTCCGCCGTAGCGTCACCGAGTTGGCCTTGCGGTTCCCGGTGATCGTGAGCGTCCGGTGCTTGACCTGCGCGTTGACGCCGTGCTTGGCCTTCAACCCGTGCTTGGCGCGCGCCGCGGTGCTCTGCGACGGGAAGGCCACCAGGGCGAGCAAGACCAGGGCGAGGAGGCGCAAGCGAGTCACTCGTCCACCGTACGCGACCAGGTAGGCGATCGGCTAATTCCGGGTAAATGCGCACGCTTGCGCGAAGGAGAAACCCTGGACCTCCGGATCCTCGCTACTCCTGGATCACCGTGTCGGTGCCCTCGGAACTGTCGAATGTGTCGATGCCGGGCCCGCCTCTCATGAAGTCGTTGTCCGGGCCCCCGATCAGGAAGTCGTCGCCGTCTCCACCGGTGAGGGAGTCGTTGCCGGAGCTGCCGTTCAGCGTGAGCTTCGGCGCACCGACCCTGACTCCGGAGGCATCAACCTGGTCGTTGCCGCCGGCGGCGACGACGATCAGGTCGTCGAAGCCCGCGTCCGCGCCGGTGACGCCCAGGACGGCGGCGAGCCCCGAGGAGGTCACCCCGCTGGCGCCGCCCTCGAGCGAGATGACATCCGGGCCGCTCGTCCCGTTCTGGAACACCTGGTCGTCCTGACCGTCGCCACTCCCGTTCAAACCGGCGAGACCGACGTCCACCCGGACCACGTCCGTTCCGGCCAGGTTGTTGACGTTCACGGTGTCGATGCCGGCCAGCGCGTGGAGCTCTACGGCCTCGAAGTCGTTCGCGTCCAGCACCACGCTCGCGACGTTCCGAAGTACGAGCACCCGTCCGCCGTTCGCCGACACATCGAACTGCTCGTTGGCGCCGTTGCCGGTCATGACCACCCTGTCCGTTCCGCCCTGGCCTTCCAGAGTGTCGTTATCGTCGCCCGGGTTCCACGTCGCGGTGTCGTTCCCGGCGCCAAGCAGCAGCGTGTCGTTCCCGTCCTGGCCGAGCACCTGGTCGTCGCCGGGGCTGCCGAGGACCACATCGGGGCCCAGCCCGCCTTCGACGACCAGGCCGATCCGGTTGGCGGCGAGGCTCGTCGCGTCGACCACGTCGCCACCCCCGCCGCTGCCGGGCGCGACCACCAGCCGGTCGAGCGTGGGGTCAGCTCCGGTCACGGTCGTCCTGGCCGGCAGCCCGCTAACGACGATGCCCCCAGGGGAGCTCACGCTGACCACATCGTCCCCGACCGTGCCGTCGACGGTCACGGTGTCGGATCCGTTGTCGCCGGCACCGCCGGGCCCCGCCAGATGAGCCTCGATCTCCGTGACGTCGCTGCCCGTCATGTCGCCCACCGTGAGCGCATCGGGTCCCGCACCGGGCGCCAGCACGCCCGATTCCACGTCGTTGGTATCCAGGGTCGCGTCCAGGGCATGACGGAAGAGCGCCCGGCCGGCGACCGGCGCGGCCGTCGAGATCTCGTCAGCCGCATCGGAGCCGCCGAGCTCGGCGCGGTCCACGCCGGCCCCGCCCTCGGCCACGTCGGATCCATCGCCCGGCAGCAGGGCGAAGCCCTCGTCGGCCGGTCCACCGGTGAGCGTGTCCGCGTCCGGCCCACCGCGCAGAGTCAGGCCCACCACTCCCGTGGACATACCGACCGTGTTGACCGAGTCGGTCCCGCCGCCCCCGTTCAAGGTCAGCCGGTCACCGGCCTCGGGGGCGGCGACCGACACGGCGGCCGCGAGTCCCGTGACGGCGATCCCGGCGGGGCCGCTGCTTGCGGCCAGGTTCTCGGCGCCAGGGCCGCCGTTCACAGCAAGCGTGTCGACCGCTCCGTCCGGACCGGCGCCCGGCCCGGACCCGAGGTCGAGCGCAACCTGGCCGATGTCGCTCGCGCCGAGATCGCCCCCGCCCAGATCGTCGACGGTGAGCGAGTCGGCCCCACCGAGCGCGTTGAACCTGAGGGCCTCGACACCGTCCGAGTAGAACGCCGTTCCGTTCACCGCGGCCCGCATCAGCCCATCGAAGTTCCCGATGCCGACGCTGTCGGCGCCGTCCGTGCCGGCGAGAGTCAGCGTGTCGGCGCCGCCCCGGCCGAGCGCAATGAAGCGATCCGAGTCCGCCTCGACGTTCGAGGCGGTGATCGCCCAGGGGACGCCGGTGAGTACCCGGCCTGTGCCCGTGCCGGTCATCGACAGCGCGTCCGGCCCGGCGGTCGCGCCGGCAAACACGGTGTCCGGCGCGCCGTCGCCTCGGCGCCCTGAGCCGAGCTCAACGGAAGCGTTGGCGACCCCGGTACCGGTCAGGTCGCCGAGCGTCACCGTGTCTTGTCCGCCGAGCGGGGCGATCGTCACCCGCTCGAGCCCGCGCGCGGCCACGGTGAACGTGGCGGCCCAGGTGGCGCTGCGGGCGATTCGCAGACGGCGGCGGTTGCGCGACAACGTGATCGAATCGGCCCCCCGCGAGCCGCGCCATACGAGCCGGTCGGTGCCGCGTCCGCCGTCGAGATTGGTCCGCTCGGTCCTGAAGAAGCTGCCGTTGCGCTCGGAGATGCCGAGCGTGTCGCGCCCGCCCCCACCGCGGATGACGATCCGCTTGAAGGCGCGCCGCCTGAAGCTGAACTCGGCTTTCCCGGCCTTGCCCACGTCAACCTCGAGGATCCGGCTGCGGCGGCGCTTCAGCCGGAGCTCCACCCGGTTAGCCCTGCGGTTGCCCGTGACTAGCAGCGTGCCGCGCTTCAGCTGGGCCTTGACGCCCTGCTTCGAGACCGGCTTCCCGCGCGCGGGAATGGCCGGGGATGGCATGGCGAGCACCGGGAGCCCCGCCATGACGAGCACGAGCCAGCGTGCGCGCATGGACTGAAGCTACAACCAGAGGTGCCCCTCGCGCCAGTTCCGGGTAAGCCGCGAACGATGCCGATCGCACGCTTCGCTCGCCTGCTCGTCGTCGCGCTCGTCGCGCTCGTCGTCTTCGACCCGCAGGCCGCGCTCGCCCAGGAGAAGCAGCCGACCGCCGTCGGGAGCGGCGGCGCGGCCGCCAGCGTTGACGTGGACGGCACCCGCGCCGCCATCCAGGCCCTGCGCGACGGCGGCAACGCGGTGGATGCCGCGGTGGCCGCCTCGAGCGTTCTTGGCGTGACCGAGCCCTACTCGTGCGGCATCGGCGGCGGCGGGTTCATGGTGATCCGTACCGCCGGCGGGAAGGTCACGACGATCGACGGCCGCGAGGAGTCGCCCGCCACTATGCGGCCGGACTCGTTCTGGGAGAACGGCAAGCCGCTCC
>DATDJX010000493.1:0-3929 GCA_036520275.1 Asanoa sp.
AGGTGGTACGTCCGGACGGCAGCAACCCAGTCGTCCAGGAAGATCGCTCGTGCCCTCCGCCGGCGGGTCGTCAAGCGCCGCGGGACTCGGCGACCCGGCGCAGCCAGTAGCGGTACCAGTCGGGGCCGTAGGGGACGTAGACCCGGGTCGGGATGCCGCGGGCGTGTAGCTCGTCGAGGCTCTCGGGGCGTACTCCGAACAGCTGCTCGACCGGCAGTGCCCCGTGAGCGAGGAGCAGCGCCTCGCGGAGTCGCCCGTCGTGGGTGGCCATCGACCAGGTCGCGCCGCGTTCGGCCAGGCGGAAGCCGAGGCGCAGAAAGGCCACATCGGTCGCTTCTCCGTAGGGGTGCGCGCCGGTCGCTTCGACGTAGGCGCCCTTGACCAGCCGGACGTGCACGCCGGCCTGGGCCAGCGCGTCGGCGTCGGCGGGCGAGCGCAGCAGGTTCGCCTGCACCGTGGCGCCGAGCCGGTCGGCCAGGCCACGCGCCGCGACGTCCAGCACGCACGCCAGGATCGCATCGCTGCGGGCGGCGTCTTCGGCACCGACTTGGACACGTCGGCCCGCGGACAGAGCGCGGGCGATTGCGGTGAGGCGGTCCGCCACTGCGGAGGCGTCCGTGTCCAGGGCCAGGTGCGTCAGGTCCACCGACAGCCAGACCTCGGGGGCAGGCGCTGGCAGCGCGCCGGCGAGCTCAACGTAGTCCTCGAGCACTCGGTCGGCAGCCGCGGGATCGCTCAGGTGCTCGCCGAACAAGTCGACGCTGACCGCGTGCCCGCGCTTCAGCAGCGACGTCGCGGTGGCCAGCGCTTGGCCTCGAGAGCGCCCGGCGACGTACCGCGAGGCGGCGCGCCACGCCGCCGCCTCACCGAACGGCAGGGTCTTGACGGCGTGCTCCAGCCGCGCGCTCGTCGCCAGCCGAAACAGCACCGCGCGCTCGAGTCCCACGACGCACATCCTCTCAGCAGCAACAATCGCACGCGGGCAATGCCGCGCAAGGGACCCCCGACCGGGACGCAAGTCCGTGAGCCGAGCGAGGCGCGAATCCCCGGAGGCCACGTGCCTCCCACGCACCTGCTTCGGACACCGAACAAGGCGCGTGGTCGGCGGCCGCCGAGATGCTCGCACCTCGTCTATTCCGCTGGTCTGGAGCTCGACTAGTGAGACGCTCGCAACCAGGTGGCGGCGACACTCTGGCTGGGGCTGCTCGACGCCGAGCGGGAGGCCGGGCCCGTGGCGATTAGGCCCGCGCGGGCTCCTGCAGCTTCGGGTATGTGGTGCGCGGGGTGAACGCAGGGAGGATGGTTCTGGCGCCGTTGGCGGTGCTCGTGGCGGCGGTGGTCTAAGAGGGTTCGGAGGGACCGGCGCCGAGGATCGTTCCGGCCACCGTGGTACTCATGCCCGCCGGTACCCCTGACGGTTCGAATCATCCCCGCGAACACCCGGTACGTCAGGCCGGCCCGTCGCGTCAACGCACGTGCGGCGGGCGCTGGAAGATGCCTGCGAGGCTGCCGCTGCGGCGGACGGCGGCGCCCCCGAGCGGCGGGAGGCCGAGCGCAGTCTCGATCGTTCGGAGCACGCCGTAGTGGTCGACCGGCTCGGCGCTGCGGGCGTGGCGGAGAACGTCGGAGCCGGCGACGATCGTGGCGATCCGTCCCCCGCGGGCGTCGGTGCAGCACCCCGTATCCGAGGTCCCCTCGTCCCAGGTCAGGATCACGAAGCCGTGCGGTCCCGACTCGCGCAGCAGGCGCGGTACGAGGCCGGCGAGAAACCGGTCGCCCGTCGCAATGCTGCAGTCGTGAGTGTCATCGCAGAGGTTGGGTGAGATGAACGAGAACGTCGGTAGCGTGCCCCGGCGCAGGTCTGACGCGAGCTGGGTAAACGGGACCACCTTGGCGCAGCGCTGAGGGCTGCGGGCGACGTCGTCGTAGTACATGAAGGGGTCGTGCTTCTTGGCGTAGCCGGCCGTGGCCCCCGCTCGCGAGCACGGCGCCGGGAGGTCCTCCATGTAGGCCTTCCAGGAGATCGAGGCAGCTTCGAGCTGGTCGACGATGTTGCGTGCCGCGACGTGGCAGTCGGTGCAGTCGCTGGTGATGCCCTGCGTGGAGCCGCTCGTCAGCGCGAGGTAATTGGGCAGCGAGGGGTGGCGAATCGCATAGCTGCGGGTCGCGATCGCATAGCGATGTGCCAGCGCGGTGACGTAGGGCGACGACGCGCTGCCCACGACGTCCGGGGCCTCCTTGTTCTCCATGACGATCACCGTGACGCGCGACGACGTCGAGGCCGGCAGGACACTCGCGGGCGGTGCCGCGAGCGGGTTGCCTTGCGGTGCACCCCCGCAGGCTGTGGAGCCGAGGAGGGCTATCGCGAGCGCAGCGGTAGCCAGATGTTGCGTACGCAGTGGATGCACTCCGCGATGATGCTTGATCGACGGATTGGAGTCGCCATGCGGCAGCTGGGCGCGCGGTGTTGTTGGGGTGGCTCAAGGATGGAGGCCCACGCGTCGGCGACAGCTTCGACGACCACTCGCGCGACCGGCCGGCGCCTCGGGCTCTGGGCTGCGCTCCTGGTCCTGCTCGCAGGGAACCGTCTACTGGTGGCGACGGCGAACACCGGGCCGGTCGATCCGACCGAGGCACCGCTGCGGCGGTTCTCTTCCTGCGCCGAGCCGGGCTCGTTGCCGGTCTGTTGCCCCGATGCAAGCGCGCCGCAAGCCGGTCGTCGGATGGTGGCGGCACCGATGTCGGCACATCCACCTCTCACGAAGGGAACCACGATGTCAGCCGCACACTCCACGGTCGTGGGGCGCTTGCAGCGATCCTTGCCGCCGGATGCCTGGTCGCGCCAGCCGCAGTGGCGCAGTCGCCCAACGGCGGGTCGAGCGGCAAGGACCCGGCGGCCGCCAACGTGTACGTCCGGCCGGCGCCGGACACGGCGACCCGGCAGGGCGAGCGCTGGCTGCGGCAGCACCCCGTCCCGCGGGACCTGCCCGACGCGGACAAGACGGCCAACGTGTACGTCCCTCCGGCGCAGGGGCTGTCCAGCGCCCTGGACTTGCTGGCGCCGACGCAGACCATCGCCCACCCTGCGATTCCCCCCGCCGACGACGGCGCAAGCCCCTGGGCGGTGCTCGGCCTGACGCTCGCGTGCGCGGCGCTGCTCTGCGGGGCCGCCCTGGCGCTCGCGCACCGGCGGCGGGCCCGCCGCTCCGTCGCGTAGACACAGCGGGGAGGCGCCGATGGCGATCGGCGCCTCCCCGCGGCGTCAGTGGGCTGCGCACGCGGCGGCGTGCCTGCGCTCGGGCAGCGCGTCGTCCCACTCGCGCGCGTGAGCGTGCGTCCCGCGACCTGGCAGGCCCGCATCGCCCAGGAGCGCGGTTGGATGTCCCACAGATCGCCGCGGCCGTTGTCGTGCAGGGTGATAAGGCGGGTGGCGCCGGCGACGAACGCCGCCGCGGGCTCATGGCCGGAGAGGCCCGGGAGAACGGCGCCGATGGGGCGGCCGGAGGTGACGTCCCACAGGCGCGTCGTGCCGTCGTCGGAGGTCGTGGCCAGCGTCTGCCCGTCGGGGCTGAAGGTGACGGTGTCCACGGCGCGGGTGTGGGCGATGAGCCGACGGCCGCGCGGCCTCCACTTGCGGGCGTCGTAGAACCAGACGCGGCCCTGGTCGTCACCGAACACGCGCAGGCGCCCGTCGGGGGAGAACTGCACGCATCTCCCCGCCGGGGCGCGCACCGTCTTCACCTGCTCGAGGTTGGGGACGGAGAGGACCTCGATGCTGGCCGCGGGGCGCGCTGCTCCTTAGTCGCCGAAGCAGGAGCCACGCCCGCGCCGATCCCAGTCCAGGGACGCATGCAGCTCGTCCAGCCGGAGCGTCCGCGAACGCCGTGCGTGCGCTCGCTCTCGGCGCATTGCGGAAGCGGGATGCGTAG
>DATDJX010000494.1:0-6154 GCA_036520275.1 Asanoa sp.
GCCAGCATGTTGGCGCCGAACGTCTCCTGCAGTTGGGTGTGCTTGTAGAGGTTGTTGAGGACCACCTTGGCGACCGCGTCGCGCTTGAGCACGATCACGATCCGCATGCCCGTACGGCCGGACGACTCGTCGCGGATGTCGGCGATGCCGGCGAGCTTGCCCTCGCGGATCAGCTCGGCGATCCGCTCGGCCAGGTTGTCGGGGTTGACCTGGTACGGAAGTTCGGTGACCACCAGGCTCGTGCGGCCCTTGCGGTCCTCCTCGACCTCGACCACCGCCCGCATGCGGATCGAGCCACGCCCCGTGCGGTAGGCGTCCTGGATCGGCGTCGTGCCGACGATCAGCCCCGCGGTCGGGAAATCGGGACCCTTGACGAGGCCCAGCAGGGCCTCGAGGGCCTCGGCCTCCTCGGCCTCCGGGTGTTCCAGGCACCACTGCACGGCCGACGCGATCTCGCGCAGGTTGTGTGGCGGGATCTTGGTAGCCATGCCGACCGCGATGCCCTCGGAGCCGTTGATCAGCAGGTTGGGCACCCGCGACGGCAGAATCGCGGGCTCCTTTGCCCGGCCGTCGTAGTTGTCGTGGAAGTCGACGGTGTCCTCGTCGATGTCCCGCAGCATCTCCATCGCGAGCGGGTCGAGCTTGCACTCGGTGTACCGCATCGCGGCCGCCGGATCGTTGCCCGGCGAGCCGAAGTTGCCATTGCCGTCCACCAGCGGGTAGCGCAGCGACCAGGGCTGGGCCATCCGCACCAGCGCGTCGTAGATCGCCGTGTCGCCGTGGGGGTGGAACTGACCCATGACGTCGCCGACCACCCGCGAGCACTTCACGTAGCCGCGGTCGGGCCGGTAGCCCGAGTCGTACATGGCATAGAGGATCTTGCGGTGGACGGGCTTGAGGCCGTCACGGATGTCGGGTAGCGCGCGACCCACGATCACGCTCATGGCGTAGTCGAGATAGGACCGCTGCATCTCGATCTCGAGGCCGACAGGTTCGATCCGGTCTCGACCATCGGTCACCGCTGCGATCGCGGGATCCGTCTCGCCGTCGGTGACCTCGGGATCCTCGGGAATCTCCGTCACAATTAACCCTCATCTTGCGTAATGCCGCTTTCATCTGTGGATAATGGCTGTGGAAAGCGGTCTAACTGTGGATAACCACCAGGTCTACGCGCCGCATGGAACCGCAGGTGACATACGGCACATGAACCCTAGATGTCCAGGAACCGAACGTCCTTCGCGTTGCGCTGGATGAACGTCCGTCGGGCCTCGACGTCTTCGCCCATCAGGACGCTGAAGAGCTCGTCGGCTGTCGCCGCGTCGTCGAGCGTGACCTGGCGCAGCGTACGCGTCGCCGGGTTCATCGTGGTCTCCCACAGTTCCGGGTAGTTCATCTCGCCCAGACCCTTGAATCGCTGGATGTCGTCGGGCTTCGCGTTGGGCTTGGCCTGCTGCCGCAGCGCGATCAACCCGTCGCGCTCCCGGTCGGAGTACGCGTACTGCGCGTCGTCGCCCTTCTTGTTCCACTTGATCTTGTAGAGCGGCGGCGCGGCCAGGTAGACGTGGCCCAGCTCGACCAGCGGCCGCATGAACCTGAACAGCAGGGTCAGCAGCAGCGTCTGGATGTGCTGGCCGTCCACGTCGGCGTCGGCCATCAGGACAATCTTGTGGTAGCGCAGTTTGTCGATGTCGAAGTCATCATGGATGCCTGTGCCCAGGGCGGTGATAAGCGCCTGAACCTCGTTGTTCTTCAACACCCGGTCGATCCGGGCCTTCTCCACATTGAGGATCTTGCCGCGGATCGGCAGGATCGCCTGCACCCTCGGGTCGCGACCCTGCTTGGCCGAACCGCCGGCCGAGTCGCCCTCGACGATGAAGACCTCGGACTCGCGCGGGTCGGTCGACTGGCAGTCGGCCAGCTTGCCCGGCATCGAGCCGGACTCGAGCAGCGACTTGCGCCGGGCCAGCTTGCGCGCCTGCTGGGCGGCGATGCGCGCCCGCGAGGCCTGGGTGGCCTTCGTGATGATCGTCTTGGCCTCGCCGGGGTTGCGTTCCAGCCAGTCGGTCAGCCACTCGTTGCAGACCCGCTGCACGAAGCTCTTGACGATGGTGTTGCCGAGCTTGGTCTTGGTCTGACCCTCGAACTGCGGGTCGGCGAGCTTCACCGAGATGATCGCGGCCAGGCCTTCGCGGATGTCCTCACCGGTCAGCTTCTCGTCGCCCTTGAGCAGCTTCTTGTCGGCGCCGTACTTGTTGACCACACCGGTCAGCGCGGTACGGAAGCCCTCCTCGTGGGTGCCACCCTCGTGGGTGTTGATCGTGTTGGCGAACGTGTAGACCGACTCGCCGTACGACTCGTTCCACTGCATGGCGACCTCGATCGCCATGCCGTGCTCCTCGGTGCCGAACTCGATCACGGATCTGTGGATCGGGATCTTGCTGTTGTTGAGGTGGCGGACGAAGTCGGCGATGCCGCCCTTGTACAGGAAGGTGACCTCACGGAGCCTGCCGTCCTCCCCGCTTCCGGGGCGCTCGTCGCGCAGATGGATCGTCAGGCCGCGGTTGAGGAACGCCATCTCCTGCAGCCGGCGATAGATCGTCTCGAACGAGTACTCGGTGGTCTCGAACACCTTCGGGTCCGGCCAGAACGACACGGACGACCCGGTCTTGTTGGTAGTCTCGCCCTTCTCCAGCGGCGACGGCTTGGAGTTGGTGTAGGTCTGCCGCCACACGTAGCCGGACTTGTGGATCACGATCTCCATGCGGGTCGACAGCGCGTTCACCACGGACACGCCGACGCCGTGCAGGCCGCCGGAGACCGCGTACGCCTTGCCGTCGAACTTGCCGCCCGCGTGCAGGATGGTCAGCGCCACCTCGACGCCGGGCTTCTTCAGCTTGGGGTGCAGGTCGACGGGGAAGCCGCGGCCGTTGTCGACCACGCGGACCCCGCCGTCGGGGAGGAGCACGACGTCGATCGTGTCGCAGTAGCCGGCCATGGCCTCGTCGACCGCGTTGTCGACGACCTCCTGGACCAGGTGGTGCAGGCCGCGCTCGCCTGTCGATCCGATGTACATGCCGGGCCGCTTACGCACGGCCTCGAGGCCCTCCAGGACCTGGATCGACTCCGCGCCGTACTCCTGCTTCTTCTGCGTTGCCACGCTTGCCACTTTCTCGCGCCGGGCCGGGCCGCCCGGTGGGCGCCCCGCGACGCGGGTAGGCGCGGATCGACCCCGGCGGCAGGCACGACCAGCGGGCGCCAACGACCATCAACCCGGGGTACGGGGGATCGCCGGTGCTCACCGGACGCCGTTCGCCACGGTCGGTCCGCGGTCACGATCGGCGGGACGTCGTGCGCAACGGTGAGTGGCGGGCCGGGGTGGGCCCGCGCCGCGGCGTCACGACGTCCTTCCTCTGCCGTCAATCTTACCGTGCCGGAGGCCGTGATCGCGTGTGCGGCACCCCCGGAATGTGCCTTGAGAACCCCGTAGCGGCCCGCAAGGCCGGTTTGCGACTCCCCCCACACGCACCTTGATCCTTTGACGCGACGCTGGCCGATCGGGGGTCGCGAAGAACCGGCCGCGTGCCGTAGCTTGGCGGCGCGATCCGTAGGTGGGCGCGGCGCCTTACAGTGTGCTCGGTTACAGCGCGTGTGTGCAGAGAGGGTGGCCCTGATGGGGCTGGACAACGTCGCCGTCCAGTGGCCGCGTGCCGGCCGCTTCTACGATCCGGTCGCTCCGGCCGATTTCGTCGACTTCGGCGATCTGGCGGACACTCCGGACGTCGCCGCACCGACCGCGGCGCTGGCCGAGCACATCGCCAAGACCGGATCCGTCCGGGCGACCGCCTACACCGAGCTCGTCGACCTCCTGCTCGGCCTCGAGGGTGTGCTGTACGCCACGGAGGCCGCGGCGGAGGACGAGGACCCGGTCATCGACCCTGACGGCTGCGCCTGGATCGCGGGCGGCCTCGAACGGTTCGTCGACGGGCACCGCGCAGAGGGTGAGACGGTCACCTTCGACAGCGTCGGTAGGGTCCTGCGCGCGGCGCTGGCCGGCGCCCGCCTCGCGGACCAGCAGCTGCGCTGGCTCGACGGCCGGATGGACAGCCTGCGCGACGAGTCGGGTGGTCCCCCGCAGTGGAGCTTCCCGCGCTCGGAGCTGTCGGTGCTGGCCCGGTTCTATCGCCGCTGCGCCGACCGGGGCTTCGCCGTATACGCCGACTTCTGAGTCTCTGCGCCGGGCGCGCGCAGCAAGCGCCCGCGCCGCGGACGGCCGACCGGCACGCCCCGCCGTTGACCCCGTCAGCCGTACGTGTCCCGGGGTCCGCGGCCCTGCACGCGGCGGGGTCCCTTCGACCACGACGGCGCCGCCGGCCCGTGGATGCGCAGCTTCTTCACGACGTTGTGGCCGACCTCGGCGGCGATCCGCTGCAACAGCGATGCGGCCAGCATCCGCAGCTGCGTGGCCCAGGCCGTCGACTCGGCCTCCACGGTCAGCTCGCCGTCGGACAGCCGCACCGGCCGGCAGTGCGCCGCGATCTCCGAACCGACCACCTTCTCCCAGGCACCGAACACCGTGGCCTCGGCCGCGGGCCGCTGCCAGCCACGCGCCTTGACCAGCCGGGCCAGCACCGCCCCGAGCGGCTGGGGATCCCGCGGGTCCGGGCCGGGACCGGTGTAGCCGCGCCGGCGCCAACGGTTGCCGTCGGCCTGGACGGCGTCGCCGCCGTCCGATCCGGGCGTACGGCGTTGCGGCCGGGCCACCCGCCGCCGCGCCTGCGCCGCGTCGACCACCGCCCTGGCCAGTTCCGGCCCCGCCAGTTCCGGCCCCGCCAGTTCCGGCCCCGCCGCGCCGGCGCCGTCGGGCGCCGGCTCGCCCCCGCCCACCGGCGCCGACGTGACCTCGCGGGCATGGCCCTGACCGGGATCGGCCGGGCTATCGCCGGGCATGGCTTCCGCACCACGGAGATCGGCCGGCGGCGGCCAGCGGCTGTGAGCGGTGCGTCCGCTCCGCCCGCGACCCCGCACCGCGGATCGCGATACCTGACTCGGTGTGCGGAAACCGGCCCGCGCCGGTGCGGTCAGTCGACACGACGGACTCCTCCCTCCAGGACGTCGTAGTGGGCGCCGAGCAGCGACCGGGGCACGTCCTCGGCGACCGCGCACGTGACCAGCAGCTGGCTAGCCCCGCCGACGAGCCCGGCCAGCCGGTCGCGCCGGCCGGTGTCGAGCTCGGCGAACACGTCGTCGAGCGCGAGCACCGGCTCGATGCCGTCGGCGCGCAGCAGGTCGTACGCGGCCAGTCGCAGGGCGAGCGCGAACGACCACGACTCGCCGTGGCTGGCGTACCCCCTGGCCGGCAGGGGTCCCAACGTCAGCGTGAGGTCGTCGCGATGCGGGCCGACCAGCGTCACGCCGCGCTCCACTTCGGACGGACGAGCCTCGCGCAACGCGTCGAGGAGCGAGGACTCCAATGCCGGCCGGACGGCGTCCAGCGCGTCGATCGACGCCCGGTAGGCGATGCCGGCCGCCCCGCGACCGGCCGCCACCGCGTCGTATGCCTTCGATACGTGTGGCGAGAGTGCGGTGACCAGCTCGAGCCGGCCGGCGAGCAGCTCGGCGCCGTGCCGGGCGAGGTGCGTGTCCCACACGTCCAACGTGGACAACGCCGTGGAGGACGGCGACGAACCCGTCTTGCGGGCGAGGTACGAGGTGCGCAGTAGAGCGTTGCGCTGCTTCACCACCCGCTCGTAGTCGGCGCGCACGCCCGCGTAGCGGGGCTGCCGCTGCACCAGCAGATCGTCGAGGAACTGCCGGCGGCCGGACGGATCGCCCCGGACGAGCTCCAGGTCTTCGGGCGCGAAAAGCACGAGCCGGAGCGCGCCGAGGACGTCGCGCGCGCGCCGTACCGGCGAGCGGTTGAGCCGGGCGCGGTTGGCCTTGCCGGCGACGATCTCCAGCTCGACCTGCAGTTCGCGTCCATCGTGGATGATGTGGCAGCGGACGACGGCCGCGGCCGCGCCGGCGCGGACCAGCGGCGCGTCGACCGCCACCCGGTGGCTGCCGAGCGTCGCCACGTAGCCCAGCGCCTCGACCAGGTTGGTCTTGCCCACCCCGTTGGGCCCGACGAGCACCGAGACGCCCGGGTCGAGGTCGA
>DATDJX010000495.1:0-3634 GCA_036520275.1 Asanoa sp.
CGCTCCAGCACGACCGAGTCGATGCCGCGCAGGTGCAGGAGGTGGGCGAGGACGAGGCCGGCCGGGCCGGCCCCGACGATGCCCACCTGGGTGCGTGCCACCGCTCAGCCCCACACGTCGTCGGCCGTCTCGGCGATCAGCGCGAGCTTTGCGACCTCCTCGTCGTAGCTCAGCACGTTACCCTCCACGGTGGACGAGAACCCGCACTGCGGCGACAGGCAGAGCTGCTCGAGCGGTACGTACCGGCTCGCCTCATCGATGCGCCGCTTGAGGTCGTCCTTGGACTCGAGTGCGCCGCGCTTGGTGGTGACGAGGCCCAGCACGACCATCTTGCCCGGCGGCACGAACCGCAGCGGCGCGAACCCACCGGAGCGCTCGTCGTCGAACTCCAGGAAGAACCCGTCGACAGCCAACTCGCCGAACAGCGGCTCGGCGACGAAGTCGTACCCGCCCTCGGCCGCCCACGAGGACCGGAAGTTGCCCCGACACATGTGCGTCGTGACGGCGAGGCCGGACGGCCGGTCCTTGAGCGCGGCGTTGATCTGCCGGATGTAGCGCAGGTGCTGGTGCTCGGCGTCGTCGCCGCGCTCGGTGAGCAGCTTGCGCTGCTCCGGGTCGTTGAGGTAGGCGAGGCTGGTGTCGTCGAGCTGCAGGTATCGGCAGCCCAGCTCGGCGACCCGGCGGACCTGCTCGGCGTAGGCCGCGCTGAGGTCGGACCAGAACTGCTCCTCGTCGGGGTAGACGGCCGGGTCGATGGACGCCCGGCCGCCCCGGTAATGCACCATGCTCGGCGACGGGATCGTCAGCTTCGCCGTCACCGGAGGGTCCACGATGGATGCCAGGAATGCGAAGTCGTCGCCGAAGATGGTCTCCCGCAGGCGCACCGGGCCGTCGACCTTCAGCGCCGCCGAGGTGAAGTCGAGCTCTCCGGCGGCGTTGCGGAAATGCACCCTGATCTGCTCGGCGGTGCGGCTGATGCCGCCCAGCCGGTAGATGTAGTCCATGTGCCACGAGGTGCGGCGGAACTCGCCGTCGGTCGCGGAGCGCAGCCCGACGTCGCGCTGCATCCGTACGACGTCGCGGATCGCGCCGTCCTCGACGGCGCGCAGCTCCTCGGCCGAGATCTTGCCCTCGGCGTGCTCCGACCGCGCCCGCAGCAGGGTGGCCGGTCGCAGCAGGCTG
The DNA here is from genome assembly GCA_036520275.1 of Asanoa sp. Taxonomy (GTDB): domain Bacteria; phylum Actinomycetota; class Actinomycetes; order Mycobacteriales; family Micromonosporaceae; genus Asanoa. The sequence continues at coordinate 1,183 of DATDJX010000495.1, forward strand.
CCCACGTGGTCGGCACGGAACGGCGGGGTGTCGCGCAGCGTCATGGCAACCCCTCAGAACGGGTAGGCGGGGATCTCGCCCCGCATCGTGATCCAGCGCTGGTCGGTGAACGCGTCGAGGCTGCCGGCACCGCCGAAGCGGGCGCCCGTGCCGGAGTCGAGCACGCCGCCGAACGGCGCGACCGCCTCGTCGTTGACCGTCTGGTCGTTGATGTGCACGATGCCGGTAGGGATCCGCTCGGCCAGCGCGAGGCCGCGCATCGCGTCGCCGGCGAGGATGGACAGCGACAGGCCGTAGCCCGAGTCGGCGGCGAGCGCCGCCGCCTCGTCCAGCGAGGAGAACCGGACCACCGGTGCGACCGGGCCGAAGACCTCCTGGACGTACGCCGGCATGTCGGTGGTGACGGCGTCGAGCACGGTCGGCCGGTAGAACAGGCCCTCGTGGCGCCCGCCGGCGGCGAGCCGCGCACCGGCGTCAACCGTGGATGTCACCAGGGCGTGCACCTTGTCGCGCTGGCCCTCGTCGATCAGCGGACCGAGGGCGACCTGCCCGGTGGACGGGTCCCCGACCGGCAGGTTCTCGGCGTGCTGCGCGAGGGCGGCGACGTACGCGTCGGCGACGCTCTCATGCACGAGATGTCGACCCGCGGTCATGCAGATCTGGCCCTGGTGCAGGAACGAGCCCCACGCGCCGGCGGACACCGCCCGGTCGAGGTCGACGTCGTCGAGCACGATCAGCGCCGAGTTGCCGCCGAGCTCCAGGTGTATGCGCTTGAGGTGCTCGGCCGCGAGCGCGGCGACCCGGCGGCCGGTCGCGCTCGCGCCGGTGAACGAGACCAGCCGGATGTTGCGGTCGGTGACGAGCGCCTCCCCGGTGTCGCCGCCGCCGGGCAGCACGTGCAGCAGCGCGGCCGGCAGGCCGGCCTCCTCGAACACCCGGGCGATCGCGAAGCCGCCGCTGACCGGCGTGCGGATGTCGGGCTTGAGGACGACCGCGTTGCCCAGCGCCAGCGCGGGCGCCACGGAGCGGATCGACAGGATCAGCGGCACGTTGAACGGTGAGATGACGCCGACCACACCGACCGGCACGCGGCGCAGCAGGCTCAGGCGGGGCTGGTTGCTCTGCAGGATCTCGCCGGCCGGGCGGTGCGCGAGCGCCGCGGCCTCGTAGCACTCCTGGGTAGCCACGCCGACCGCGAAACCGGCGAGGCCGGGCACCGCGCCGGTCTCCCGCGTCACCCAGCGCCGCAGCTCCTCGGCGTTGGCCTCGATGGTCGCGCCGGCCCGCCGCAGCACGGCCGCGCGCTCCTCGAAGCTCGTCGCGGCCCACTCGCGCTGGGCCGTCGCGGCGGCCGCGGCCGCCGCCGAAACGTCTTCGGGGCCGGCGACGCCGGTGGTGCCCAGCTGCTCGCCGGTGGCCGGTTCGATGATCGCCGCCGTGCCGCCCTTCGACGCGGTCCATCCCCCGCTGTAGACCTGGCCGTCCCAGGCCTTCGGGTCCAAGAAGCTCATGCCGTCGTCCTTTCCTTGACGTGCTGGATCTGCGCATAGACATGGCTGCGCAGCTCGGTGAAGCGGGGGTCCGAACGCGTCGCGAGCTGGTCCCGCTGGGCCGGTAGGTCCACGATGAGGTCGTCGGCGACGTGGGTGGGCGAGGAGGACAGCACGATCACCCGCTGGCCGAGGTAGACCGACTCGTCGATGTCATGGGTGACGAACAGCAGCGTCACCCCGAGCCGCCGCCAGACGGTCAGGATCAGGTCTTCGAGGCTGGCCCGGGTCTGCGCGTCGACGGCCGCGAACGGCTCGTCCATCAGCAGCACGCGCGGCTGGTAGGCGATGGCGCGGGCGATCGCCACCCGCTGCTGCATGCCGCCGGAGAGCTGCCACGGGTAGGCCGTGTCCACGCCGGCGAGGCCGACCGCGACGAGCGCCTCGTCGACCGACTCGCGCCGCCGCTGCCGGGGGATCCGGCGGGCCTTCAGCGGCAGCTCGACGTTGTCGCGCACCCGCAGCCACGGGAAGAGGCTGCGGCCGTACTCCTGGAACACGACGGTGAGCCCGTCCGGCGGTGTGGTGACCGTCGCCCCACGGACCTTGACCTCGCCGGACGTGGCCGGCAGCAGGCCGGACACGACGCGCAGCAGCGTCGTCTTGCCGCAGCCGGACGGGCCGACGACGCACGCGAACTGCCCCTCCGGGACGGCGAAACTGAGGTCGCCGATCGCCGCGACCCGTCGGCCGTGTGAGTCGTAGACCTTGCGCAGGTGCGTGACCTCCAGCATCACCACTCCCGTCGCCCGGCGCGCTGACCGTGGTACCACCCGAGAGCCCGCCGTTCGGCGAGCCGGAACAGCAGCGCCAGCAGCACGCCGATCAGGCCGAGCAGCAGCACGCCGCTCCACATCGCCGGGATCTGGAAGCCGCGCTGGAACTGCAGCACGGTGAAGCCG
>DATDJX010000496.1:0-22762 GCA_036520275.1 Asanoa sp.
ATCTGGGACGCGGGCTTCCGGCCGGTCGAGCGCAACACCCGCTACGACGTCATACGGGAGTACGACGCGCCGCCGTCGCTCGCCCAGCGGCGGGCCGAGCCGCAGCAGGTCTGGGCCTGACCGCCGGCGCGCGGATTCGGCGCCGTCATCGCGCCCTCGCCGGCGGCATCCCGACCACCGCGGGCCCGACGTGCCCCGCGCCGACGACACCGGCGCCCGACCAACCCGACTGAACCGCCGCGGGCGGGGGCGGACCGCTGCCGCGGACGGGGCCAGCCGTGGCCGCCCTCGTGCTCGCCGGCCTCGGGCTGGTCGGCGCGGCGCCCTCCTGCCGCTGATGGCCCGCCGCCGCGCAGACGCGCAGCGGTGGCTCGACGCGCACGAGTCGACCGGCGACGCCTGACCAGGCCGGGGATCGTGGTCGCGTACGCTCGGTGAGGAGATGACCGAGAGCACGAGCAGGTATCCGCGACGTGCAGGGCCGCATCGCCGCCACTGCGAGCTGCTCGGCACCGCGTGGCCGCCGCGATCGGGGACGGAGGCGTGGCATGAGTGCCGCTGTCAAGTACACGCTGGGGCGGATCGGCCTGTTCCTCGCCGTCGCGCTGGCGTTGTGGCCGGTCGAGCTCAACATCTTCGTCAAGTTGATGCTGGCCGTTTTCGTCTCGGCGGCCCTGTCGTTCTTCCTGCTGCCCACGTGGCGCAACGAGATGGCAGCCCAGCTCGCCGCGGCCGCGCGTCGCCGGCGCGCGGAGAAGGACCGGCTGCGGTCCGCGCTGGCCGGCGACGACGAGCCTCCCGCCAAGGACGAGTGATCTACCAGTTGGTCGAGCCGGCGACGCTCGGCCACGGCTTGTCCAACGGCTTGATCAGGTACGCGATGCCGCCTGATCCGCCGGACGTGCCGCCGCTCGCGTTGATGCGCTTGGTCCGCAGCCACACCTGCTCGAACTGGGACCGCTGGTAGACGTTGCGGACCACGTCGTCGGACGAGGACGCAGGGTCGTTGATGATGACGTCGCCGGTCTCGGTGAAGCCGACGACCACGAACAGATGGCCGGAGGTGCCGTAGTTGGCGCCGTCGAGCTCGCTCGCCAGGAACGACTGCGAGGTCACGATCGGGATACCGGCGGCGATGAAGCGCTCCACCTCGTCCAACGAGTGCAGCCGGGTCACCCGGCCCTCCAGGCCCGGGAACTCCGCCGCGTACGCCGTGTTGAAGGGCCAGTTGCCGGCGCCCTGGTACTGGTAGTCGTAGACCATACGGGCGGCATGGTTGACCGTCGGGTCCGGGTACGTGGGATCCACCCACGCGGTGTCCGAAGCGGACGGTCGCCGCCCCCAGTACTCGACGACCATCTCGGTGGAGGTCGGCGAGCACCAGGCCTCGCCGCCGCCGTCGTACTCCGGGTAGTGGCCCTTGTGGATGTTCTGCGAGTACCGCGGCACCGGCAGTTCGACGCCCCAGGCGATGTGCCCGGCGCTCGGTGCGACGGTGAACCGGTCGGGCACGAACGAGCTCATCGCGCCGAGCATCCGCACGGTCGGCGACGCCGCCTGCCCCGGCGCCCGGTAGAGCGTGAGCCGCAGCTGGTAGGCGCGCAGCAGGGCCTTCTTGGTGGCGTCGTCGATGGAGAACGTGTCGGTCCAGATGGTCGACCGCGAGTCGCTCTGGCGGTCGACGCTGGTCCGGCGGATGTCCTGGTCGCTCGACGCCCACCGGCCCATCACGTACCAGGGGGTCAGCTTGCCGGTGTTGTAGGCGCCTTGCATCTCGATCTGGATCCAGGTGCCGATGGGGGTCGTCGCGTTCCACGACGCGACCAGCTCGCTCGCGTCGAAGCCGACCGCCGTCACCGGCGAGGTCCACGTCGCGTAGTCCCAGGTGCGGGTGACGCCGGTGTGCGGGTCGGTGTAGCCACGGCTGCCGACCGGGCTCGCGATGGTCAGGCCGGCGCCGGTCGGCGCGGCCGTGCCGGCGTGCTTGCCGGTGTCGAAGGCGCGCCGGCCCGACCACTCGTGGAACGTGATCTGCTCGTCGTGCACGAGGGGAGTCTGACCGACGGCTGAGGCGGGCGTGGGGAGTGCGACCACGCCGAGGGTGAGCGCTATCGCGCTGGTGACAGCGATCGCGGTACGCGGTGGTCTGGTCATGCCGGTCACTATCGCTGCTGAAGACAAATTTCGCCATCGGCATGACGTCCGAAAGTTGTCGCCGACACCGGGGCGCCTGGAGCCGATCGAGGCGGCCCACGCGGTACCGTGTTGGCGACCTCCCGCAGCGAAGCCGGTGCAAATCCGGTGCTGTCCCGCAACTGTGATGCTCCCTTGGAGACGAGCCAGGTCGCCTGCGGGTGGTCGCGAACCGCGCTCTCGAGGAAGGGCGCCTCGCGGGCGGCGCCCTTTCCACCTCCCGGGCTCCTGTCGGCGAAGCACCAGACCTCGACCGATAGGAGGACCGGATGAGACAGACCGCTCGTTTGCTCCCCGCGGCCGCAGCCGCCGCCGCGACCGCGTTGGCGCTGGGCGCCTGCGGCGGCACCGGTGGCGACGGCGCCCCGCCGCCGAACACCGATGCCAGCCGCGCTCCCGACTTCCCGGTGACGGTCGGCACCACCACGCTGACCACAAAGCCAACCAAGATCGTGTCGCTGTCGCCGACCGCGACCGAGATGCTCTTCGCGATCGGCGCCGGCCCCCAGGTCACGGCCGTCGACGACCAGTCGAACTACCCAGCCGACGTGCCGAAGACCGACCTGTCCGGCTACCAGCCCAACGCCGAGGCGGTCGCGGCCAGGAACCCGGACCTCGTCGTGCTCTCCAACGACACGAACAAGATCGTCGACCAGCTCGCCCAGCTGAAGATTCCCGTCTACCTCGCCGCCGCCGGCATGACCCTGGACGACTCGTACCGGCAGATCACCGACCTGGGCACGCTGACCGGCAACCGGCCGGCCGCGGATGACCTCGCCAAGCGGATGCGGACCGACATCGACAAGTTGGTCAAGGACGTGCCGGCGCGGTCGGCGAAGCTGAGCTACTACTACGAGCTAGGCCCGGAGCTCTACTCGCTGACCTCGAAGACGTTCGTCGGCTCGCTGTTCGCGAAGGTGGGCATGGAGAACGTGGCCGACCCGGCCGACAAGGACGGGAGCAAGGGCGGCTATCCGCAGCTGGGCGCCGAGTCGCTGATCGCGTCCGATCCGGACATGATCTTCCTGGCCGACACGAAGTGCTGCCAGCAGAGTCCCGCCACCGTGTCGGCGCGCTCCGGTTGGTCCGGCGTCACCGCGGTCAGGTCCAAGCAGATCGTCGGGCTCGACGACGACATCGCCTCCCGGTGGGGCCCGCGGGTCGTCGACCTCGTCCGGCAGATCGTCGAGGCCGTGTCCGCCGTGCCGGCCTGAGCATGCGTACGGAGGCGGCACCGGCCACCGCACCACCGGCGCGCCGCGCGCCGGGGGTGCGATGGCCGTGGCTGCTGGTTGGCGTCGCGGCGGTGTTCGTCGCGCTCGTCGCCGGGCTCGCGTTCGGGCCGGTGTCGCTGCCGCCCGGCGCCGTGGCCGCCGAGGTGCTCAACCTGATCCCGGGCGTGCACATCCACAGTGGACTGTCTGAGCGCGAGGCGGCCATCGTGGTGAGCCTCCGGCTGCCGCGGGTCGTGCTCGGACTGCTCGTCGGGGCGATGCTGTCCCTGGCCGGCGGCTGCTACCAGGGCACGTTCCGCAACCCGCTCGCCGACCCGTACCTGCTGGGTGCCGCGTCCGGCGCCGGCCTCGCGGTCACCGCCGTGGTCGCGTTCCGGGGCGCCGAGGTGGGTGTCGGCCGCCTGCCGGCGGGCACGCCGATCGCCGCGTTCGCCGGCGCGCTCGGCGCGGTCGGCCTCACCTACCTGCTCGGGGTGGCCGGCCGGGACCGTACGCCGGCCGCGCTGATCCTGGCCGGGGTCGCCGTGACCGCGTTCCTGCAGGCCGCCCAGACCTACCTCATGCAGCGCAACGCCGACGACATCCGGCAGATCTACTCGTGGCTGCTGGGTCGGCTCGCCACCAACGGCTGGGACGAGATCCTGCTCCTGCTTCCGTACGCCGTCGTGACCGCCGTCGTCGTGCTGTTGCTGCGCCGCGAGCTCGACGTGCTCGCGGTCGGCGACGACGAGGCCGCCGGGCTGGGCCTGCACCCGCAGCGCTCGCGCTACCTCCTGCTCGCGGCGGCGTCGCTGGGCACCGCCGCGGCGGTCGCGGTGTCGGGGCTGATCGGCTTCGTCGGCATCGTGGTGCCACACATCGTGCGGATGCTCGCCGGCACCAGCTACCGGGCGATCCTGCCGCTGTCCATGCTGTTCGGTGGGGCGTTCCTGGCGCTCGCCGACCTGGTCGGGCGCACGGTCGCGGCGCCGGCGGAGGTCCCGATCGGCGTGGTGACGGCGTTCCTGGGCGGCCCGTTCTTCGTGTTCGTGCTGCGGCGGGCCCGGCGGGTGGTCACGTGAGCGCCGTGTCGGTCGCGAGCCTGCAGGTCCTGCTCGGCGGGGCGACCGTCCTGCGCGGCGTCGACCTGTCGGTCGCCGAGGGGGAGTGGGTCACGGTCATCGGGCCGAACGGCGCGGGCAAGTCGACCCTGCTGCGGGCGGTGGGCGGCCTGCTCACGCCCTCGGCCGGGTCGGTCTCGCTGTGCGGCACGCCGCTGACGCGGCTGCGCCGCCGCGCCCGGGCTCGGCTCGTGGCTACCGTCGCTCAGGACCCCGTCGTGCCGCCCGGCATGGTCGTCTTCGACTACGTCCTGCTCGGCCGGACGCCGTACGTGCCGCCGCTCGGCCGGGAATCGGCCGCCGACCTCGCCGCCGTGCGCGACGTGCTCGGCCGCCTCGACCTCGACACCTTCGCGGAGCGCGAGCTGGAGACGCTGAGCGGCGGCGAGCGGCAGCGGGTGTTCCTCGCCCGCGCGCTCGCCCAGGGCGCCACCCTGCTCCTGCTGGACGAACCGACGAGCGCGCTGGACATCGGGCACCAGCAGGAGGTGCTCGAGCTGGTCGACCGCATGCGGCGCGAGCACGGCCTGACCGTACTGGCCACCATGCACGACCTGTCGGTGGCCGGCAGCTACGCCGACCGGCTCGTCCTGCTCGCCGAGGGCCGCGTCGTGGCGTCCGGACGGCCGCGCGAGGTGCTGACCGAGGAGCTGCTGGCCGCGCATTACCGCGCCCACGTCCGCGTGATCGACACCGCCGACGGCCCGTTGGTCGTCCCCGTCCGGGGCGGTTGAGGGCGGCGCCGAGCCCCGCGCGCCGAGCCCCGCGCGCCGAGCCCCGCGCGCCGAGCCCCGCGATCTTGTACTTGTGGCCCCTCGTATGCGCCTTTTGCACCGGATTGCCGGGGCCACAACCACAAGATCGCGGGGTGGGTGGTCGGTCAGGCGGGCGAGGTGAGCGGGGCGGGCAGCGGCGCGGCGTGCACGACCGCGAGCCGCGAGACGGCCCGGGTCAGCACCACGTAGAGGCGGTGCAGGCCGCGCGGCTCGGCCGCGACGATCTGCGCCGGCTCGACGACCACGACGTGGTCGTATTCGAGGCCCTTGACGATCGAGGCCGGCACGAGGGTGACCCGCTGCTCGGACTCGACGTCGTCGGCGGTCGCGGTCGGGATGCCGGCGGCGGCGAGCGCTGCCTGGAGCCGTGGCAGGGCGGCGTCGGCGGCGATGACGCCGACCGAGCCCTCGTGGTGGAGTGCCGCGGTCACCTCGGCCACCGCCGCCTGGTCAACGTCGGACACCGTGAGGACGGTGAGCTCGCCGTCGCGGCGCAGCGACACGCCGCCCGGCACGTCGACGGCGAGGGCGGGCAGCAGCCGGTTGGCGAACGCGACCACAGCCGCGGGCACGCGGAAGCCGACGGTCAACGGGACGACGGCCGCACCCGGCTTGCCGAGGTGGGCCAACGTGTGCGCCCAGCTCTTGGCGGCCCACGGCGCCGTGCCCTGCGCCAGATCGCCCAGCACGGTAAGGGAGCCGTGCTCGCTGCGTCTGGCGATCGCCCGGGCCTGCATGGGGGAAAGGTCCTGAGCCTCGTCGACCACGATGTGGCCGAAGCTCGACTCGCGCTCGATGAGCCCGGCCGCCTCGTCGAGCAGCACCAGGTCGGCCGCGGTCCAGCGGGCGGCGCGCGGCGTGCGCGGCGGTCTGGTCCAGCGCAGCGCGTCGCGCTCGGCGTCGGTCAGCGGGCCGGCGGGGGGATCGGTGAGCACGCCCGCGACGATTTCTTCGGGCGTGACCGCCGGCCAGACCGCGTCCATCAGCTCGACGACCGGCTTGGCCCTGGCCATCCGGCGCAGCCAGGCGTCGCTGGGCGAGTCGCCGCGGCGCGCCTCGGACTGGCGCTGCAGGAGGCCGACGACGCGCCAGCGGACGCGGTCGCGGCCGGTCGCGTACGGCAGCCCCTCCCGTCGTGCCTCGGCGACGATCCGGCGCAGCGGCTCGACGCCGATCCGCCACCGGTAGGAGCCGTCGGAGACGGTGAGCGGCTCGGTGGGCTCGGCGATGCGGGCCTCGAGGGCGGTGGCGAGCACGGCCGCCATGCGGATGTCGTGCTTGACCCCGGCCGCCTCGGGCGTGTCCTCGGCTCGCACCGGCGCCCGCGCGATCAGCTGCTCGACGGTGGACTGCTCCACCTCGATCTCGCCGAGCGCCGGCAGCACGGCCGAGATGTAGGCCAGGAACGCCCGGTTGGGTCCGACCACCAGCACACCGGTTCGGCGCAGCCGCTCCCGGTGCAGGTAGAGCAGGTAGGCGGCCCGATGCAGACCCACCGCCGTCTTGCCGGTGCCCGGCGCGCCCTGCACGGCGATCGAGGCGTCGAGGGCGGCGCGGACCAGCTCGTCCTGCTCGGGCTGGATCGTCGCGACGATGTCGCGCATCGGCCCGACGCGCGGCCGCTCGATCTCGGCGGTCAGGATGCGGCTCGCGGTGCCCAGCTCCTCGCCGCGATCGAGGTGCTCGTCTTCGAAGCTGGTCAGCTCCCCGGCGTGGAAGCCGAACCGACGGCGCACCGCGATGCCCTGCGGGTCGCGGGCGCTGGCCCGGTAGAAGGCCCGGGACACCGGGGCGCGCCAGTCGAGCACCATCGGCTCGCCGAGGTCGTCGCTCACGTGCCGCCGACCCACGTGATACTGCCGGCCGGCGTGGTCGGCAGCGGAGGGATCGGCGCCGGTCGGGTCGTCGTCGGTGTCGGTGCGGATCTGGCCGGCGAAGTCGAGCCGGCCGAAGAACAGCGGTGTGGACGGGTCGTCGGCCAGCTCCGCGATCCGCCGGGCCAGCGTGCGGCCGAGGGTCTCGGCGGTGTACGCGTCACCGGCGACCCTGTCGCCGGTGCTGAAGAGGGCCTCGGTGCGCTCGCGCATGCGGCGCAGCGCGGCGCGGGACGCGGCGAGGTGGTGTCGTTCGGCGTCGAGGTCGGTGTCGAGGTCGTTGGCGGGCAGGGTCATCCGAGAGGAACCTTCCGGTCGGGGCGTCGGCTTCGGCTGAGCCCTGGGCCGCCCGGCGCTCCGCTCGAGGCGGCGTCGGCAGTGCCCGGACCCGCGCGTGCGCGGGAGGAACCACGGTACGCGCGGGCCGGCGCGCTGGCGATCGAATTGGCGCGGGTCACGTGCGGGGCGGAATCATGAGGACATGACCGACGTGCGCGGCCAGAAGATGATCGGCGACCCCCGGGTGCTGCGGGCCCTCGCCCACCCGGCGCGTCTGGAGATCATGGAGCACCTGAGCGCGACGGACGCGTCCGTGACCGCCACGGAGTGTGCCGAGATCGTCGGGCTGTCGCCGAGCGCCACCAGCTACCACCTGCGCGAGCTGGCGAAGGTGGGCATGGTCGAGCAGGCGCCGAGCCGCGGCGACGGGCGCGAGCGGGTATGGCGCAGCGCGGCGCGGTCCTGGGGCGTCGACGTCGCGCCGGACGCCGACGCGGAGCTGGCCGCCGCCGAGGACTCGCTGATCGACACCTACCTGACCTGGGAGTTCGCCCGGCTTCGGGACTGGATGGCGCGGGCTCGCGCCGAGCCGAAGGAGTGGCACGACGCGAGCGTGTACAGCGGCTCGACGCTCCTGGTGACCGCGGAGGAGCTGCGCCAGCTGACCGCCGCCGTGCGCGATCTGCTGGCGCCGCTGAAGTTCCGCGAGCGTGCCGACGCCCCGCCGGACGGCGCGCGCAAGGTGTCCGTCACGTTCGCGGCGTACCCGGCGGATCGGGGGGTTGCCGCCTAGAGATGTGAAGGACTATTTTCGAAGTATGGCCTTCACGTCCACGACGGACTCCCGCTGGAGCGACGTCTCCATCGCCGCGGGAGCGCGCGGCCTGTCCGTCGCGGGCGATTTCCTCGCCGCGACCGCCCTCGCCCTCGCGCTGCAGGACTCGGGCGCCGGCGGCCTGGCCGTCTCCGGTCTCTGGATCGCCGCCACCCTGCCGATCGCGTTGCTCGCGCCGGTCACCGGACGCCTCGCCGACCGGGTAGACAGCCGCACCCTGCTGGTCACGGCCGGCCTCGCGCAGGCGACCGTCTGCCTGGCCCTCGCGTACGTCTCCGGGCCGGTCGCGGTCGTCGGCCTCGTCGCGCTCCTGGCCTGCGGCCTCGCGCTCACGCAGCCGGTGTTCGCCGCGCTCGTGCCGTCGATGGTCCATCCCGACGACCTCCCCAAGGCGAGCGCGATCGGGCAGACCGCGACAATGGCCGGTTCGCTCGCCGGCCCCGCGCTGGCCGGCTTCCTGGTCGGGCAGTTTGGCACCCGGCCACCGCTGCTGGTCGACGCCGCGACCTATCTCGCGATCGTGGTCGCCGGCCTGCTATTGCGCACCCGGCGCGGCCGGGTCACGCCGGTCTCCGCGGACCAGAGGCCCGCGGCGGCCTGGCGGCTACGGGGCGACCCGCTCGTGTTCGCCATGCTGCTGGCCATCGCCGGGGTGATCGCCGGGGTCGCCGGGGTCAACGTGATCGAGGTGTTCTTCATCCGGGAGACGCTCGGTGCCTCGCCGACGGCGTACGGCCTGGTCAACGCCTCGTGGACGGCCGGCATGGTTGCCGGGTCCTGGGTTTTCGCCCGGCTGATCCGGCGGTGGACCGAGGACGGGTCGTTGGCGGGCAGCATGCTCGGCCTGCTGGGCGGCTGCTGCCTGGTCGTGGCCATCGCCGCCGCGGCGCCGTCGGTCGCGTTCGTCGTGCCGTTGTGGCTGGCCGGTGGGCTGATGAACGGCGGCGAGGGCGTGCTGTCCACCGTCCTGCTCGCCCGCCGTGTGCCGGAGCGGTTCCGCGGGCGGGCGTTCGCTGCGCTCAACGCGGCGGTCCAGGGCGCCGCGCTGGTCGGATACCTGGTCGGCGGGTTGCTCTTGGAGGGCTTCGCGCCGCGGCCGCTGGTGGCCGTGACCGGCGTAATCGGCGCGCTGGTCGTGGTCGCCGTCGCGGTGCCGGTCCGCCGCGTGATCCGCCGCGAGCGCGCTGCCGGTCTGGTCACACCCGCGGCGGTCGGCTGAGCGCTGTCCCACTGCTCGGGATACCGTGGCCCCATCATGACGGAGATCCGCCGGCCCCGGGTCGGGCACATCCAGTTCCTGAACTGCTTGCCGATCTACTGGGGCCTGATGCGGTCCGGCGCCCTCATCGACGTCGACCTGCACAAGGACACGCCCGAGCGGCTGAGCGCCGCACTGGTCGCGGGCCACCTCGACATCGGCCCGATCTCGCTGGTGGAGTACCTGCGGCACGCCGACGAGCTCGTGCTGCTGCCCGACCTCGCGGTGGGCAGCGACGGCCCGGTGCTGTCGGTCAACATGGTGGCGACCCGCCCGCCCGCGCAGCTCGACGGGGCCAAGGTCGCGCTGGGGTCGACGTCGCGCACGGGCGTGCTGCTCGCGCAGATGTTGCTGGCCGATCGGTACGGGGCCTCGCCGGAGTACTTCGGGTGCCCGCCCGACCTGACCCAGATGCTGCTCGAGGCCGACGCCGGTGTGCTGATCGGCGACGTGGCGCTGCGGGCGACGTACGAGGCCCCGCGGCGCGGCCTGCACGTCACCGACCTCGGCGAGGCCTGGCGTGAGTGGACCGGGCTGCCGATGGTGTTCGCCGTGTGGGCCGCCCGGCGCGACTTCGCTGCCGACCACCCGGGCCGGGTCAAGGAGGTCCACGAGGGCTTCGTGCGCTCCCGCGAAATCTGTCTGTCCGAGCTGGACGACGTGGCGGCGGCGGCGGCGCGCTGGGAGCCGTTCGACGCCGCGACGCTGGCCTCGTACTTCCGGGTGCTCGACTTCTCGCTCGGCGACCGGCAGGTGGCCGGCCTGCGTGAGTTCGCGGCCCGCGCCGCCGCGCGCGGCGCCACCCCACCCCTGCGGCCCGCGGGCCCCACCTTCTTCGGCGCCTGACGTCCAAGCCCGCCTCACCAGCAACAGCTCGGCGGGCGCTGAAGTCCTGCTAGGTGGCGCGGAGCTGCTCGCCGACCTCTTGGCAGATCTGGGCTCCGTACGTATAGCCCTTGTTGATCGCGTATCTCGCCATCACGCCGATCACCCAGCCGTCGCCGATGGCGAGGCAGCTGACGTGGTACTCCTGCTCGGCCTGGCGGTCGATCCAGCCGTTCTTGATCGCGATCGTCCTCTGCACGTCGGGGGGGAAGGCCTTGCGCATGCCGAAGTCGCCGGTGCCGCGGACCTGGCGCATCTCGTTGATCAGCCACTTCGTCCATTTCGGACCGGCTGCGCGGCCGTCGGCGATGCAGGCGCCCATCCGGGCGATGTCGGCGGGTGAGAGCATCGTGCGGCTCCAGCCGCCCGCGCTCGAGGCCGAGCCGTCCTTCAGCTTGCAGATGCTGATCAGTCGCTTGATCGAGTCGGTGCGGCCGACGGCGTCGAACAGCGACTCCGCGGCGTTGTTGTCGCTATCGCGGATCATCGTGCTCAGCTGCGCCATGCGCTGGTCGCTGGGGGTCTCGGACGCCTCGTGCGCGCGCCGGAGGAAATCGGCGCCGATCCATGCCTTGATCAGCGACGCCGTGGTGCTCGTCTTGCTGTTGGACGAGGGGCCGGACAGCGTGCCCGTACGGGTGTCCACCAGCGCCCACGACCACCAGCCGCTCGCGTCGATCTTGACCGCGGCGGGGCGCACGGCGAGCGGCGGCAGGGTCGGCGAGGGTGACGCGGTGAGCGCCTCCGCGCTCGGCGCGCCCGCGCGCGGTGCGCCGCTCGTCGCGGCGGCGGTCGGCGACTCCCACTCGGCCGCCGCCTGAGCGGCCAGCGGCGAGCCCGGCAGCAGGCGCAGCGCCACGACCGACATGACGACCAGCACGGCGGCCAGGATCAACAGGGGGTACGGGCGCCGGCGGCGCCTGGTCTGTGTCATGCCCGATCAGCCCGCGTCCGGCGCGGGCAGCTTGAGCGCCGCGCCGACCTTGGGCGTCACCAGCTGGGTGGCGACGCTCGCGCAGACCTTCGCGCCGTAGCCGAGGCCCTGGCTGATGGGGTAGCGGGTCTCGACCGCGAGGACCCAGTCGTCCGTGATCGCGAGGCAGTTGATGTGCCAGAGGCCGTCGGCGTTGATCGGCGTCCACCCGTTCTTGATGCTGACCGGGCTCGCCTTGATGATCTCCGGCGGGAGCCCGTCGATGATGCCCCATCGCCCGCCGCCGGTCGTCGCGTGCTGGTCCTTGGCGGCGGCGGTGCCCCGCACCTTCGTCATCTCGCTGAGCACCCAGCCGGTCCACTTCTTGCCCGCGGCCCGGCCGTCCTTGACGCACTCGCCGAGGCGGACGGCGTCGAGGGCGGAGATCCGGGTGTAGCTCCACCACACCGTTCTGCTGCCGGGCGGGACGACCGCCCTGGTATCGGTGAGCAGGCAAGTCTTGATCATGCGACTGATCACCGGCGCGCGGCCGCCCGCGTTGAACAGCGCCTCCGCCGAGTTGTCGTTGCTGTCGCGGATCGCGGTGCTGGCGAGCGACAGCTGCGTCTTGGTCGGCTCGTGGCCGGCTTGGGCCGTGCGACGCAGGAAGTCGGAGACGATCCAAATCTTGATCATCGACTCGGTCGAGTTGGTCGCGGTGAGGTTCTTGGAACCCGAGATCTTGCCGGTCGACCGGTCGAGGAACGCCCAGGAGAAGTAGCCGTCGACGTTCGCGGCGACCGGACCCGGAGCGAGCGTCGGCCGCGGTGGCTCGACGACGGTCGGCGGGATGGTCGGCGCCGCCTTGGGGCTCGCCGCGGGGGAGGTGCCGGTGGCCTTCGCCGAACCGCCGCCGGAAAAGCGGGCGTACGCGGCGGGCACCATGAGGACGCCGCCGAGGACGATGGCGACGATCGCGAACACCATGACCAACCGAGGGCGCATGAGTGGTGATCTCCGGGAGTCAAAGCCGGGGGTGGCTCTGTGTGACGGTCCGCGGGGGGACGCGGCTGGCGGGAACGTAGTTTACGGGGACAAGCCAGCCGCTGGCATAGGCCAATTTCCGTAGCTTGTACTGGTTTAATCGGTTATGCCGCAAGTGATGCCGAAGGATTTACGAGCCCATCACGCGGCCCGCCGTCTACTGTGGAGATCGATCTGACGGTAAGCGGCCACCTAGTGACGTTCTGTAGCCGAAGGTCGCTGATGTGTTACACCTACTGGTGAATGCTGAGCTGGCCTGTAACACTTGGATCGTGTACGGGAACGACTTCGGTCCCTCCGAACCGCCGCCCGGCGGCGGCCTGCTCGACGAGGTCGAGGCGGCCGAGGCGGCCCTGCGCGCGGCCGCGGGCCGGGGGCTCGAGCCGGCGGGGTCCGCCGCCGACGCCGACGCGCTGCAGACCTACTTCGACCAGGTGGTCGCCGCCGACCAGAAGATCGAGCCGCGCGACTGGATGCCCGATGCCTACCGGCGCACGCTGATCCGGCAGATCGCCCAACACGCCCACTCCGAGATCATCGGCATGCAGCCCGAGGGCGCTTGGATCACCCGGGCACCCTCGCTCAAGCGCAAGGCCATCCTCCTCGCGAAGGTGCAGGACGAGGCCGGTCACGGGCTCTACCTGTACGCGGCCGCCGAGACGCTCGGCATCACCCGCGACGAGCTCGTCGACCTGCTGCTCGCCGGCCGCCAGAAGTACAGCTCGATCTTCAACTACCCCACGCTGACCTGGGCCGACATCGGCGCTATCGGC
Source organism: Asanoa sp. (assembly GCA_036520275.1). GTDB lineage: Bacteria > Actinomycetota > Actinomycetes > Mycobacteriales > Micromonosporaceae > Asanoa. The sequence goes on from DATDJX010000496.1 coordinate 13,166, forward strand.
TGGCTCGTCGACGGCGCGGCGATCGTCAACCAGGTCCCCCTGTGCCGATGCTCATACGGGCCGTATGCCCGGGCGATGATCCGGATCTGCAAGGAGGAGTCGTTCCATCAGCGGCAGGGCTACGAGATCCTCTACACGCTGGCGCACGGCTCCGGCGCCCAGCGCGACATGGCCCAGGATGCGATCGACCGCTGGTGGTACCCGTCGCTGGCCATGTTCGGGCCGCCGGACACCGACTCGACCCATTCCGAGCAGTCGATGGCCTGGAAGATCAAGCGCTTCTCCAACGATGGGCTGCGGCAGCGCTTCGTCGACATGTGCGTGCAGCAGGCCACGGTGCTCGGGCTGTCGATTCCGGATCCGGACCTGCGCTGGAACGAGGACCGCCAGGCGTACGACTTCACCGAGCCGGACTACGACGAGCTGATGCGCGTCATCAAGGGCGACGGCCCGTGCAACGCCGAGCGGATGGCCCACCGCCGCCGCGCCCACGACGAAGGAACGTGGGTGCGCGAGGCAGCCGCGGCTTACGCCGCCAAACGGCGCGCGGCGGTCGCGGCATGAGCGGCGGGGGCGAGCCGCTGTGGGAGGTGTTCGTACGTGCCCGCCGGGGCCTGTCGCACGCGCACGTCGGCAGCCTCCACGCGCCCGACGCCCGGATGGCGCTGCGCAACGCCCGCGACCTCTACACCCGGCGGCAGGAGGGCGTGTCGATCTGGGTCGTGCCGGCGGCCCAGATCACCGCGTCCAGCCCCGACGAGAAGGACGCCTTCTTCGACCCGGCGGCCGACAAGGTCTACCGCCATCCGACGTTCTACGAGGTGCCGGACGGGGCGAAGCACCTGTGATCCCATACGTCCTGCGGCTGGCCGACGACGCGCTCGTCACGGCGCAACGGCTCGGCGCCTGGTACGCCAGCTCCCACGAGATGGAGGAGGACGTGGCGCTGGCCAACATCGCCCTCGACCAGCTCGGTGCCGCGCGGCTCCTCCTGTCGTACGCCGGCGAGCTGGAGGGGGCCGGCCGGGACGAGGACGCGCTGGCCTTCCTGCGCTCCGCCGACGAGTTTCGCAACTGCCGGCTCGTCGAGCTGGCCGAGCCCGACTTCGCCGTGGTGATCGGCAAGTTGCTGTTCTTGGCCGCCTTCCAGCTCCCGCTCTACACGGGGCTCGCGTCGTGCGACGACGATCGGCTCGCCGCGATCGGTGCCAAGGCGCGCAAGGAGTCCAGCTACCACCTCGACCACGCCGCACTGTGGACGGTCCGGCTGGGCGACGGGACGCAGGAGTCGCGCCGACGGATGCAGGCCGCGATCGGCGGGCTTTGGCCGTACGTCCCCGGGTTGTTCGTGAGCCCGTCCGACGGCCCGGTGGCGCTGCGGAGCCTGCGCGGTGCGTGGTCGTCCACCGTGGAGCGGGTGCTCGCCGAGGCGACGTTGACCCGGCCGGTGGACGTGCCCGAGCCCGCCGGCGAACGCACGGAGCTCGCCGGGCTGCTGGCCGAGATGCAGGAGCTGCACCGCGCGCACCCGGGAGTTCGCTGGTGAGCGCCCGGTCCGTGGTGGCGTCGGTGGTCGACCCCGAGCTGCGAGTCGTGACCATCGAGGAGCTCGGCATCCTCCGCGACGTGGCGTCCGATGCGGACGGACGGGTGATCGTGACGATCACGCCGACCTACACCGGATGCCCCGCGATGGACGTGATCCGGGCGGACATCCTGACCGCCCTGCGCGCCGCCGGCCATCCCGACGCCGAGGTGGTGACGGTGTTCGCCCCGGCCTGGTCCACCGACTGGATCAGCGCCGGCGGTCGGGAGAAGCTGGCCGCCGCCGGTGTCGCCCCGCCCGGACCCGCGCGAGCGGTGCCGCTGTCGTTGTCGGTGCGCTGCACGCTGTGCGGTTCGCCGGACACCGAGCAGTTGAGCCGGTTCGGGTCGACGGCGTGTAAGGCGCTATGGCGCTGCCGCTCGTGCGGCGAGCCCTTCGACGCGATCAAGGCGCTCTGATCATGAGCGTGGTCGTGACGCGCCCGGTGCGCCGCCGGCCGGTCTTCCATCCCCTGCCGGTCGAGGCGATCGACCGGCTGACCGACGACGCGCTCGCCATCACCTTCGCGGTGCCCGCCGAGTTGCGCGAGACATACGACTTCCAGGCCGGCCAGCACCTGACCGTGCGGCGGGTCGACGAGGCGACGGGCGAGGACGTGCGCCGGTCGTACTCGATCTGCTCGACGCCCGCCGAGCTGGCCGCAACCGGCCGGGTCCGCATCGGGGTCAAGGAGATTCCCGGCGGGGCGTTCTCCGCCTACGCGGCCACCGCGCTGCACCGGGGCGACGCGGTCGAGGTGATGCCGCCGCTGGGCCACTTCACGACTGCCTTCGCGCCGGACCGCGTGCGCCACTACGGTGCCGTCGCAGCCGGGTCCGGCATCACGCCCGTGCTCTCGCTCATCGCCACCGCGCTCGCGGTCGAGCCGCAGAGCCGGTTCACCCTGGTGTACGGCAACCGCTACGCGCGTAGCGTGATGTTCGGCGAAGAGCTGGCCGACCTGAAGGACCGCTATCCCGCGCGGCTGCACCTGGTGCACGTGCTGTCCCGCGAGCCGGGCGACTCGGCGCTGCTCTCGGGGCGCGTCGACGCCGCTCGCCTGGCCGAGCTGCTCGAGACGGTCGTGCCGGCGTCCACGGTGGACGAGTGGTTCCTCTGCGGCCCGTACGGCATGGTGACCGACGCCCGCGACGTGCTCGCCGACCGCGGCGTGCCCACCGCCGCCGTGCACACCGAGCTGTTCCACGCCGACCAGACGCCGCCGCCCCCGCCGCGCCCGGCGGGTGCCGCCCCGGCCGGCGACACGGACGTGACCATCCTTCTCGACGGGCGCGCCTCGACGCTGCGGATGTCCCGCGACGAGCGCGTCCTGGACGCCGCGCTGAAGGTGCGCTCCGAGCTTCCGTACGCCTGCAAGGGCGGGGTGTGCTCGACCTGCCGCGCCCGGGTCGTGGAGGGCAAGGTGCGGATGGCCCGCAACTACGCCCTCGAGCCCGACGAGGTCGCCGCCGGCTACGTGTTGACCTGCCAGTCCAGCCCCGAGACCGGCAGGCTGGTCGTCGACTACGACGCCTGACCGCCCAGCTCGCGATAGACCGGGCGGAGGAGGTCGACGAGCGGGATGTGGCGCACCACCACCGGCGGCGGGTCGAGCGCCCGCAACAGCAGCTCCGGCGGTGCCGTCGGGCCGCCCGGGAGGTCGCGGAGCCGGGCGAGCGACGTGCCGCTCGTGAAGTAGTCGGCCAGCCGGTCCTCGAGCGGCACGTCGGGCGCGTCGAGCGGGTCCGGTGCCTCGGCGGCCTCGGCGTCGGCGGTGCGGCGCAACGCCGCCAGCAGCGTCTCCCGGTCTCGCCCGCGCCAGGCCAGGACGAGGAACGGGTCGTCGTCGAACGCCTCGCCGAGCAGGTAGAGCACCGCCGACAGGTGCTTGCACGGCACGCTCCAGTCGGGGCAGGAGCAGGTCATGTCGAGCGCCGTCGGGAACAGCGGCATCCCGAGGGAGTCGAAGACCTCGACGATCTCCCGGGGCATCTCGCCGGCGAGCAGCTTCGCCCGGAACAGGGCCCGGGCCGCGAGCGCGTCCTCGACCTGCGCCCACGCCTCGCCGCCGTAGCGCTCGATCGTGATGGCGACCCGGTAGGGATCGGGGCGCGAGCCCTGGACCCCCGCCCTGACCACGCCCGGCGCCACCGACATGTCGAGGACCTGACCCTTGCGGGCGTACGTGCGGCCGCGCGCGAGCCGGCCGGGTGGGCAGATGCCCTCGAGGATGTCGACGAAGCGGCGCGACCACCATTGTTCGCCGATGCGGCCGCGCGTCGAGCGGGCCTTGATGCCGCCCTCGACCTCGATGGGCTTGCCGCCCTCGAACCAGCCGTCGGGACCAACGGGCATCAGCTCACCGCCTTCGGGTCGAGGGCGAACAACTCGCGCAGCTCCGACGTGGACAGCTCGGTGATCCAGTCTTCGCCGGTGCCGACGACCCGCTGCGCGAGGGCCTTCTTCCGTTCGATCATCTCGTCGATGCGTTCCTCGAGCGTGCCCGTGCAGACGAACTTGCGGACCTGGACGTTGCGCGACTGCCCGATGCGGAACGCGCGGTCGGTGGCCTGGTCTTCGACCGCCGGGTTCCACCATCGGTCGAAGTGGATGACGTGGTTGGCCGCGGTCAGGTTCAGACCTGTGCCGGCCGCCTTCAGCGAGAGCAGGAAGATCATCGGCTCGTCGTCGCTCTGGAACCGCTCGACGAGCACGTCGCGGCGCGCCTTGGGCAGTCCACCGTGCAGCCATAGGACGGGTCGGTCGAGATGCGCGGCCAGGTAGGGCTTGAGCAGCGCACCGAACTCGGCGTACTGGGTGAACACCAGCGCCTTGTCACCCTCGGCCACGATCTCCTCGGCGAGCTCCTGCAGGCGGGCCAGCTTGCCGCTGCGGCCGGCCAGCTTTGAGCCGTCGCGCAGCAGGTGGGCGGGGTGGTTGCAGACCTGCTTGAGCCGGGTCATCGTGGCGAGCACGTTGCCGCGCCGCTCGATGCCCTCGCTGCCTTCGATCCGCGCGAGCATGTCGTCGACGACGGCTTGGTAGAGCGTGGCCTGTTCCGGCGTCAGCGGGCACCAGACCTTCATCTCCAGCTTGTCGGGCAGGTCGGAGATGATCGTCTTGTCGGTCTTGAGCCGCCGCAGCACGAACGGGCCGGTGGCTCGCTTGAGGGCCGCGGCCGCGTCGTCGTCCTGCCGTACCTCGATCGGCTCCTGGTAGCGGCGGCGGAAGGTCCTGGCGGGGCCGAGCAGCCCCGGGTTGCAGAAGTCCATGATGGACCACAGCTCGGCGAGGTGGTTTTCCACGGGTGTGCCGGTGAGGGCAAGCCGCGTGCCGGCCGGGATCACCCGCACGGCCTGGGCCTGGCGGGCTCCGCTGTTCTTGATGGCCTGCGCCTCGTCGCATACCACGCGTCCCCAGGTCAGCTCCCGCAGGTCGGCGAGGTCGCGCAGCGCCGTGCCGTAGGTGGTGATGACAAGGTCGGCTCCCGCCACCGCGGCGGCGAGCTGGTCGTCGCGCGCCCGGGACGCACCGTGGTGGACGTAGCGGCGCAAGGACGGCGCGAACCGCTCGGCTTCCTTCTGCCAGTTGCTGACCAGCGACATCGGGCAGACGAGCAGCGTCGCCGCCGGCTCGCCGCGCTCCCGTTCGGCCAACAGCAGCGACAACGTCTGGGCGGTCTTCCCCAAGCCCATGTCGTCTGCCAGGATGCCGCCCAATCCGAGCCGGGACAGGAAGTCCAACCAGGACAGGCCGCGTTCCTGGTAGGGGCGCAGGGTGCCCCGGAAGGCGGCCGGGGTGGCGGTTGGCTCCAACCGTTGCTCGGCCGCGCCCGAGAGCAGATCGCCCAGCCAGCCGTCGGTGTCGACGTCGACCAGCGGCAGTTCCTCGTCGCCGCCGCGAGCGACCTGGGCCAGCACCTCGGCCGCGGTGAGCTGGCCTTCCTGGTGGCGCTCGACGGCCCGGATGGCGGCCTGCAGCTGGCGGTCGTCGAGCTCGACCCAGCGGCCCCGAATGCGCAGCAGCGGCACCTTGAGCCGGGCGAGCTCCTCGAGGTCGGCAGCGCTGACCGCCTCGTCGCCGACCATCAGGTCGAGCCGGAAGTCGACCAGCTCCTCGAGCCCGAAGCCTTGCGCCACGAGGCCCTTCGGGCCGCTGGACGAGCGGCTGCGGGTGGTCAGCCGTACCCCGATGTTCTTGCGCCCGGCCCAGGCGGGAAGCTGGACGCCGTACCCCGCGCTCTGTAGCAGCGGCGCCGCCTCGCGGAGAAAGTCGTGCGCCTCGGCGGTCTGCAGCGGCACCACCGAAGGTTGCGCCTCGTCGAGCGCGTCCCGGACCGGGACGAAGAGCCGCACGGCGCGGCCGAGGCCGGCGAGCAGCGTCTCGTCGGGACGGTCGGGCATGCCCGGCACCCGTCGGCCGGACCACACGACCGGTGCGGGCACGTAGAGGCCCGGGTCCTCGGTGGACTGCATGCCGAACTCGAGCAGCCAGGTGTCGTCCATGAGCGGCGGCTCGACCAGCCGGAAGCACACCCGGACGGGCCCGTTGGCCTCGTGTGCGGCGGCGAGCCACCCGTCGAGCGCCGCCCGCAGGTCGTCGGCCTCGCCCCGGGTGTCGACCACCGTGGCGTCGGCGGCGGTCAGCGCGCGCGCCCACCGGTCGGCCAACGGCGCCTTCGCGCCGGGCCGGTGACCGAGCAGCAGGCGCTCCGGCATCGCCAGCCGCGCGGCCGCGTCGACGAGCGCGTCGAGCGCCTCGCGCAGCACCTCGACGCCACGCCGGGCGGGCGCCGCCGCCCGGCAGACCGGCGGCATCGCCGTCGCGAGCTCGCGGAACGCGGCCGCGTCGCGCCCGGTCAGCACCGGCCGCCACCGCGCCGCCCAGTCGCCGTCGGCCATGACCAGCTGCGGGAGCATCCGCCCCCGGCAGACCATGCCGTGCGCGTAAGCGGCCACCGTCGCGAGGTAGCGCAGTGACTCGCCCGGCAACCAGTCGGCGTCGTCACTCGGCGCGGCGAGGGCGGCCAGCGCGGCCGGAGCATTGAAGAACATGGCGGGCGTACGCCACGCGGCCAGCCGGGCGCCGGCGGGCACCTCGTCGGCGCCCGACTCGGGCGACGGCACCGGGGCGCCCTCAACCGTCGGCAGGAGCAGCTCGAGGTCGCCAACGGCGCCGTCGGATGTCACGGCCGCGGCGAGCGCCGAGGTCGGGGCCGCGAACGGGTGTGCCGGCGGCGCGGAGGTCGCGCGCCCCAGCAGCTCGCCCCAGATCGCCAGGCGCCCGTCGACCCACGCACCGTGAACCACCAGCACCCGACGACCTTACCCGCCGGCACCGACACGACCACCGTTGTCCACAGCCCTGTGGACGACGAAAACGCGCCCGCGGAAATCCTGTCACCCTGCTGGCATGCCCATCCAACCGGTGCGTCCGCACGACCTCCAGTGGCGGATCTTCCGCGGCTCCGACGCCGTGCGCGGCGGATTGCTCACCCCCGACCAGCTGCGCAGCTCTGCGTGGATGCGCCTGCGCAGCAACGTGTACGCCGACGCCAGGCTGCGCCCCGACCACGAGCTCGCGTGCCGCGCGGCGAGCCTGCGCCTTCCGTCGACCGCCGCGATCGCCGGGCCGTCCGCCGCCTGCCTGTGGGGCGTGCGCCACGCCCGCCGACCACGCGACGAGGTGCATGTCGTCGTGCCCGTGGGCGAGTGCTTCGGGCCAAGGCGCGGCATGCGGGTGCACCGGGTCGAGCTGCGGCCCGGCGACGTCGAGCGGCAGTCCGGCATCACCCGCACGAGCCCGGTGCGCACGGCGTGGGACGTCGCCGCCTGGCTCGACCCCGCGACGGCGGTGTCGGTCGTCGACGGGCTGCTGGTCGCCGGCCGGGTCACGGTCGGGCAGCTCCGCGAGGAGGCCGTCCGGCGGCGAGGCGACCGCTACTGGCGCCGGGCGGCGGCGGCGTTCCGGCTGGTGGATCCGGCGGCCCGGTCGCCCGCCGATTCCCACCTGCGGGTGCGGCTGCACCTGGCGCGGCTTCCCCGGCCGGTCAGCCGCCATCCCGTGCGCCTCCGCGGCGGCACCGCGCTCGACCCTGGCCTTGCCTGGCCGGCGGCCGAGGTGGGCGTGATGGCCGGTGGTGTGCCGGACCGCCGGCTCGCCGCCGCTGGCTGGCTGGTGCTCGCCTTCTCGGCCGAGCGCTTGCGGGCCGACCTGCCCGGCGTGCTGCACGAGGTGCAGGCGGCGCTGCGGGCTCGCGGCTTCCCGGGCGTGTGACCCCGTCGTGGGTCAGGGCTCGGCGTGCCGAGCGGGTCTTTTCGGCGTGGCGGGCCGGGCGGGCGCCGCCCTGTCCGGCCTGCTGCGTCAGGGCGCCGGGGCACGCCGCCGCACCGCGTTGTCCGTCGTCGTTGTCCGTCGTCATCGATACGGCGTGGGGACACGGCGTCCCGGGCGTGCCAGCGTGCGCCCCGTCGTAAGCTCGGTGACGTGACTAGCAGCCGGGAGATCGACAGCGTTCTCGCGCGCGCCGCCGACGGCGGCCGCATCAGCCCGGAGGAGGCGCTGCTGCTCTACACCGACGCGCCGTTCCACCCGCTCGGCGAGGCGGCCGACGCCGTACGGCGCCGGCGCTACCCGGACGGCATCGTCACCTACCTCATCGACCGCAACATCAACTACACCAACGTGTGTGTGACCGCCTGCAAGTTCTGCGCGTTCTACCGGGCACCGAAGCATGCGGAGGGCTGGTCGCACAGCACGGAGGAGATCCTGCGCCGGTGCGGCGAAGCGGTCGAGCTCGGTGCCACGCAGGTGATGCTGCAGGGCGGCCACCACCCGGACTACGGCGTCGAGTACTATGAGCAGCTTTTCTCGGCGGTCAAGGCGGCCTACCCGCAGCTGGTCATCCACTCCATCGGGCCGTCCGAGATCACGCACATGGCCAAGGTGTCCGGGGTGAGCCTCGACGAGGCCATCGCCCGCATCAGGGCCGCCGGCCTCGACTCCATCGCGGGCGCCGGCGCCGAGATGCTCCCGGACCGCCCGCGGCAGGCCATCGCGCCGCTCAAGGAGTCGGGCGCACGCTGGCTGGAGGTGATGGAGCTGGCCCACCGGCAGGGCGTCGAGAGCACCGCCACCATGATGATGGGCACGGGCGAGACCAACGCCGAGCGCATCGAACACCTGCGGATGATCCGCGACGTGCAGGACCGCACCGGTGGCTTCCGGTCGTTCATCCCGTGGACCTACCAGCCGGAGAACAACCACCTCAAGGGCCGCACCCAGGCCACGACCCTGGAGTATCTGCGGCTGGTGGCGGTGGCCCGGCTGTTCTTCGACACGGTGCCCCACCTGCAGGCGTCCTGGCTGACCGCCGGCAAGGACGTCGGCCAGCTGGCGCTGCACATGGGCGTGGACGACCTCGGCTCGATCATGCTGGAGGAGAACGTGATCTCCTCGGCCGGCGCCCGCCACCGGTCCAACCTGCACGAGCTGATCTGGATGATCCGCTCTGCCGGCCGGATCCCGGCGCAGCGCGACACCCTCTACCGGCACCTGCGGGTGCACCGCGCGCCGGCCGACGACCCGACCGACGAGCGGGTGGTGTCGCACTTCTCGTCGATAGCCTTGCCCGGCGGTGGCGCCGGCACACCATTGCCCCTGGTGGACGCCCGCTAGCGAACCCGCGCGACGGAACCGACGCCCGCTCGCGCCGGGTGCCGCCGGGGTGGTCTTCGCCCGAGCGGGGCGAGGGCGCCAACGGCGGCATCCTTGCCCGCGAGCGCCAGCCGAGCGGAGCGAGGCGCAGAGACCGAGCGCGAGCGCCAGCCGAGCGGAGCGAGGCGCAGAGACGCAGCGAGGCGCAGAGACGCAGCGAGGCGCAGAGACGGAGCGCGAGCGCCAGCCGAGCGGAGCGAGGCGCAGAGAGACTGCAACGGTTCGGCAACGGTCAGCACACGATTCGACGGCGTACGTGGAATCGCCGGTCCGGTGTGGATAGCGTCCGCGGCGGG
>DATDJX010000497.1:0-2027 GCA_036520275.1 Asanoa sp.
GAAGCTCGCCGGCATGCTCGGCGCCAAGATCGACGACGATATGTTCGCGGTACACCCGTCCGAGCGCGGCCGGCTCAAGCAGGCGCTGCTCAAGCTCGGTTGGCCGGCCGAAGACCTCGCTGGCTACGTCGACGGCGAGAAGCACCCGATCGCGCTGGCCGAAGAGGGCTGGCACCTGCGGTCCTACCAGCGCGAGGCGGTCGACATGTTCTGGGCCGGCGGCTCCGGCGTTGTCGTGCTCCCGTGCGGCGCCGGCAAGACGCTGGTCGGCGCCGCCGCGATGGCCGAGGCATCGGCGACCACGCTGATCCTGGTGACCAACACCGTGGCCGGCCGGCAGTGGAAGCGGGAGCTGGTCGCCCGGACGTCGCTGACCGCGGACGAGATCGGCGAGTACTCGGGCGAGCGCAAGGAGATCCGGCCGGTCACCATCGCGACGTACCAGATGCTGACCACCCGTCGCCGCGGGCAGTTCGCCCATCTCGACCTCTTCGGCGCCCGCGACTGGGGGCTGGTCATCTACGACGAGGTGCACCTGCTGCCCGCGCCCATCTTCCGCTTCACCGCCGACCTGCAGGCCCGCCGGCGGCTCGGTCTGACGGCCACCCTGGTCCGGGAGGACGGCCGCGAGGGCGACGTGTTCTCGCTGATCGGCCCCAAGCGCTACGACGCGCCGTGGAAGGACATCGAGGCACAGGGCTGGATCGCGCCGGCCGACTGCACCGAGGTACGGGTGACGCTGACCGACGCCGAGCGGATGGGTTACGCCACGGCGGAGACCGACGAGCGCTACCGCGTCGCCGCGACAGCGCGCACGAAGCTGCCCGTGGTCCGCGCGCTGGTCGAGAAGCACCGCGGCGACCAGGTCCTGGTGATCGGCGGCTACATCGACCAGCTGCACGCGTTGGGCGAGTTCCTCGACGCGCCGATCATCCAGGGCGCGACGACCAACAAGGAACGCGAGCGGCTGTTCGACGCGTTCCGCAACGGCGAGGTGCCGACCTTGGTCATCTCGAAGGTGGGCAACTTCTCGATCGACCTCCCGGAGGCGGCGGTCGCCATCCAGGTGTCCGGGACGTTCGGGTCGCGGCAGGAGGAGGCCCAGCGCCTGGGCCGGGTGCTGCGCCCGAAGGCCGACGGCCGGCAGGCCCACTTCTACACGGTGGTCGCCCGCGACACGATCGACACCGAGTACGCCGCCCACCGGCAACGCTTCCTGGCCGAACAGGGCTACGCGTACACCATCGTCGACGCCGACGACGTCCTGACCTGACGCCCCGACCATTGGTGTGCTCGAGGGCCCCTATCCGACCTGATGCCGTTGGCGATGTCGCGCCGGCGGTGGTGGCGGTTCCCCCTGTCTGACCTGATGGTGGCGGGTCCCTGTGCGACCTGATGCCGTTGGGGATCTCGCGTCGGTGGTGTGGTGGCTGGTCCTTGTCCGACCTGGTGCCGTTGACGGCATCGGGTGGGTGGTGGTGGCGGGGTGCGTGTCCGACCTGATGCGCTTGGCGGCGTCGCACCGGCGCCGTGGTGGCGGGACCTTGTCCGACCTGATGCCGTTGACGGCATCGGGTGGGGTGGTGTGGCGGGGTGCGTGTCCGACCTGATGCCGGTGGAGGCATCGCGCGGGCGGCATGGCGGCTGGTCCCTGTGCGACCTGATGCCGTTGGAGGCATCGCGCGGCGGTGGGGCGGCGGGTCCTTGTCCCACCTGATGCCGTGGGAGGCATCGTGCCCGCGCGTGTGACGCGGTCGGGCCTCGCGGGTGTTGCGACGCTCGCGAAGGCATCAGCTCGGAAACGGCCTTCGGTGTCGCCGGCCGGCTCGATACCGCCAACGGCAACAGGTCGGAAAGGCCGCTTCAGCGGCCGGCCGAATGATGATGATGCGGACGGCATCAGGAGGCATCCGCGCATCCGTCGCTCCCCCGAGCCTGATATCGCGAACGGCATCAGGTCGGAGAGGGATATGCGCCGGCACGGCGGGTCGTGACGTCGCCAACGGTGTCAGGTCGGAAGAGGCCCG
>DATDJX010000498.1:0-3799 GCA_036520275.1 Asanoa sp.
TCTCGGGTGGGCGCACGGCGCCGCCCAGGTCGGTCGGGCCGGGCGTGCCGGTCTCGTGCGGGCCGATCTCGTCGGATTCCTCCATTGCCATCCGGGCCTTCTCCAGGAACTCCTCCTTGCCGGACGCGCGCAGGTACAGCAGGATCCCGCCGCCGATCGCCAGCCAGGCGAGGAACAGCCAGGGCGCGTACGAGACCGGTGAGGTGAGGTCCTGCAGGGAGCGGTAGGCGACGTAGGCGACCGCGACGGCGGAGATCACCGGCAGGACGATGTGCAGCAGCGGGTTCAGCTCGGCCTTTGCCTCACCGGTGTAGTGCCGGACCACGCCGGCGTTGGCCAGGATGTACATGAGGATGAGGCCGAGGGTGATGGTCAGCGCCCAGGTGAAGAAGACGTTCTCCGGGCCCCAGATCAGGATCATGACGAAGAACAGGACCTGCACGCCGACCTCGAAGTGGATGGCGTTGTCGGGCGTCTTGCGGCCGCGGTCGACCCGGGAGAACCACTTCGGCAGCGTGCCGGAACGGCCCATCGCGTACCAGGTCCTTGTGCCGCCGTTGAAGCAGGCGATCGACACCGCGAAGACCGAGTTGAGCAGGGCGAACAGGACCAGCACCCAGGCGCCGCCCCACACGTCGGTGGCGAGGGTGAACACCGGGAACGCCTCGGCGTCGGGGATGCCGGCGGCGTTGTTGACGCCGATCCCGACCAGGTAGCCCCACACCGCGATCACGAAGTACACGGTCAGGATGATCACCGAGGCGATCAGCCCGATGGGCACGTTGCGGCGCGGGTTCTTGCTCTCCTCGGCGAGCGGCGCGACCGCTTCCCAGCCGCTGAACGCGAAGATCGAGAACACGATCGCGGTGAACAGGCCGCTCCCGCCGGGCGCGTTGCCGAGGTTCAGCGGCGCGAAGCTGAAGCCGCCGGGGCCGGGGTTGAGGAAGCCGGTGATCGCCAGGGCGAGCATGATCACGATCTCGATGCTGCCGGTGATGATCAGCAGCTTCTCGGAGATCGAGATGCCCGCGTAGGTCGCCCACGCCACCAGGCCCAGCCCGAGGATGGTGACGATCCACCACGGCACGGTGATGCCGTACTCGGACTTGAGCGCCGGTTCGAGCACCGTCTTGGAGAAGAACGCGAACGTCAGCACCCCGACGGGTGGGAGCCAGATGGAGAAGATCCAGCCGGCCAGGAAGCCCGCCCGCGGGTGCAGCGAGCGGGCGATCCAGGTGTACCAGCCGCCGGCGGAGGGGAACGCCTTGGCGAGCTGGCTGACGGAGATGGCGACGAGCAGCATGCCGACGCCGGCGAACAGGTAGGCGAGCGGCGCGGTGATGCCGGCCAGGCTCACCGTGAAGACGAACGACGCCAGGATCGCGAACGCCGGTGCGATCGTGGCGACGCCCTGCATGACGACACCAGGCAGGCCGACCGCGTTGCGTTGCAGGTCGGTGGTGACGCGGGCGTCCGGAGCTTGGGCAGTCACTGGGCTCCTCCTTCCGACCGGCCGTCGCGCCGGTCGATCGTGCCGAGGTCGGCAAGGGTCATGCCGACCTTCGCGGTCTGGCCTCCGTCCACGGCGAACACCGCGCCGGTGACAAACGACGCGTCGTCGGAGGCCAGGAACAGCGCGGCGGCGGCGAGCTCCGCCGGCTCGGCCAGGCGGCCGATCGGCATCGCCTGCCCGAACGCGCGCAGCTCGTCCGGGCTCATCACCGCCTGGAGCATCGGGGTCGCGGTCGGGCCGGGCGCGATCGCGTTGACCCGCACCCCGGCCGCCGCGTGGTCGACGGCCATCGCCTTGGTGAGCATGGCGATGCCGCCCTTGGACGCGATGTAGGCGGCGGTGCGCGGCGCGGCGTCGTGCGCGCCGGTCGACGACGAGATGGTCACGATCGAGCCGCCGCCGCGCGCGACCATCACCGGGATGACCGCCCTGGCGCACCGGTACGCCCCGGTCAGGTTGACCGCCAGCACCCGGTCCCAGACGTCCGGTTCGGTCTCGACCACGTCGCCGAACGCGATGATCCCGGCGGCGGTCAGCAGCACGTCGACGCCGCCGAACGCGGCGACGGCCCGGTCCACCATGGCGGTGACCTGTTCGCCGTCGGTGACGTCGACCGCCATGCCGTGCGCGGTGGCCCCCGCCGCCGTCGCCTCCTTCGCGACCGCCTCGGCGGTCGCGCCGGCCACGTCGGCGACCAGCACGGCGGCGCCTTCGGCGGCGAAGCGCAGTGCCACGGCGCGGCCGATGCCCGAGCCGCCGCCGGTGACGATCGCGGCCTTGCCGGCGAGCCGGCCCGCCCGGTCAGCCATTACCGCCCGCCCGGGCGGAGCCGTGCTCGCCGAGGCCGACGTCTTCGACCTCGAGCACGACGCCGACGGTGGCGCCCGCGTCGGCGGTGACGTCCTCGCCGGTCATGTAGCCGGCGTCGTCGGAGGCGAGGAACGCCACCACCGCAGCGATGTCGGCCGGCTCGCCCCAGCGGCGCAGCGGGATGCGCCTGAGGTACTCCGGGCCGCCGATCGGGTCGTCGATCAGCACCTTCGACAGGCGCGTGTTGATGATCCCGGGGTTGACCGCGTTGATGCGGATGCCGTGCTGGCCGAGGTCGAGGCTGGCCGCCCGGACGAACCCGACCAGCCCCGCCTTGGAGGTGGAGTACGGCGCGGTGTGCGCCTCCGGGTAGAACGCGTTGGTCGACGCCATCAGCACGATCGCGCCGCCGCCGCGCGCCGCCATGACCCTGCCGGCCTCCTGGGTGGCGATGAACATCCCGGTGAGGTTGACGTCGAGGATGCGCCGCCAGCTCTCGTCGCTGAGCTCCAGCACCGACGAGAACTCGGTGATGCCGGCGATGCCGGCGAGCACGTCCAGCCCGCCGAAGCGCTCGACCGCCAGGTCGACCGCGCGCCGGACGTCGGCCCGCTCGGCGACGTCGCCGCTGACCGCCTCGACCGGCCAGTCCGCCTCGCGCAGGTCACGCACGGTCCGCTCGAGCGCCTCCGGCTCGACGTCGAGCAGGACGAGGTTGGCGCCTTCGGCCGCGAGCCGCTCGGCGACGCCGCGGCCGATCCCCTGCGCGGCGCCGATGACCAGCGCGGTCCTGCCCTCGAATCGGCTCATCCGCTACCTCCATCAGCTCGGGGTGCGGCCGAGGGCGTGGCGGGCACGTCGGGCGCCCGTCACTCGCCCACGTAGGCGATGCAGTCGATCTCGATCAGCATCCCCGGCACCTGGTCGAGGTTGCTGCCGACGGTGGTCCGTACCGGGTAGGGCTCGGCGAAGCGCTGCTGGTAGACCTGGTTGTAGCGGGGGAACAGCGCGGTGTCGGCGAGGTGGACGCTGACCTTGACGACGTCGGCGAGGGTGGCGCCGGCCGCGGCCAGGACCGCCTCGATGTTGTCGATGGTGCGGTTGGTCTGCTCCTCGATGGTGTCGCCCGTGACCTTGCCGTCCGGGCCGATCGGCCCGGTGCCGGACACGAACACGAAGTCGCCGGCGTGCCACCCCTGGGAGTAGGCGCCGAGCGGCGGCGCGCCCTGCTCGCTGCGGATCACGCGCTTGCCCATCCGGCCTCCTCGCCGTCACGCGTGCACGGCGGCGCGGCCGGGCACGGTCTGCTGGATGAACGCGGTCACGTCGGCCACCAGGCCGAGCATCCGTTCGAAGTCGTCGTCCGGGGTGGTCAGCGGCGGCTTGAACTTCAGGACGTTGCCGCCGATGCCGCCGAACTGGCAGAGCAGGCCGTGGTCGACCGCCCAGCTCCAGGCCTCGGCGCACGCGGCGGTC
>DATDJX010000499.1:0-2139 GCA_036520275.1 Asanoa sp.
AGGCGGTCGCCGGCCGCTCCGCGGCGCTGGCGGCCGGCTCGTCGTAGAGCGCCTCCAGCAGGTCGCGGTGCCTGGCGGCGACGACGCGGCGCTTGAGCTTCAGGCTCGGCGTGAGGTCACCGGACTCCACCGTCAGCTCGCGCGGCAGGATGGTGAACCGCTTGACCGTCTCCCAGCGCGGCAGCCGGCTGTTGGCCTGCTCGACGTCGCCGGCGATCAGCGTCCGTACCTGCTCGTTGGCGGCCAGCTCGGCGAACGGCAGGTCGGCGAGGCCGTGCTCGTCCGCCCAGCCGCCGATCGCCTCCGCGTCGAGCGCGACCAGGGCGGTGCAGTACGGGCGGCCCTCACCGTAGACGATGATCTCGGCGGCGTAGGGGCAGACGGCCTTGAACGCGATCTCGATCGACTGCGGGGCGACGTACTTCCCGCCCGAGGTCTTGATCAGGTCCTTGATCCGGTCGGTGACCCGCAGGAACCCGTCGCCGTCCAGCTCGCCGACGTCGCCGGTGCGGAACCAGCCGTCGCCGGCCAGGGTGGCGGCCGTCTCCTCCGGCAGGTTGTGGTAGCCCCGCATCACGCCGGGGCCGCGGATCAGGATCTCGCCGTCGTCGCCGATGCGGGCCTCGGTGCCGGGCAGCGGCCGGCCGACGGTGCCGAACCGGGGGTCGTCGGGCCGGTTCACGAAGCTGGCCGCCGACGTCTCGGTGAGGCCGTAGCCCTCGAGGATGAGCACGCCGGCGGCGTTGAAGAACTCCGCCACCTCGGCGGAGAGCGCCGCGCTGCCGGAGACGAAGAAGCGCAGCCGTCCGCCGAAGCGCTCGCGGAGCTTGGCGAAGACCAGGCGGTCGGCGATGGCGTACTGGAGCGCCAGCAGCCCGGTCGGCTTCTTGCCCTGCTTGCGCAGCTCGGCCGCGTGGCGGCCGACCGCGAAGGCCCAGTCGAAGATGCGCCGCTTGAGGCCGTGGCCGGCCATGGCCACCACCCGGTGCTGGACCTTCTCGAAGATCCGCGGCGCGGCCGCCATGAAGGTGGGCCGCACCACCGCGAGGTTGTCGACCAGCTTGGGGATGCGTCCGTCCACGGCGGTGGCGAACCCGACGGCGAGCTGGCCGGAGAGCAGCACCTTGCCGAACGAGTGCGACAGCGGCAGCCACAGGTACTGCAGGTCGTCGGGGCGCAGCAGCTCGAGTGCCTCGATCGCCTTGCCTTCGTAGGTCCAGTTGTCGTGGACCAGCCGCACGCCCTTGGGCCGGCCGGTCGTCCCCGAGGTGTAGATGAGGGTGGCCAGGTGCTCCGGCGTGACCGCGCCGACCGCGTCGTCCACCGCGGTCGGGTGCGTGGCGAGGTGGTCGCGGCCGAGCTGCTCGAGCTCGGCCAGGCCGATCAGCCAGTCGCCGTCGGGGGTGCCGTCGAAGGTCACCACCTTGGTCAGGCTGGGCAGCTCGGCGCGGTGGTGGTGGAGCTTGGCGATCTGCTCGTCGTCCTCGGCGAAGACTACGCGGGTGCCGGAGTCGCGCAGGATGTAGGCGACGTCGGCCGCTGGCGTGCTGGGGTACACGGTGGTGGTGGCGGCGCCGGCGCAGAGGATGCCGAAGTCGGCCAGGATCCAGTCGAGCCGGGTGCCCGCCGCGATCCCGACCCGGTCCTCGGGCTGGATGCCGAGCGCGAGCAGCCCGGCGGCGATGGCCCGCACCCGCTCGCCCACCTCGCGCCAGTCGAGCGACTCCCAGCGGTCGCCGACCGGATGGCGGAACGCCTCCCGGTCCGGCGTGGCGGCGACCCGGTCGAGCACCATCCGGGCCATCGACGCGGGCCGCTGGCTGGCGACGGCGACTTCATCGACCATGAGACCACCCCTACGTTGGCTGCGCTGCCTGATCACCGGAGCCTACGTGGCCGATGGCGAAAACCGCCAGGCCACCGCCACCCCGGGTACGCTCAGGACGACGAGGAAGGTCGCGCATTCAGGGAGGTGGCCCGGAGCCGCGCGCTGGATGGACTGAGGAGCGATCACCGCCAAGCCAGCCCCCAAGGGTGAGCGTGAAGAGCGACGAGGGAAGCCAGCGCATTGGGCGGCGGAGGCTACCGAGCGTTTCTGTTAAGCCAGTTCGTCAGGGACGACGGTCAGCTCGACCAGCT
>DATDJX010000500.1:0-2477 GCA_036520275.1 Asanoa sp.
GCATCAAGCACCGCTACAAGATCACGGCCACCCTGCCGACGAGCACCGACGACACCTACCAGGGCAAGACGGCCGGCGTCGACTTCGCCTGGTCGGCCACCCAGTCCTAGGTCACAGGACCCCTCAGCGGATGGGCTCGGCCGTTGTCCGGCGGCCGGGCCCTCCGTGGGTCCTCCACTGCGCGCTCTGAAAGGGCTCCCATGTCGCTCTCCGCGACCCTTCCGCTCGCCCGCCGTGGCTTCGGCATCGTGCTTGCCGCCGTCGCGCTGATCCTCGCCCTCGGCGTCCTCGTGCCGGCCCTCCTGGGCTACCAGCGCTACGTCATCACCAGCGGCTCGATGACCGGCACCTACGATCGCGGCTCGCTCGTGTTCGACAAGGTCGTCCCGACCTCGGACCTGCGCGCCGGCGACGTCATCACCTTCCGCCCGCCCGGGCACGCCGGGCTCGTGACGCACCGCATCCACACGCTGACCACGGTCGACGGCAAGCGCGTGCTGACCACCAAGGGCGACGCCAACGGCGCGCCCGACGCCTGGGGCGAGATGACCCTCGCCCAGGCGAGCCAGGCGCGCGTCGCCTTCCACCTTCCCTACCTCGGCTACGGCCTGGCCGTCCTCAGCGAGAAGCGCGTGCGCATGCTCGTCATCGGCCTCCCCGCGCTGCTGATCGCGATGAGCGCGCTGGCCGGGCTGTGGCGCGACTCGGCCCCGGAGGGGCGTCCGCAGTCGGCATGACCCGGGTCGTCGTCCTGCTCGCCGCCGTCCTGGCGGCTGCCGCTGCGGTGCAGGGCTCGCAGGCGACGTTCACCGCGTCCGCGACGAACTCGGGCACGTCCTTCGTGACCGCCTCCAAGTTCCCGCCGACGGTCACGCTGACCACGCCGGCCAACGGCTCGGCGACCAACGACACGACGCCCCTCTTCACCGGGACGGCCGACAACGCGACGGGCGACTCGTCCACGGTCACGGCGAAGGTCTACAGCGGCACGAGCGCGACTGGGTCCCCGGTGCAGACCAAGAGCGGCACCCGCTCGGGCACCAGCTTCAGCTTCTCGCTCACCACGGCGCTCGCCCAGGGCACCTACACCGCAGTGGTCACGCAGACCGACACCTCGGGCAACACCGGCACGAGCAACGCCAACACCTTCACGGTCGACACGACCAAGCCGACCGCCAGTCAGGTCACGGCCGCCAACAAGGCCGGGGGCACCGCCGGCAAGATCGAGGCCGGCGACACGCTGACCTTCGCCTACTCCGAGGCCATCGCGCCGAACTCGGTGTGGAGCGGCTGGAACGGCTCGGCCACCACCGTCCACATCCGCTTCACCAGCGCCGGCAACGACACGATCACGGTGCTCACGGTGGCCAACGGGACGGGCATCAACCTCGGCAGCGTGGCGACGAACGGCGACTACGTCACCGCGACCGCGACGTTCAACGCCACGATGGCCATGTCCTCCGATGGGACCTCGGTCGTGCTCACGCTCGGCACGCCGTCCAACGTCTCGTCGAGCGCCAGCCCCGGCCGCAACATGACCTGGACGGTCGGCGCCGGCATCACCGACCTCGCGGGCAACACGATCACCACGCCGGCGACCTACAACCAGACCAACTCGGACGTGGACTTCTGATGGCCGCCGCCCGCTCACGCCTCGCCGTCGCCCTGGCCGCCCTCGGCATCGCCTTCGCGGCCTGCCTCGGCGGCGATCACGGCGCCGCGCGCGCCGCCGTCGGCGATGCGACCGGGCCGCTCATCGGCTCGTCGCGCCCCGGCGCCGCGATCCTCACTACCCGGGACCTCGCTCCGGGCCGCTCCCGCGTGGGCGAGATCACGGTCACGAACGTCGGCGACGAGTCCGGCGACTTCTCGCTCGGCGCCACCGACCTGACGGACGTCGGCGCGCCTCTCTCGGCGCAGCTCGACCTCGCCGTCGAGGACGTCACGCCCGGCCTGACGCCGGCCACCGTGTACTCCGGCACGCTCGCCGGGCTGTCCACCGTCGGCCTGGGCTCGATCGCCCAGGGCGAGGCCCATCGGTACCGCTTCACGGTCAGCGTGCCGGCGGGCGTCGACGACGCCTACCAGGGCGTGACCAGCGCGGTGACCTTCCTGTGGACCGCCACGGGCGCCGACATCGCCACGCCGCCCTCGGGTGGCACGGGCGGCGGCGCCGGCACGGGCAATGGCTCGGGCACGGGTACGCGCGCGCCCGCCACGACGGCCGAGGCGCCGCCGGTCGCGAAGGGGGCCGGCAAGGTCGTGCGCCCCGGCGCGAGCCTCAACGCCCGTCGCCGCCAGACGGCCAAGACGGGCTCGGTGGCCGCGACGGTGACCTGCCAGTCGGCCTGCCGGGTGACGCTGAGCGGCACGACGACGGTCGCCCGCAAGCCGCTCAAGCTGAAGCCGTCGCGTGCGACGCTGCGCAAGGCCGGCCGCGCGCGGATGAAGGTGCGCCTGCCCGCGCAGGCGCGGAT
>DATDJX010000501.1:0-12592 GCA_036520275.1 Asanoa sp.
CGGCTGCGCAACCGGCCCAGCCGGCCGCGCGGACTGTCCCGGTTCGCCGGCTCCACGATGTGGCAGGGCTACTTCGTCGAGTGGGTGATCGTCGGCGTCCTGGTGTGCGGGTTCCTGATCCGCGGCTTCAAGGCCGCCAACGGGGCGCTGGAGTTCCCGCGGTGGGCGACGCCGGTCTCGCACGCGGTCGGTGACCTGCTGCCGGCGTGGGGGCCGGGTGCCGCGGTGGTCGGCGCGGTGAAGATCGTCATCTCGATGGCCTGGCTGATTGTCATCTCGTTGAACATCACCATGGGCGTGGCCTGGCACCGGTTCCTGGCGTTCGTCAACATCTTCTTCAAGCGCGACCCGGTCAAGCCGGCCGGGTCCGGCCTTGGCCCGCTGCGGCCGATGATGTCCGGTGGGCTGCCGCTGGACTTCGAGGAGGCCGACCCGGAGAAGGATCAGTTCGGCGTCGCGCAGGTCGAGCAGTTCACCTGGAAGGGCCTGCTGGACTTCACCACCTGCACGGAGTGCGGGCGTTGCCAGTCGCAGTGCCCGGCGTGGAACACAGGCAAGCCGCTGTCGCCGAAGCTGCTGGTGCTCTCGCTGCGCGACCACGCGTACGCCAAGTCGCCCTACCTGCTCGCCGGCGGCGGCAAGGACGTCACGGGCGAGGAGAAGGGCACCGCCGAGCAGCTCGCCGGCGTCGACGCGCTCGCGCTCGCCGAGGCGGAGCGGCCGCTGATCGGCGGCGCGGAGGACGGCGGGGTGATCGACCCCGACGTGCTGTGGTCCTGCACGACCTGCGGCGCCTGCGTGGAGCAGTGCCCGGTCGACATCGAGCATGTCGACCACATCGTCGACATGCGCCGCTACCAGGTGCTGATCGAATCGTCGTTCCCCTCGGAGGCGGGGGTGATGCTGCGCAACCTGGAGAACAAGGGCAACCCGTGGGGGGCGCCGCAGAACACCCGCGAAGACTGGACCAAGGGACTCGACTTCGAGATCAAGCGGGCCGGCCCGGGCGAGGACTTCGAATACCTGTTCTGGGTCGGCTGCGCGGGCGCATTCGAAGACCGGGCGAAGAGGACCACGCAGGCGGTCGCGACGCTGCTCCACGAGGCCGGCGTCGACTTCGCGATCCTCGGCGAGGGCGAGACCTGCACCGGCGATCCGGCCCGGCGGATCGGCAACGAGTTCGTCTTCCAGACGCTCGCCCAGCAGAACGTGGAGACCCTCACCGAGGCGGGTGTGACGAAGATCGTCGCCTCGTGCCCGCACTGCTTCAACACGCTCGGCAACGAGTACGGGCAGTTGGGCGGCACATTCGAGGTCGTGCACCATACGCAGCTGCTGGCCCACCTGATCCAGGCCGGCCGGCTTACCCCGGTGCAGCCGCTGGACGGCGGCGTCACCTACCACGACCCGTGCTACCTGGGCCGCCACAACCGGGTCTTCACCCCGCCACGGACGATGCTCGAGGCCGTCGGCTGGTCGGGTGGCCGCGGCGCGCTCGCCAACGGCGTGACCGAGATGCCGCGCAACTCTGAGCGCTCCTTCTGCTGCGGCGCGGGCGGCGCCCGGATGTGGATGGAGGAACGGATCGGCAAGCGGATCAACGTGGAGCGGGTCGAGGAGGCCCTCTCCACCGGCGCCCAGACGATCGCCGTCGGCTGCCCGTTCTGCTCCACCATGCTCGGCGACGGCGTGACCGGCAAGAAGGCTGCGGGAGAGGCCGCCGAGTCGGTCGAGGTCGTCGACGTCGCGACGGTCCTCCTCCGCTCGGTCAAGCCGGCTGCCGCCGGCTGACCCGTCCCGCGGAGCGGGAGGGCCAACCCCTCCGCCGTGATCGGTCCGGTGTCCCATCACAAACGTCGCCCCGCCGCGGGCCCGCCCGCGTCGTGGCACAATCGCCGCGGGGTGAGCGGATCATCGACGACGTGCTGTTGACCACCGTTGCGCCGCTGATCGGGTTCGTGCTCCTGACCGCGGTCAACGCGTTCTTCGTCACGGCCGAGTTCGGCTTGGTCACGGTCGACCGGGCCGAGATCGACCGGCGTGCCGAGGCCGGCGACCGGCGTGCCCACACCGTCCAGAAGGCCCTCCACCAGCTCTCGTTCCAGCTCTCTGGCGCGCAGCTCGGCATCACGGTGGCGGCGCTGCTCACCGGGTACCTGGCCGAACCGGCCCTGGCCAAGCTCTTCGAGCCGGTTATCCGGCCCCTCGCCGGCGGCGCTACCCGTGGCTGGACGACCTTCCTCGCGCTCGGCCTCGCCACCCTGATCTCGATGCTGTTCGGCGAACTGGTGCCTAAGAACGCCGCCCTGGCCCGCCCGATGACCGCGGCCCTGAACACGGCCGGCCCGATGCGGATGTTCTCGCGGTCCGCGTCGCTGCTGATCAGGGCGCTCAACAACACCGCCAACTGGCTCGTACGGCGGCTCGGCGTCGAGCCCCAGGAGGAGCTGGCGAGCGCCCGGTCGCCGGAGGAGCTGGGCCTGCTCGCGGCGATCTCGGCGCGCGCGGGCGCGTTGCCGCGCGACACTGCGATGCTGCTGCAGCGCACGATCCGCTTCGGCGACAAGCGCGCGGCGGAGGCGATGACCCCGCGCGTCGACGTCGTCGGGCTGCGCGCCACCGCAACCGTCGCGGAGCTGCTCGCCGCCGCCCGCGAGTCCGGGCGCACCCGGTTCCCCGTGTACGAGGAGACGCTCGACCTGGTGACCGGCGTCGCCGCCGTGCCGGACGCGTTGGGCGTACCGCCGGACCGGCGAGCCAGCACGACGGTGGCAGGGGTAGCGCGCGAGCCGGTGTACGTGCCGGAGAGCCTCGACCTGGATGGGGTGCTCGCCGCCCTGCGCGCCGCGGACGCCGACCTGGCGATCGTGGTCGATGAGTACGGCGGCACCGACGGCGTCGTCACGATCGAGGACCTGGTCGAGGAGCTGGTGGGCGAGATCGCCGACGAGTTCGACGCGGACGCGGTCCAGGATGCCGGCGCCATCGACCTCACCGTGCCGGGCGGCGAGCGCACCTTCCTCGCCGACGGCGTGCTGCGCGAGGACGAGCTCGCCGAGCAGACCGGCTTCCGGCTGCCGGAGGGCCCGTACGAGACGCTCGCGGGCTTCATCATGGCCCGCCTCGGCCACATCCCGATCGTCGGCGAGACGCTCGAGGCCGACGGCTGGGAGTTCACGGTCGTCGAGGTCGACCGGCACCGCATCGAGCAGGTCCGGCTGGTCGGTCCGGAGGAGGAGTCGTGAAGCTGCTGATCACGCTCGTCCTGTTGCTGGGCAACGCGTTCTTCGTCGGCGCCGAGTTCGCGCTGATCGCGTCCCGCCGTACCGTCATCGAGCCGATGGCCGCCACGTCGCGGCGGGCCCGCTGGGCGCTTGCCGCGATGAACCAGATCCCGCTGATGATCGCCGGCGCGCAGCTCGGCATCACGATCTGCTCACTCGGTCTGGGCGCGATCGCCGAACCGGCCATCGCGCATCTGCTCGAGGGACCGTTCCACGCGCTCGGCGTGCCCGGGTCGGCCGTGCATCCGGTCGCGTTCGTCCTGGCGCTGGTGATCGTGGTGTTCCTGCACACGGTCATCGGCGAGATAGTGCCGAAGAACCTCACGCTGGCCGGGCCGGAGGCCGCGGCATTGTGGCTCGGCCCGGCGCTGCTGGCGTTCTGCGTGGCCACCAAGCCGCTGCTGGTCGCCCTCAAGTGGATCTCGCGGCAGGTGCTCCGGCTGTGGCGGGTGCCGGCGACCGACGCGGTGAAGACCGTGTTCACAGCGGAGGAGCTGGCCGGGTTGGTCTCGCAGGCACGCACCGAGGGCCTGCTCGACGCGGAGGAGCACGCGCGCATCACCGGGGCGCTCGCGCTGCACGAGCGGACGGCCTCCGCCGCCATGCGGCCGTGGTCGCAAGTGACCACAGTGGCCGAAGACGTGTCGCCGGCGTCGCTCGAGGTGCTCGCGACCCGCACCGGCCGTTCGCGGTTCCCGGTCGTCCAACGGTCCACCCGCCGGGTGCTGGGCTTCGTACACGTCAAGGACATCCTGGGATACGAGGGTGTGAGCCGGCGGGCGCCGATGCCGCCCGACGTCATACGCCGCCTGACGGTCGTACCGCCCGATCGGAGCCTGGCCGACCTGCTGCTGGCTATGCGTCGCGAGCGGCAGCACATGGTGCTGGTCAGCGACGGGCGCGCGCCGCTCGGCGTGGTGACGCTCGACGACGTGCTGGGCGCGGTCGTAGGCACCCGGTTGCAACCGCCCGTGCCGGCCTGACAGCGCAGCGAAGCGGAGCTTGCTTCGGTTAGGCACCTTACCTAATGTGAGGCGCTGTCGACGCCACCCCCGTGCGTCGAGCGACCTCCCGGGAGGCCCAGCATTGCGCGCGCGCCGGCCGTTCGTCCGCGTGGTCGCCGTCCTGCTCGCCGGCGCGTTCGTCACCGCGCTGGCGCCCGCGGGCGCCGCCTTCGCCGATCCGACGCCGGCCGAGGTCGAGGCGCAGATCGACAAGAAGTGGCAGCAGCTCGAGCCGGTTATCGAGGATTACAACAAGGTGCACAGCGCGCTCGCGGTCAGCAAGACCAACTCGGCCGCGCTGCAGAAGAAGATCGGGCCGCTCTCGCTGCAGGCCGAGCTGGCCCTGGGCCGGATCGGCGCGATGGCCGCGCAGCAGTACAAGACGGGCCCCAACGTGCGGCTCAACGCGCTGCTCGGGGCGGCCACCACCGGCGATCTCGCCAACCAGCTGACCTACCTCGACGTGCTCGCCCGAGAGCAGAAGGAGCAGATCGCGGGCGTGCTCGCGATCCGTGACCGGTACGCGCGAGAGAAGCGCAAGCTCGACGCGCTCATCGCGGAGCAGGCCCGGCAGGACGCGGAGCTGGCCGCCCGTAAGAAGCAGATCAACGCGGAGATCGTCGCCCTGGAGAAGAGCCTCCCGCCGACGATCGTGCGGGTTGCCGGGTGCCCGCGGGTCGCCACGGTGACGACGAAGGAGGCGACGGCGGTCAAGACGGCGTGCGCACAGGTCGGCAAGCCGTACGCGTGGGGAGCCGACGGTCCCGACTCGTTCGACTGCTCCGGCCTCACCCAGTACGCGTGGAAGGCGGCCGGGGTCTACCTGACCCACCACGCCGCGGACCAGTGGAACCAGGGCCGGAGCGTCGGCAGTCCGCGCGCGGGCGACCTGGTGTTCTTCTACAGCGACCTGCACCACGTCGGGCTGTACCTGGGCAGCGGGATGATGGTGCACGCGCCGCGGGCGGGCAAGCCCGTGCAGGTGTCCAGCACCGGCATCATGCCGATCGCTGGCTACCGCAGGGTGGACTGACCGGATCCGTACGGTCGGGTCTTAACCTGACCTAAAGTCTGAGCGGGTTCGGTTGCGGCACCCGGGAAGCGTGCTTAGCCTTATTGATCGCCGATCGGGATAGTCGGCCGTCCAACCCGGACGGCGTCGCATCGGCCCGCCGAGTCGATCCATGAGCCGGGGACCCAAGCATTTGGGGTGAATCCGCTGCTACAGCGGTAGGGCGCATCTCTTCCGCCCGAACCCGTCAGCTAACCCGGTAGGCGGTCAGGGGAGAAGGAGCCTCGACCCGGTGGCACGCCATGCCCCGCGTTATCCGCTCGCCGCACTCTTCGCCGCCGTCGTCGCCCTCTTCCTAGCGAGTGGCACCGCCGCGCGCGCCGATCCCACCGTCGCCGACATCGAGAAGCAGATCGACGCCGCCTGGTCCAAGCTCGAGCCGACCATCGAGAAGCACAACGCCACCAGTCAGGAGCTGGCCGCCAAGAAGAAGCAGGTCGCCGCCCTGAATGCGAAGATCGCCCCGTTGGAGCTGAAGCTCGACCTGGCGAAGGCTCGGGTGACCCAGCTGGTGGTGCAGGACTACAAGAGCGGTCAGACGGCCGAGATCAACGCCATCCTGACCGCCGGCTCCCCGGCCGTGCTGACCGAGCGGCTGGGCCTGCTCGACCACTTTGCCCGGCAGGAGGCCGACAGCCTGAAGACGGTCGCCGACCTCCATGCCTCCTATGTGGAGCAGAAGACGCCGCTGGACCGGCTCGTCGCGCAGCTTGGCGCCCAGGCGAAGGCGCTGGCGGCGCAGACCAAGCAGATCGACGCCGACATCAAGAAGCTGCAGGCGTTGCGACTGCGGGTGTACGGGTCCTCGACGTCGCTGGGCTCGTTGCGCCCGGCGCCGTGCCCGTCCACGTACCCGGGCGGCAAGGCCGGCATCGCGGTGAAGTTCGCCTGCGCCCAGATCGGCAAGCCCTACGTATGGGGCGCGGACGGGCCGGGCAGCTACGACTGCTCGGGCCTCACCATGGCGTCCTGGGCCCAGGCAGGCGTGTACCTGCCGCACAACGCGGCCAAGCAGCGCGCGTCCGTGCCGTCGGTCAGCCGCTCCCAGCTCCGCCCCGGCGACCTCGTCTTCTACTATTCCGACCTGCACCACGTGGCCATGTACGTGGGTAACGGCTGGGTGGTGCACGCTTCACAGCCCGGCGTGCCGGTGAAGATGAAGCGCATGGACGACGGGTACATCAACAGCTTCGGCCGTCCCGGCTGACCCCGGTCTCCGCCACGATCGAGGCGTCTTTCCCGTCGCTGCGAGAGGGGCGCCTCGATTATTCCTGGCGGTCCTGGCGGTCGGGTGTGGTCGGCGTCGTCGGCCAGGTTCGCCACTTTTGCCAGGCCCGGCTGGGGGTCGGGCCGCGCTGGCCCTGGTAGCGGGAGCCGTACACCGCCGAGCCGTACGGGTGCTCCGCCGGTGACGAGAGCCGGAATATGCACAGCTGCCCGATCTTCATTCCCGGCCACAGCGTGATCGGCAAGTTGGCCACATTCGACAGTTCGAGCGTCACGTGTCCGGAGAAGCCCGGATCGATGAACCCGGCCGTGGAGTGGGTCAGCAGGCCCAGGCGGCCGAGGCTGGATTTGCCCTCCAGCCGCCCGGCGAGCGTGTCGCCGAGCGAGATGACCTCGAGTGTCGACGCGAGCACGAACTCGCCCGGGTGCAGGACGAACGCCTCCCCCTGCGGCACCTCGACCAGGGAGGTGAGCTCGTCCTGCTGCACCGCCGGGTCGATGTGCGTGTAGAGGTGGTTGTTGAAGACCCGGAACAGCCGGTCCAGCCGCACGTCGATGCTGGACGGTTGCACCAGCGCGGGCTCGAAGGGCTCCAGCGTCAGGGCGCCCGCCTTGATCTCGGTGACGAGGTCACGGTCCGAGAGCAGCATTGGGAAATGCTATGGTTCGAACATACGTACGATAGGATGAGGACATGGCTTCCTGGTCTCAGTTCGCGGCCGACGACCCCCCGTTGGCCGGCGCGGTGCGCGCCTTGATGGAGCAATACGGGCCCGGCCTGGGCTATCTGGCGACGGTCCGGCCCGACGGCGGGCCGCGGGTCCATCCGGTCTCGCCCGTGTTCGCCCGCGACGGCCTGTTCTGCTTCGTCGTCGACTCGCCCAAGCGCCGCGACCTCGAGCGTGACGGGCGCTATGCCCTCCACTCGTTCCCCCCGGAAGACCGCGACGACGAGGCCTACGTCGCGGGCCGGGCGGTGCCCGTCACCGACCCGGCCCGGGTCGCGCTGATCGCCGATGGGCTGCGCGCCGCGCCCCACGTCGACTGGAAGCTGTTCGAGCTGACCGTCGAGGTGGCGATGATCGCCCGGCACGGGAGCGGCGGCGCGATGCCGCTGACCGCCCACCCGGCCGTCCGCCGGCCCGAGGTGCGGGTCTGGCTCGACTCCCGCCGGGCGCCCCGTCCGCGAGGTCCGCGCAACCGGCGGTCACGCGGGGGCCTCAGCGCCGACGACGGGCTGTTGCGTCTCGTCACGGTGCCCGACATGCGTTCCAGGCACTGATCCTCCCGGTGGCTGCGGGTGCGCAACGCGGCCCGCATCGGCATTTGCCGCACGTCGCCTCCGTGATCGGCTGCCGGCCATCGGCCGGCCCTTTGTCGCCGTCCTTGGCTGGTACAGTGGGTCCGCTCGCGGGTGTAGTTCAATGGCAGAACATCAGCTTCCCAAGCTGACAGTGCGGGTTCGATTCCCGTCACCCGCTCCAAGGACAGGGACCAGGCCAGGCGAGGTTCTCCCTGGGCTGGTCCTTCGCCCGTCCGGCAAACGATAATTCCCCATGCCATTGGCGTGCCATGAGGCTGCGTCGCCCTGATCCTGGTCCGGGCCCGGCCGGGGCTTCCGCGTCTTCGTCCCTCGGGCCTTCTTGCCGGCCTTCTTTGCCTTCTTCCGCTCCGCCTCAATCGCTTTGTGCAGTGCATCGGCGATCGCCCGGTCCACCGCCGCCGTGGCGTGCTGGTAGATCATCGCTGCCTGGGGCGAGTCGTGACCCATCCGAGCCATGAGATCGCGGGTGCTCGCACCCGTCCGGGCGGCCAGGGTGTTGCCGGTGTGCCGGAGGTCGAGGAAGTGCAGACCCGGTTGGCCGATCTTCACGACGGCGGCGCGCCAATTGACGAGCTTGTTGAAGTTGCCGCGCCAGATCGGCCGGCCGCTGGTCCCCGCGAACACGAACGCGTCCGGGTCTTCCGCGACGAACGCGGCCAGGTGGTCGCGGAGCGCCGGCAGGACGACGGCGGGCACGCTGACGATGCGCCTGCTCGCTCGCGACTTCGGCGGGCCGAGGACGAGCCCGACACCGCGCTGTTCAGTGAAGGCCTGCCGTACCCGAACCGTGCCCGTCTCGGCGTCGATGTCCTGGCGCTGTAACGCGCAGACCCCCCACCGCAGACAACCGAACGTCGTCACCAGAACCAAGGCGCGATACTGCTCCGGCACGGCGTCAGCAAGCTGGAACACCTGGGCGACGGTCAGCACGGGACGCTCAGGCGGTTTCTCCTGGTCGGCGCCAGGAATTCGGCACGGGTCCTTCGGCAAGATCTCGTCTTCGTTGACCGCCGTCATCAGCACCGCGTAACGCGGCCGCCCACCGCGTCGCGTTGGTAAGGAAGAACGGTTCCTCGGTGCCGGCGACGAATCCCTCGAATGACCATCACGGTCAACCCGTGTACCCACGGTCACCAGGCATGGGTTGCACTGTGAGGCCCGCGACGGTGAGGAACTGACGGATCTGGGAGGCGTGCTCAACGACGTGCAGCGGCATGCTTCCGACAATCACCGCGAACAGCATTCCGTGGTACCGATGCGCGCTAGGAAGTGGCCGAGCGGCCATCTCCTCGGTGAGGCCGTCAAGGGTCTGGCGTACGCGGCCGCGGCACCAATCGACGTACCCGAGAAGCTCGGGCTTAGTGAACCTGCGGTTGGGGAAGCCGTAGGTGTTGTCGTCAAAAGGTTGTGGCGGTGCCCACGGCTCGAACTCGCCAGCCAGGTCATAGTCGAGCGTATTCAGCGCGTGGTAGCCGAGGAACCAGGGAGCCGAGCCGTGCAATCCCCCGTGCGGCGTCGGAGCCGTAGGCGCCTCATCCGGCCACAAGTCCGTCTGCCACAGCTCGTCGGGGCAGTCGGTCAGCGCCGCCTCCATCAGCCGCAGCGCCTGTTCGAAGTTATGGGCCATGCTCTGCACAAACGCGTTCGACACACTGCCGGTATAGCGCGTATCGGCGGATCTGGCACGGGCACATGGCACGGGCACGCGCTCTTGCCGCGATGAGTGCGGCTAGCTCAGCAAGGTCGAGCGTTCTAACCTGCCGAGATGGGTGCGCGATCCGAGTCGGGGTGCCGGGGGCGCGGTAGCTCCGGTTTGCGGGCCTTGAACCGGGCAATCGGCTTGGTCGTGGTCCGACCGACCTCAGCCAGGAGCCGATCGTCGTCGCTGACCTCGAACCGGTCACCGACGGCCGCGACTGTGACGGTCTCGCCGGCGTGGCCGATGCCGACCTGGATGCGTTGCCCAGCCACCATGATGGCGACGAGCGGGTGCCGGACCCCGAGATCCTCACACCGCCGGCCGGACGATCCGAAGACCCACAGGGCGCCACCGAGCTTGAATGTCGGTGAGCAACTCGTCCGGGATCCCGTAGCAGCGCATCGCCGCAAGCAAGGCCAAGCACACGGCGCGGGCGGTCGCTTTCGGCACGACGGCGCAGATGACGAAGTAGCGGGAATGGTCATCCACTCCGGTGATGATCTTCGTGGGTAGGCCGTCGACCAGGTGGTCGCCGTCGACGATGTCAAGCTGCCACAGCTGCATCGGCTCGGGCCGTTCCCAACGGATGTAGTCCTCGCGGCGCCGCCCCCGCGATGTGGGGTTGATGAAGTTGTGGCGGACAAGAACCCGGTAGATCGTGCTCTCCGACGGAATCGGGCCGGGACAGCCCTGCCGGCCCAGTTCGTAGGCCAGCCGCCGCTTGCCCCACCGGGGATGGTCACGGCGCATCTCACAGATCGCCGCCTCCACCGTCGGGTCGACCTGCCACGGATGCGCCTGCGGCCGGTGCGACCCATCAGCCAACCTGGCCAGGCCCTCATCGCGATACCAACGCAGCCAGCGGTGCACCGCCTGCCGCGAGACCCCGCACGCGTCCGCGACCTCAGTGACCGGCACGCCTGACTGGACCTGAAGCACGGCCCGGTAACGCTGCTCCATCACACTCAACTCCACCAACACTCGGCGGAGTGTCATGCATCAACTGAACCCAATCTGGGCGGGTTCAACCGGTCATCGCAACGATCTCGGCAGTCGATGAGAATACGTCGACTTGATCGAGGGAGTTGCGGATGGCGACCCATCTGACGGCGGAGCAACGGCGGTTGGCTCGAGGGCTGAGCGTGCGGGGCCTGTCGTTGCGGGAGGTCGGCCGGCAGGTGGGCTGCTCGCATGAGGTCGTGCGAACAATCGTGCGCCGCGGCTCCATGCGGCCGGTGCGCGCTGATGCGTGGCAGCCCGGGCCCGGACGACTGACCTTGGCCGATCGGGAGGAGATCAGTCTCGGGTTGCGTGCTGGCGACGCGTTCACCACCAGCGCGGCACGGCTGGGTAAAGCCGTCTCCACGGTCTCCCGGGAGGTGGCCGGCAACGGCGGCCGCAGCGACTACCGGGCCTGGCCGGGCGCACCAGCGGGCCCGAGCCCGGGCGCGGCGTCCCAACGCGTTCAAGCTGTCCTGTCCTAATCTGGCGACCAGGTCGCCAGCTGGCTGCAAGAGTGCTGGTCGCCGCAGGAGATCGCGCACCGGTTGCGGATGGAGTTCGCCGGCGATCCGATGATGCGGGTGAGCCACGAGACGATCTATCAGGCGCTGTTCGTGCAGGGCCGTGGCGAGCTGCGCCGCGAGCTGGCGCGGTGCCTACGTACCGGCCGGGTCAAGCGGCGTGCCCGCCGGCGGGTGGGGAACACCGGCCAGCTCCCACCATGGTGATGATCAGTGAGCGGCCGGCCGAGGTCGGCGACCGGGCGGTGCCCAGGGCATTGGGAATCTCAATGATGTTGTCAACCCGTTGGTGCGGGCGTTGGGGGCATCTGTTCCCACCGGCGTCTGTCTCGCAGGAGTGCCCACAGGACGTCGACGCGTCGGCGGGCTAAGGCGATGACGGCTTGGCTGTGGGTGTGGCCGTGCGCGCGCTTGTTCAGGTAGTCCTCGCGGTTGGGTCCGGCACGCATCATGCTGGTGTGCGCGGACAGGTAGAACGCGTGGCGCAGCGGGCGGCTGTAGCGGCGGGGCCGGTGCAGGTTGCCCGAGCGGCGGCCCGAGTCGTTCGGGACGGGTGCCAGCCCGGCGGCGGCGGCCAGGTGTCCGGCGGTGGGGAACGCGCGCAGGTCCGCGGCGGCGACCAAGAGCCAGGCACCGAGGATCGGGCCGAAGCCGGGCATCGACTGGATGGTGGCAGCGTGGTGATGTTCGGCGAAGGCCACGTCGATTTGCGCGTCCAGTGTTTTCAGCTTCTCGTCGAGGGCGAGGATGGCCGTGGCGAGCTCGGCGATGATGCCCGCGGCGAGGTCTTGCCCAGGCAGTGCGGTCAGCTGGGCGCGGGCCGCGGCGACCGCAGGCTCGGCGACCCGGTCGCAGCCGGGTACTCTTCGGTGCCGCAACCAGGCGGCAAGCCGGGCCCGGCCCAACCGCCGGATCCGTTCCGGACTGGCGTGGCCGGTGAGAAGGACCAGCGCGGCCTTGCCGGACGCGTCGTCGAATTCCCGCTCTAGGCGGGGAAAGACGCTGGTCATCAGGTCACGGAGCCGATTGATCATGCGTACTCGGTCCGCGACCAGATCCGCCCGGTAGGCAGTCAGGACGGCCAGATTCCGCATCACGTCGGTGCCACGGTCGACCACACACAGATCGCGGCGGATGCGGACCGTTTCGGCGATCACGTACGCGTCCTTGGCGTCGGTCTTGCCCTCACCGGCAAAGGCGTGGCTCATTGCGGCGACCACCCGCCCGGCGGCGTAACGCACCTGCTGTCCGGCCTGCGCCAGCAGGGCCAGGATCAGCGCTGACGGCGCACCGATGATGTCTACTGCCCATACCAGCCGGTCGGCCAGCCTGCCGGCGGCGTCGATCACCGATGTGATCTCAGCTTCGTCGTTGCCCACCTTGGCCGACAGCAGGGCCCCGCCGTCACCGTCCACAACGCACACCCAGTGATGGGCCTTGCCGATGTCGACTCCCACCC
>DATDJX010000502.1:0-14539 GCA_036520275.1 Asanoa sp.
CGAACTGCCGGGCGTACGAGATGGGGCTGGCCATCGGCGCGAGGAACGCCACCCGGTGCGCGGGTAGCCCGTCGCACAGCGCGACGGCGACCGCGGTGGCGCCGAGGGAGTGCCCGATCAGCGCGTGCGCCGGACCGTGCAGCCGGGCGACGGCCTCCAGCGCGGCGGCGAACTCGGGGATCGTCGACGATCGGGGGCCGTACGCGCCGGGCGCCGAGTCGCCGTGGCTGGGCGCGTCGAAGGCCACCACCCGGTAGCCGTGCGCGAGGAGTGGGGCGACGAACGGCGCGAGCTGCGCGCCGCGGCCGGCCCAGCCGTGCACCAGGTAGACGACTGGTCCGGTGCCCCAGGCCGTACCCGCGACGCGGTGGCCCTCGACGTCGACGGCGAAGGGCGCCCCGGCCGGGCCGTCGACGGGCGGGACGGTCGATGCCCGCGGTTGGGGCAGCGTGAACCAGATGTGCTCGGCCCAGCGGGCGCCGAGCCCCGGAGCCAGCCGTTCGAGCACGGCGAACGCAGCCCGGGTGCGCCTCGGCAGGGCAAAGAAACGAACGATCGTGCTTTTCTCTTCGCGTACGGGTGCCGTGATGGTCATGACGAGACCTTCCTTCAGGGCCGGGCGGCGGCGATGATCCGCTCGAAGGCGCGGCGCGCCCGGGCGCCCGCCTGGACGTCGCCGAGCAGCCGGTAGGTGTGGTGGTAGGCGAGGATCACGCCGTAGAAGTCCTGGGCGTAGTCGTCGGGGTCGGCGTCGGCGCGGAAGTGGCCCTCCGCGACGCCGGTGCGGAAGACGGTGGCGATCATGTCGAACAGGTCGCGCTCGTCGCGGACCAGCCGGTCACGGACCGGCCCCGGTTGGTCGTCGTATTCGGTGGCGGCGGCGACGAACGGGCAGCCGCCCGGCTCGGCGTCCCACCGCAGCCAGCGGTCGAACAGGTCGCGCAGCCGCGGCTCACCGCGCGGCGCGCGCAGCGCCGGCCGAGCCACCTGGTCTTCGAAGCGCGTCCGGGCGTGCTCGAGCACCTCGAGCTGGAGCGCCTCCTTCGAGCGGAAGTGCGCGTACAGGCCGCTCTTGGACAGCTGCGCCTGCTCGGCGAGCGTGCCGATGGTCAGGCCGCCGAGGCCGACCCGGCGCGCGACGTCGACCGCTTGGTCGAGCACCGCCAGCCTGGTCGTCTCTCCCTTGCTCACACGTTCAGAAAAGCACGACCGTGCGGCAATGGCAAGCCTTATCGCTGTGGGCTTTCCTGCAGCCGGTCCGGCACCCGTCGGCCGGCCAGCACAGTGACCACGACCAGCCCGGCCGCGACCGCCGCCACCAGCGCGTACGGTGCCGGGCCGACCGGGGCCAGCAGCACCAGCACGACCGCGACCGGGTAGGCGAGCAGACCGGGTCCGCGCTGGTGCGGCCGGACATGCAGCAGCCACACCGCCGCGAGATAGACGGCGACCGGCAGGGCGAGCGCGTATCCCGCGCCGGCCTGCGACAGGCGCGCCGCGCCGGTCGCCCGATCGACCGTCACCGCGATGCCGGCACCGGTCGCGGCGGCCGAGGTGAAGACGAAGTAGTGGCCGTAGCCCCACAATATCGACGTGCGCAGTCGCCGCAGCAGCGGCACCGCGCTGCGGTCGAAGTAGAGCCACCACATGGCGAATACGATGACGAGCCCGCAGGCCGCGACCGGCAGCAGCGACGAGCCGGCGCCCGCGTCGAGCGCGACCTGCACGGCGAGCGACGCCGCCAGCACCGACTCGCCGAGCACGATCAGCGTGAACAGCCCGTACCGCTCGGCGATGTGGTGCGGGTGGTAGGTGGTGACCGCGTTGCGCTCGGCGAGCACCGGCACGAGCAGCTCCGCCACGACGAGCCCGACGAACCCGGCGTATCCCCACGGCGCGGGCTCCAGCAGCAGTCGCAGGAGCCAGCCGACCTGGACCACGCCGATTCCGACGGCGTACCGCAGGTCGGTCACCCGGCGCGGCGGGTCGGCCCATGCGGCCCGCAGCCACTGCGCCACGTTCGCCACCCGCATCACGGTGTAGCCGACGGTGACGACGGTGAAGTCCCCGTCGGTGAACGAGCGCGGGATGCCGGCGGCGATGATCAGCGCGCCAACGATCGTCACCAGCACCGTCAGCCGGTACACGTCGTCGTCGGTGTCGTAGGCCGAGGCGAACCAGGTGAAGTTCATCCAGGCCCACCAGATCGCGAAGAACACCATGGCGTACGCCAGGACGGCGTGTCCGATGTGGTGGGCCGCCGACACGTCGTGATGCAGCAGGGCGGCCGCCTGTGCGACAGCGACGACGAAGCAGAGGTCGAAGAACAGCTCGAGCGGGGTCGAGGCCCGGTACGGCTCGTCGGGGGACCGGGCCGTCATGGGCCGGTACCAGGGACGGGGCGCCGTCATGCGCGGCTCTCGGGGACGTCCTGCCCGGGCGGGCCGGGGGGAGCCGCGGCCCCGCCGTCGGGATCGGCTCGGGGATCGGGCTTCGGCACCGGCGTGTCGTTCTTCTCGACGGCCTCGCGGGCCGCCTCGATCCACCGCATGATGCCCGCGGCGCCGCTGGTGCGCGCGGTGGCGGCCGCCTCGTCGAGCAGCGCCCGCGCCTCGCCCGCACGGCCGTCCTCGGCGGCCAGCTCCGCCAGTGCCAGCAGCCCGGCGGCCACGCCGGGACGGAACCCGATCTCGCGGCGCAGGGCAACCGACTGTTCGAGCCGG
Organism: Asanoa sp.; assembly: GCA_036520275.1. Lineage (GTDB taxonomy): Bacteria > Actinomycetota > Actinomycetes > Mycobacteriales > Micromonosporaceae > Asanoa. The sequence continues at coordinate 2,724 of DATDJX010000502.1, forward strand.
CCGCGGGCGGCCGCGAGGTCGCCGGCCGCCATGTCGACGAAGCCCAGATGCCGCACGACGTAGCTCAGCGTCAGCCGGTCGCCGACCTCGGTCGCGAGGTCGTGGGCGCGCAGGAAGGCCGGCAGCGCGGCCGCGTCGTCGCCGCGCACCACCTGCTCGAACGTGCCGATCCAGAACAGCGCCTCGGCCTCGCCGCGCGGGTCGCCCAGCGCGCGGTACAGGGATGCCGCCCGTTCGAACAGATCCTTCTCCTCGGGCACCTCCTGCCGCTCGGCGAGGTAGCGGGCGTGCCGGATCCGGCCCCGGGCCAGGGTCAGGTCGGCCTCGACGGCGTCGAGGATCTCGTCGGCCTCGGCCAGCGCGTCGGGCTCGCCGTGGAAAACGGATCGTTCGTAGAGGTCCTTGGCACGCACCAGCCGGTCGTCGTCCGTCGTCACGAGCGGAACCTTTCCACACCCGCGCTCTCCGCGGGTCGGCTGCCGCCCACCGGCGCCGCGCCGGTCGTCGCGAGGATCGCCGCCGCGACCGCATCGGGGAGCAGCACCAGCGGCGGCCCCGCGCCGCGACGGTCGCACGACAACGCCGACGTCATTGCTGGTCCACCGTGTGCGCGCCGTACGCCCGGCCGAGCGCCCGCACCTGCGCCTCCATCGCCGGCACGGACGTGCGCGCGCCCCGACCGATCACCCGGTCGGCGAGCGGGCCGTTGACGAGCGTGCGGACCGCCTGCACGACGGCGACCGTCCGTGGCACGTAGACGCGCCGCCGCCGGCGGGTGATGGCGTCCACGAACGCGGCCGCGCACGCCTGCGCGGTGGTCGTGCCGCGCACCGGCCACGGCAGCTTGGCGAGCGCCTCCCGGAACGATGGCAGGTCCGCCCACGCGTCGCGGACGAGGTCGGTGTCGACCCAGCTGGGGTGCGCGGTGCCGACCGCGACGCCGCGGAAGCGCAGCTCGTGCCGGATCGCGGTGCCGAACTGCTCGACGCCGGCCTTGGCCGCGCAGTACGGCGCCATGCCGGGCAACGCCGCGAACGCGGCCGCCGACGAGACCAGCAGGAAGTAGCCGCGCCGGGCGATCACCTCGTCCACCGTCGCGCGGACCGTACGCAGCACGCCGACGAGGTCGACCTCGATGGTCCGTACGTGCGCCTCGATGTTGCCGACCACGATCGTGCCGCGGCTCGCGATGCCGGCATTGGCCACCACGGCGTCGATCCGGCCGTAGGCCTCGCGAGTCCCCCGGGCCGCCGCGTTCAGCGCCGCCTGGTCGGTGACGTCGGCCTCGAACCAGCGTGCGCCGAGCTCCGCAGCCAGCGCCGCCAGCCGGTCCGGCTCCAGGCCGACCAGGGCGACCCGGGCGCCGCGGGCGGCGGCGAGGCGGGCGGTGTGCTCGCCCAGGCCGCGCGCCGCGCCGGTCACGAGCACGACCCGGCCGTCTAGCGGATCCCTCACCGCGTCGCCACTTTCCGGTAGGCGGCCGGGTCGAACCGGCGGGTGCGCAGCCAGTAGGACCACGTGTAGCCCGGCCACAGCGCCGAGTTGCGCCCGGTCGCGTCGAGGTACCAGCTCCGACAGCCGCCGGCGATCCAGACCGTGCCGGCCATCTTGCGGTCGATCATCGCGCGGTAAGCCCGCTGCGCCTCCGGTCGCGGCTCTATGGGCCCGCCGGCCCGGGTGAGGTGCCGCATCATCCCGAGCAGGTACGCGATCTGGCACTCGATCATGAAGACGACCGAGGTGTGGCCGAGCCCGGTGTTCGGGCCGAGCACGAGCACCAGGTTGGGAAACCCGGTGACGCACGATCCCTTGTAGGCGCTCATCGAGCCCTGCCACGCCTCGGCGAGCGTACGCCCGTCGCGGCCGCGGATCAGCTCGGCCATGGGCATGTCGGTGACGTGGAACCCGGTGCCGAAGACGATCGCGTCCACCTCCCGTACGGTGCCGTCGGCCGTCACGACCGCGCCCGGCCGCACCTCGGTGATCGCGTCGGTGACCAGCTCCACGTCGTCGCGGGCCAGCGCCGGATACCAGTCGTCGGAGAGCAGGATCCGCTTGCACCCCATCCGGTAGTCGGGCGTGAGCCGGGCGCGCAGGTCGGGATCGGCGATCGCCTTGCGCAGGTTACGCAGCGCGACCCGCTGGCCGGCGCGCATCACGACCGGGTGCAGGAAGCCGATCGCCTGCAGCTCGCGCCCGGTGTAGACGCCCGCGCGCGCCAGCCGCCGCAGCGCGGGCACGCGCGCGAAGAGGCGCTTCTCCCGCGCGGTGAAGTCGCGGTCGGCGCGCGGCAGGACCCACGGCGCGGTGCGCTGGAAAACGTGCAGGCGCGCGGTGCGGTCGGCGATCGCCGGCACGAACTGGATCGCCGACGCGCCGGTGCCGACGACGGCGACCCGCTTGCCGGTGAGGTCGTAGTCGTGGTTCCAGCGGGCGGAGTGGAACACCTCGCCGCCGAACGTCTCGAGGCCGGGCAGCTTGGGCACGGCCGGCTCGCTCAGCGGGCCGCCGGCCGCGACGAGCAACTCGGCCGAGTACGGGCCCCGCGAGGTGTCGATCAGCCACCGGCCGCTGACGCTGTCCCAGTCGGCGCCGCGCACCTCGTGGCCCAGCCGCAGGTGTGGCCGCAGGCCGTGGTCGGCGGCGGTCCGCCGCAGGTAGTCCCAGATCTCCTGCTGGCCGGAGAAGCTGCGGGTCCAGCGCGGGTTGGGCACGAACGACAGCGAGTACAGGTGCGACGGCACGTCACACGCACAGCCGGGGTAAGTATTCTCACGCCAGGTCCCGCCGACGTCGTCGCCCCGGTCGAAGATGAGGAAGTCGCGGTGTCCGTTCTCGGTCAGCTTGATCCCGGTGCCGATCCCACCGAACCCGGCGCCGACGATCGCCGTGTGCACCCGACGACGGGCTTCCACGGTCACCTCCTTGGTACCGGGTCGTACCACCGCGTCGAGACAGCAAGTTACCACCGAGTACAGGCGGATGGTAGATGACCACCACGAGGGATGTGGCCGAGGTCCGTACGGGCCTCGCCCTCGCGCTGGCCTCCGCCGTCGCCGAGAAAGGCTACGCCGGCACCACCATCGCCGACATCGTCGCCAGGGCGCGGGTCTCCAAGCGCACCTTCTACGAGCACTTCGCCGACAAGCAGGAGTGCCTGATGGCGCTCTACGCCGGCGCGTGCGACCGACTGATGACGGTTTTGCGCGAGGCCGGCAGCGCCGACCAGCCGTGGCGCGACCGGGTACGCAGCGTCGTGGGCACCTATCTGTCCATGCTCGAGGCCATGCCGGCGGTCAACCGGACGCTGCTCGTCGAGATGCAGGCGGCCGGCGAGCGCGCCTACCGGATGCGGCAGGAGACCCAGCGGGCGTTCGCCCACACCCTGGTCGAGATCGTCGAGTCCGGCCGGCCGGCCAACCCGGAGATCGGCCCGCTGTCGCCCGCGCTGGCCCTGGCGCTCGTCGGCGGCATCAACGAGCTGATGCTCGACATGATCGACCCGTGCGACCCCGCGGCGGCTTCGTTCACCCCGTTGACCGAGCCGATCGTGACGCTGGTGTCGGCGGTGCTCACCCAACGCGGGTAAACCGGGCGGGCGGCTCGCGCGTCGGTACGGCATGCTGAGACGACTGCTCGTCCTCCTGGCGGCCCTCACGGCCGCCGGCACTATCATCTCCGTGGCGCCGGCACAGGCCGTCATCCACCGGGCCCGGGCCGGCGACGCCGTCGCCGCGCCCTTCTGCGGCATCTACTGGGGCAGCCTGGCCAAGTCCCACCCGTCGAGCGCGACGGCGCCGCTGACCAACCTGCGCGCCGGTCGCCACGACTGCTTCGACCGGCTCGTCTTCGACATCCGCGGCCGTGCCGACGGCTACCACGTGGCCTACGTGCCGCAGGTCACCGCCGACGGGTCCGGCGCCGTCGTCCCGCTGCGCGGCGGCGCGCGGTTGCAGATCATCGTGGTCGCGCCGGCGTACGACGCGAGCTACCGTCCCGTCTACCGGCCCACGGACCGGGCCGAGCTCGTGAACGTGTCCGGCTGGCGTACGTTCCGGCAGGTGGCCTGGGCCGGCTCGTTCGAGGGGCAGACCACCGTCGGGCTGGGCGTGCGCGCCCGGCTGCCGTTCCGGGTGTTCACGCTCGCCGGCCCGGGAACGGGCTCCCGGATCGTGGTCGACGTGGCACACCGGTGGTGACAGGTGGGCGGCCCGGCCGGGACACAGCTGGTACACAGGAACTAGCCGGGTCGCCCACAGGCTCGGCCCGCACGATGAGGGGCATGGCCATCCCCAACGCCCGTCGCCCTGACGCAGCCACCCGGGCCGGCGACTTCCGCCGACCCGACGGCGGGCCGCTGCGCGTGCTCGTCGTCGACGACGAGCCCACGCTCGCCGACCTGCTCGCGATGGCGCTGCGGTACGAGGGCTGGGAGGTCAAGGGTGCCGGCAACGGCACGACGGCGGTCCGGCTGGCCCGCGAGTTCGGTCCCGACGCGGTCGTGCTCGACGTGATGCTGCCCGACCTAGACGGGCTCGAGGTGCTCCGCCGGATGCGGGTGCAGTCCCCGCGCCTGCCGGTGCTGTTCCTCACGGCGCGCGACGCGGTCGAGGACCGGGTCGCCGGGCTCACCGCGGGTGGCGACGACTACGTCACCAAGCCGTTCAGCCTCGAGGAGGTCGTGGCCCGGCTGCGGGCTCTCATGCGCCGCGCCGGCGTGGGCGTCAGTTCCCGCGAGGAGGCCGTGCTGACCGTCGGCGACCTCACCCTCGATGAAGACAGCCACGAGGTGCGCCGCGGCGGCACGCTGATCACTCTTACCGCGACCGAGTTCGAGCTCTTGCGCTACCTCATGCGTAACCCCCGGCGGGTGCTCAGCAAGGCGCAGATCCTCGATCGGGTGTGGAACTACGACTTCGGCGGCCAGGCCAATGTGGTCGAGCTCTACATTTCTTACCTGCGGAAGAAGATCGACGCCGGTCGCGCCCCGATGATCCACACGCTGCGCGGGGCCGGATATGTGCTCAAACCCGGTGGGTAACCGGCGCCAGCGGACGTTGCGCCGCCCGTGGCTGCTGCGCACCCGCCTGGTCGCCGCGGTCGTCGCCTTGCTCGCGGTCGTCTGCCTGGGCATCGGCGTGGCGACCACCGTCGCCCTGCGCGCACAGCTGCTGAACCAGCTGGACAACCAGCTGACCGCGGTGTCCGGCCGGCCGGACCCCGGCACGGGCCAGGCGCGCGGCGGCCGACCGGACGGCCCGGAGGTCGAGGGTCCGGGCGGGGACCGGTTCCGCGGCCAGCCGGACGGGACGCTGACCGCGATCGTCCGCGGCGGCACGGTGGAACAAGCGACCACGTTCGACGCCGACATCGCGTACCCGAGCGTGCCCACCGTCGAGGTGGCCGCGGACGCGTACCCGGCGCTGACCGCCCTCCCGGTCGACGCCAAGCCGTACACCCGCGACCTCGGGACGCTCGGCAGCTACCGGTTGGTCGCGCGGAACGAGGACGACGGCGACGTTCGGATCACCGGGCTGCCGCTCGCCGCTGTGCACAACACCCTCGTCACGATGGTGGCCACGGAAGCCGCGATCGGCGGCGCCGGCCTCCTGCTCGCGGCGCTGGCCGGCCTGCTGATCATCCGCCGGTCGTTGCGGCCGCTCGAGCGCGTCGCCGCGACCGCCACCCGGGTCACCGAGCTACCGCTGGACCGCGGCGAGGTTGCGCTTTCGGTGCGCGTGCCGGCGGCCGACACCGACGCCCGTACGGAGGTCGGCCAGGTCGGCTCCGCCATCAACCGGATGCTCGGCCACGTCGCGGCGGCGTTGGCCGCCCGCCAGGCCAGCGAGATGCGGGTCCGCCAGTTCGTCTCCGACGCCAGCCACGAGCTGCGCACCCCGCTCGCCGCCATCCGCGGATACGCCGAGCTGACCCGCCGCGGCCGCGACACGGTGCCGACCGACGTCGCGCACGCGCTGCGCCGGGTGGAGTCGGAGAGCGCCCGGATGACCGCCCTCGTCGACGACCTGCTGCTGCTGGCCCGGCTCGACGAGGGCCGGCCGCTGGAGGACAAGCCGGTCGACCTGTCGGCGATGGTGGTCGACGCGGTCGGCGACGCCCACGTCGCCGGCCCGGACCACCACTGGACCCTCGACCTGCCGTCCGACGCGGTCCAGGTGATCGGCGACAGCGCCCGCCTGCACCAGGTGCTGGCCAACCTGCTCGCCAACGCCCGCACCCACACGCCGCCGGGCGCGACCGTGTCCACCGGCCTCGCGCGCGACGGCGGCTCCGCGGTGCTCACCGTCACCGACGACGGACCCGGAATCCCGCCGGACCTGCAGGGCGACGTGTTCGAACGGTTCGCCCGGGGTGACTCGTCGCGCTCCCGGGCCGCCGGCTCGACCGGCCTGGGCCTTGCGATCGTGGCCGCGGTGGTCGAGGCCCATGGCGGCTCCGTCGCGGTCACCAGCCACCCCGGCGAGACCCGGTTCACCGTCCGGCTGCCGCTGGCCCCCGGCTGAACCGCGCCTCATGGACCGGCCGGTAGCGGTCGTCCAGGAAGGTGAGCAGGCTCAGCAGGAACACGAAGAACAGCGCGTCGCCCTCGGCAAGCTCGTCACCCTCGGGCCGGAGCAGCCGAGCAGGACCAGCCCGACATTCAGGACAACCCGTGCGCCGAAGGCCAGCAGGACCGGCTCGGCGCCGCGGGCGCCGCGAGCCACCCAGGGGCCGATGGCCGCGTTGACCACGACGAACGCCGCCGTGCCGAGGAACAGCTGCAGGCTGGTGGCCCGGATCGGGCAGCACCTGAGCGTAGATCCCCACAGCAGGCCGACCAGCACCACCTTCTCGAGCGTCCCGACCGACCACAGTCGACCGCGCGCGGCGACCCAGCGGTTCCGCTCGGCGACCGTGTCCGTCTCCGCGGACAGCGGATCCGCCGCGAGGTGCCAGGACCAGTCGTGCGCGGGCAACCGCGGGCGCAGCGCGTACCGCAGCACGAGCGCGAGCCCGACCAGTGCGCCGGCGATGGCCGGGCCGAGCCACGCGTACGCGTCGAGGGTCTCGCTGAAGTCGCGCTGAGCAATGTGGATCCACCACTGCTGCGGCAGCGTGACGAACACCCAGATCGCGGCGGCCGTGCGGATCCAGCCGCGGGGGTCGACGACCCCGACACCCGGCTTGAGTTGCTGCGCACGGTCATGGCGGACCTGCGCGGGATCGTGCGGTTGGGCGCGCGGATCAGCGACCAGGCGTGGCAGGTGTCGTTCCAGGTGGCGGCCGGCTCGTCCTGGTACGCGACGTACGTGAGCGTCGACACCTGGCTGACCGACTTCCGCGGCGACCTGCCCAACATCGACGCGCCGGTGCTGGTCGTGCACGGCACCGAGGACCGGATCCTGCCGTACGCGTCGACCTCCAAGCGGCTGCCGACGCTCCTCAAGGACGTCCGCGTGGTGCCGATCGAGGGCGGCCCGCACAACGTCGGCTGGACCCACCCCGAGGTGCTCAACGCGGAGATGCTGGCGTTCCTCAACGAGTGAGCCTGTCGGACCCGGGTGGCATGCTGCGCGCGTGTGGCCGGATGAGGACACCCGGTATGTCGAGGCCGTGGCGCACCGCAGCGGTGCCGTCGTGTGGTCGCGCACGGTGCCGGCGGCGGGCGACACGCGCGTCCTGCCCGACGGCTGCATGGACCTGATCTGGTCCAGCCGGGTCGGCCTGTTCGTCGCCGGCCCCGACACGACGGCCCAGCTCGCCCGGTCATCTGCGGGGGAGCGGTTCGTCGGGCTGCGGTTCCCACCGGGCGTCGGCCCCGCCGTCTTCGGCGTCGCCGCCCACGAGCTCACCGACCGCAGCGTGCGGCTCTCGGCGATCTGGTCCGAGCGGGCCGTGCGGTCGCTGGCGTCCCGGGTCGCCGACGACCTCGCCGGAGCGGGCGATCTTCTCGACGCGGTCGCGGCGGCTCGGCTCGACGCCCGGGGCGGTCCCGACCCGGCGGGCGCGGCGATCGCGCGGGCCCTGGCCGCGGGGTGGTCCGTGGCCGCCACCGCCGACGCGGTCGGGCTGAGCCCGCGCCACCTCGTCCGGCGCAGCCACGACCTGTTCGGCTACGGCCCCAAGACCCTCGCGCGGGTCCTGCGGATGCGGCGCGCGCTGGACCTGGTCGACGCGGGCACGCCGGCCGCCCTGGCGGCGGCCGAGGCCGGTTACGCCGACCAGCCGCACCTGGCCCGCGAGATCCGCGCACTGGCCGGCGTTCCGCTGAGCACCCTGCGCGCGGCGAAACATCAGGTTTCGGTCGGCGTTTCGGGCAGCGGGGCGAACAGGTCCACGCCGTTGCCGTCGGGGTCGCGCAGCGTCGCATACCGCATGCCCCAGAAGGCGTCCCACGGCGCGAGGTGGCCCGCATAGCCGGCGCCGGTCAGGTCGGCGTACACCTCGTCCACCTCGGCCGGTGAGTCGCAGCGGAACGCGATGCCCGTCCGGGCGGAGCCGTCGGCGCCCTGCCAGGAGCTGTCGAAGGACCTGATGGTCTCGACGGTGTCGAACGCGAGCCGCAGGCCGCCGGGCAGCGCGACCTCCACGTGCGGCTGCCCGTCCGCCGACGCCGGGATGTCGAGGCCGAGCCTGCGGTAGAAGGCGAGGGCGCGGCCCATGTCCGCGACCACCACGCCGAACAGGTCGATGCGAGGTGTCATGCTCCGCACGGTACGAGCCGGCCGCCGACCAGGTCTTGAACGGATCGGACACGGCCGCCGTGGACCGGCGGTGCGCGTCGCGGATCTCCGGCGTACGGTGTGGGTACGGCGCTTGGCCGCCGGCCGGCGGGAGCGTGTACGGCAGGCGGCGCCGCGGTGACGCGGGGCGCCGCAAGCATGCGACGCGGCGCCGCCCTTGGCGGGGTGGCGGCCGCGACGCGTGCGTGGTCGTGTTGGGACGAGAGGAAGGAGGTGGCCGGTCGTGCACCTGGCCTACCTGGACGCGGGATCCGGCAGCCTCATCGTGCAGGCCGTGGTGGCGGGGTTCGCCGGCATTGCCGTGGCGGTGAAGCTCTACTGGCGGCGCCTGACCGGCCGCTTCCGGCGCCAGCCGGCCAACGCCGACGCCGAAGCCGCCGCTGACAAGGACTGACGTCCGTGCCAGAACCGCCGGGCGGTCTGCGCCCGGAGCCCGGATCGTATCGTGACCCGCGCACGCGGGTGTTCTATTCCGGCGCCGACGTGCTGCGCGGGCTCGACGCCCAGGCCGCGCAGGACTGGAAGGCCCTCGCCGCGACCGACTTCTTCCCCGCCGCGCAGGCCGCCGGAAGGCTGACCCCCACCGAGGAGGTCGCCGGCCCGGAGCCGGGCCGCTGGGCGGCCGTGCTGCGCCACGAGCGGATCCCGTTCGTCTCCTACCCGTACGAATGGTCGTACGGAATGCTGCGCGACGCCGCCGCGCTGCACCTCGACCTGCTCCGCGACGCGCTCGGCGCCGGCCTGACGATGAAGGACGGCACGGCCTACAACGTGCAGTGGCGGGGCGCGGTGCCGCAGTTCGTCGACATCGGCTCGTTCGAGCCGGCCCGCGACGGCGAGCCCTGGGCGGGCTACCGGCAGTTCTGCCAGACGATGCTCTACCCCTTGATGCTGCACGCCCACCTGGGCGTGGACTTCCAGCCGTGGCTGCGCGGCCGGATCGACGGGGTCGAACCGGGCCAGATCCGGCCGCTGTTCGGCGGCACCCGGCGGATGCTGCCCGGCGTGCTCAAGCACGTCCACCTGCACGACGCGATGCAGGCGCGCAACGCCGAGCGCAGCACCGGCACCGTGCGCGACCAGCTCAGGGACGCCGGCTTCAACCGCGAACTGGTGCTGGCGACCGTACGGGCGCTGGCCAAGCTCGTCGACAAGCTCGACCGGCCGCCCGCGGCCACGCAGTGGGTCGACTACCGGGAGACCTGCGGCTACTCCGGCGAAGAGCGCGCGGCCAAGGCCGCGTTCGTCGAGGCGGCGCTGCGGGGCGCGGCCACGGCCGGGCTGGACCTGGTGCTCGACCTGGGCGCCAACGACGGGGCGTACGCCCGGCAGGCCGCCGACCGCGGCGCGTACGTCGTGGCCGTCGACTCCGACGCGGGCGTCGTCGACCGGCTCTATCGCGACCTCTCCCGGGCCGGCGACCGGCGGATCCTGCCGCTGACCATGGACCTCGCCGACCCGTCGCCGGGCCTCGGTTGGGCGGGCGCCGAGCGGTCGTCGTTCGCCGACCGGGTGGCCGGAGCCGCCGGCGGTCGCGCCGCCTCGGGAGGAGGCACCGACGCCGTCCTCGCCCTGGCGCTCGTGCACCACCTGGCGATCGGCCGCAATGTGCCGCTGCCGCTGATCGTCGACTGGCTCGTCGGCCACGCCCGGACGGTCGTCGTCGAGTTCGTGCACCCCGAGGACCCGATGGCGAAGCGGCTGCTGGCCAACAAGCCGGAGGGCCTGTTCCCGGACTACCGGCGCGACGCGTTCGAGCAGCTGCTCGGCGCGCGGTGCGAGATCACCCGCCGGGAGGAGCTGCCGGGCGGCACCCGCACCCTCTACACGGGCGCACGGCGTGGCTGAGGCAGCCGTTCAGCCCGCTCCGGCCCGGCCCCGCGCCGCAACGGTCAAGCGGTGGGCGCGCGGCGAGCTCGTGCCGTTCCTCGAGATACTCGCCCTGTGCGGGCTGGGCGTCGCCCAACCGCTGCTCGACGTCACCGGCCGGAGCCCCGACTTCTTCCTCTTCTACGGCGCCGGCCGCGGCGACATCCTGCTGATGGTCGCCATCGTGACCCTCGTGCCGCCGGTGGCGCTGTGGGGGATCGGCGCGCCGAGCGGCTTGGCCGGCGCGAAGGTGCGCCGCGCCGTGCACATCGGGACGATCGGCCTGCTGCTCGGTGTCCTCGCCGTCCAGGTCGGCAAGCACGTGCTGCCGGTGCGCGGGTTGGCGCTGGCGGTCGGCGCGCTGGCGGTCGCCGGTGCCGCCACCTTCGCGTACGTCCGCTGGCGGGTGCCCGGCCAGCTGCTGCGGGTCGCGTCGCTCGGGCCGCTGTTGTTCGCGGGCCTGTTCGCGTTCGCCTCGCCGGTCTCCGCGGTCGTGCTGCCGAGCGCGGCCGCCGCCGGCACGGCCGGGGTGGCCTCGTCGGGCGGCCATCCGCCGCTTGTCGTGCTCTTCCTCGACGAGTTCCCGCTGGTCTCGGTGCTGGACAGCAACGGCCGGATCGACCGCGCGACATACCCGAACATCGCCGCGCTGGCCGACTCGACCACCTGGTACCGCAACGCGACCGGGGTGAGCGGCTGGACCCCGTACGCGATGCCGGCGATGCTCACCGGCCGCTACCCCCGCGGCGACGTCGCTCCGCACTACTCGGCCTACCCGGACAACCTGTTCACTCTCTTCGGCGGTCTCTACGACCTCGACGTGCAGGAGAGCATCACGCAGCTGTGCCCGCCGAGTGAATGCGACCGCACCAGGCGGCAGCGCGGCGGTCTCACCACGGTGCTGTCCCGGACGGCCGGCCTGATGCGGCAGATCGCCTCGCCGCGCGACGAGGCGGTCAGCGACCCGGAGGCCTCCTACGAGGAGACCACCCACGCCGAGGCCACGTCGCAGGCGGCGCCCGGCGACCCGAGGTTCCGCTGGGACTCGCTCGACGACAACCAGCCGGCCCGGTTCACCAGGTTCCTCGCCAACCTGACGCCGACGCCGCAGCCCACGGTCCACTTCCTGCACCTGCTGATGCCGCACACGCCGTGGGTCTACTTCCCCGACGGCACGCGCTACCCGGCGCCGGAGGACTTTCC
>DATDJX010000503.1:0-2642 GCA_036520275.1 Asanoa sp.
TCGATGGAGCTGACGGCGAACCGGCGCCCCTTCCTCTACTTCCCGCTTCGCCACCACTTCGAGCAGAACTTCCACGTGCGGCACCGGCTGGAGCAGTACGGCGCCGGGCGCTGCATGAACTTCGAGACGGACGGCCCGTCCGCGATCGCCGCGGCGATCGCGGACGAGATCGGGCGCCAGGTCGATTACCGGCCGGTCGAGACGGACGGCGCCGCGCGCGCCGCGAGCCTGATCGCCGATCTGCTGTAGGGACGTAGGCCCGCGCTAGTAGGAATAGCTGCCCCCTGAGCCCGAGCCGGTGGCCGTCACCCGGTCGCCGGCCGGCGAGAGCGCGTACCACTTCGCGCCGAACGCGTCGACGGCCTGGCCGTTCGTGTCGCCCGCCTTCTGGTCGCCGACGTACAGGTAGAGCGGGTGGCCGTTGTAGGTCGCCTGCTTCGTGCCGTCCGATCGCGTGGTCGTCCCGACCATGGAGGCGGTCACGCCGCTGCCGGCCGTCGGCTTCCCGGTCGTGGTGACCGGTGGCCAGTCGGTCGCGCACGCGCCCGAGCAGGTGCTGTTGGAGCTCGTGTCCTTCTCGAACAGGTAGATCGTGCGCCCCTTCGAATCGGTGAGGATCTTGCCGAGGTCGCCGTTGTCGGTCACGTTGATCGTCTTCGAGCCGCCGCCGGACTGGGTGGATGCCGCGGTGGCCTGATTATCGCCACCGCCGCAGCCGGCCACGACCAGGGCCGTCATCGCGGCGGCCACCAGGAATATGAGTGTGTTGCGCGTCATGTGAAGGTCTACGGCGGACGGCGCGCCGCTGCTCAAGCGGCAGGTGTGAGATGCGTCACGTGGCGCGTCTTTACCGGGCGCCAACCGCCAATTTGGCGCCGCGGCCTTTCATGGCGCCCATGAAAACGCGCCTCGCCCTCACCCTCGCAATCGCAATCATCGCCTCGCTCGCCGTCTCGGCCGCCGCGCATGCCGCTCCCGGCACGGTCACCGTCAACGACAGCACCGACCACAAGGTGATCGAGTACCTCGGCGGCGCGGACGCGAACGACGCGACCCTCAGCGGCAGCGTCGCGGATCACACCGTGACCATCGTGGAGACGGGCATCGCCGATCCAGGGGCAATGGCCGATCCGGGGAACATCTGTGCCCTGAGCGCCCCGAACACCCTCACCTGCACAGATCCAAAGCTCGGCGTAAACGGGTGGTACGCCGGTGAGGCGACCACCGGCCAGGGCGGTGACACGGCGACCGTGAACGGGACGCAGCAGTGGATCGTGAACGGCGGCGAAGGAGAAGACCGCATCACCGGCAGCGATCAGGCCGACGACCTGCTCTTCGGAGGGCCGGGGAATGACGTGATCGACGCCCTCGGGAACTCGGGCGTGCCCGGCCACATGGACCGCGTCGCGGGCGATGAGGGCAACGATGCCCTGCGGGGCGGCACCGGCGACGACAGCGTCGACGGAGGCGCCGGCAACGACGACATCTACGGCGATGACGGGGACGACTATCTCGGCGGCGAGGCCGACGTCGATGCCCTGCACGGCGGGGCCGGCGACGACTGGCTGGATCCGGGCGCCGGGGACGGCGAGCTGCTGGAGGGCGGTGAGGGCAGCGACGACCTCCTGTGCTTCGGCAGCGCCGGCGCGACGTACGACGGCGGGCCTGGCCTCGACATGATCGATTGCGTCGGGGGCATCGAGTCCGGCCCCGACGCGGGTCCCGACGACTATGTGATCGACCTCGCGGCCGGCACCGTCAACAGGACGAACCACGTGCCGACGACGGCGACGGTCCGTTCGATCGAGGATGCCGAGACCAGCGCCGGCAACGACGTGCTGATCGGCACCGACGGCGCGAACTCGCTGTCGGCCGGGCCGGGCAACGACACCGTGGACGGCCGCGGCGGCTCGGACCACATCCGGGCCTACAACGGAAACGACACGATCGAGACGGCTGACGGAGCGGCCGACCGCGCCGACGCCGGCGGCGGTGAGGACACCTGCCACTCGGACAGCCTCGACTCCATCTTCGACTGCGAGGCCGTGGCGGTCGCGCCGATTCCCAGCGGGACCAGCGGCGACCGCACCGCGCCCGCCCTCAAGGTGAGCCGTGTGCGCGGCAACCGAGCGAAGGGGCTGATCGACCTGCGCGTGACCAGCGACGAGGCGGCCAAGCTCGGCGCCGAGGCGATCGGCACGCTGAAGAGGGCGAAGCGGGGCGCGCTCGCGAGCCGGGTCGGCGACGTGACGCTGGGCGCGGCCGCGAAGCGGGCCGCCGCGGGCAAGAGCGTTCGGGTCGTGGTGCGAATCTCGAAGCGCTACCGCCGCGCGCTGCGCAAGGGCGCGCGTATCCGCGTGGTCCTGCACGCGACCGACGCGCTCGGCAACCAGAGCACCGTCAGCCGGAGGGTGCGGATGCGCTGACCTGGCGGTCCACCAGGACCGACAGGCAGGTCACGCAGCCCTCCATCTTCTCGAACTCGCCGATGTCGACCGCGACCACGTCGAGGCCGGCATCGGCGAGCAGCTCGACCGTGCGGGGCGCTGAAGCCGCCATCAGCACGGTGTCGCCGCCCAGCGGCACGACGTGGGATCCCGCCTCCTCGGGGACTGTCCGGATCGAGGGAAGCGGCGAGGTGT
>DATDJX010000504.1:0-2591 GCA_036520275.1 Asanoa sp.
GTGACCTCGTCGCCCGTCCACCCGCCGGGCGTACCGGTGAGCGTGTGGCCGGTGCGCGCGCTGCCGCTGATGGCCGGGAGCGACGTCGACGCGACGCGCCTCAGAAAGCGCGCGGTCAGTGTCGAGGTGGTGCGCGGCGCAACCGTGCGCGAGAGGCGTCGGTCGCCATCGCTCCAGCCCGCGAAGTCATAGCCCTGGCCGTTAAGGACCTGCGGCGTCGTCGTCGAGAGCGTGGCCGCCGTGCCAGCGATCAGCGTCTTTGCCACGGAGTTCCCGGGGACGCCGTTCAGGCTGATCGCGAACGGCGCCGGCGTCGCCCGCGCGGTGAAGGTCACCACGAGCGGCTGCAACTCGATGGTGGTCAGCGGGCTGCTGAAGCCGAGGGTGTCGGTCGCCTTCAAGCTCACCTGCAGGCGCGAGGGGTACTCGTGCGAGGGTGCGATGAAGTCCGCGGTCGGGCCGGTGACGGTCTGCACCGGGTGCTTGTGGCAGGCGCCGTTCGGGCAGTGCAGGACCGTGAGCACCCACGTGTAGGTGAGCTGGTTCTGGTCGTCGGCATCGATGGCCGTGCCGGAGAAGCGCAGGTGGTCGCCGACCGACCACGCAGCGGGCACGCCCGTCTTCGTGATCGTCGCGTCGTGGGGAACGACGTTCCCCACGCTCACGCGGGTGCTCGTGGTGTCCTGGAGCCCGTTCGAGGTGACGCGTAGGCGCACGGTCGGCGCCTGCCGGCCGCCGAAGACATGGTGCACCGGGCTGCCGGTGGCGTCCCAGGTGTTGTCGCCGTTCCAGTCCCACTCGTACGTCGCGCCCGTGCTCGGCGTCGAGCCCGACGCGTCGAACGTGAAGTCGCCGCTGCCGTTGTCGGTGACCTGGATCCTCGCCGTCGGCTGGTCGGCGGGCCGGATCTCGCGGATCTCGCCGAACGTCTGGTCGTGGAAGACGTACACCAGATTGCCGTGCGGCCCGATCTGCAGCTCGACGGGGCCGACGCCCGCCGGGCCGCGCGCGAACACGTCGATGTTCCCGAAGTCGGGCTCGCCGCCGGCGCCCGCCGGCGCGAACCAGATGCAGTTGCGGGCGTAGTCGGTGAAGAACAGCCCGCCGTCGAAGTGGCTCGGGTAGTTGCCGGTGCTCTCATAGAAAGCGAGGCCGGAGATCGACGAGCCGGCCCAGATCTCGCACTGATCGCCGGTGGCGACCTCGTCAGCGTGCCGGTACGAGAACTTCGGCATCGTCACCTGACCGGGCGGCAGCGACGTGCCGCACAGGCTCTGCTGCGAATAGGGGCCGTTGACGTTCGTGCCCTCGTAGCAGGGCCAGCCGAGGTTCTCCACGGCGCCGCCCGGCGTGATCTTGTCGATCTCCTCGGCGTCGGTCCAGCCGACGTCGCCGACCCAGATGTCGTTCGTCCCCGGCCGGAACGTGAACCGGAACGGGTTCCGCATGCCGTAGGCGACGATCCGCTGGGCGTTGTCGGTCGGGGCGCCGCTCGCGGGATCGATCCTGATGACCGCGCCGCTTAGGCCCGTCGGATCGGCGGGGGTGCGTACGTCCTGCGCGCGCAGCGCACCGCCCTCGGACTGCTCCGGGTGGGCGGCGTCGTACGGATCGTGGCAGGGGTTGACCGACGGGTAGCCGAACTGGCCCCAGTCCGGCCCGTTGAAGTTGGCGCCTTCCCCCGCGCTCACGTAGAGCATCCCGTCGGGCCCGAAGGCCACGGTCCCGACCGAGTGGCTGGGGAACTGCTGGCACCACTGGTCCTGGATGAGCGTCTGCACCGGGGCGTCCGGGGCGACCAGCGGGCCGATGTGGACGCGGACGAGCTTGCCGGAGATCACGCAGCCGTTCTCGTCGGCGCCCGGCGGCGAGGGGCACGTGTCGCCCCACCGCGGCGGCGCCCCGCCGATCGCGGCATCGCGCGCGTAGAGCAGGTACATGTCGCCGCCGCTCTCGTCGAAGCCGGGGGCGAGCGCCATCCCGAGCAGGCCGCGGTCCCAGAAGTCGTGCACCTCGGTGGTGAGGTCGAGCACCTGGATCGGGTTCGGGTCGTTCGGCTCGTCGTACGCGAGGACGACGCCGCTCTTGAGCGCGACGAACATGCGGTTGCCGAGCGCCGTCGGCACGAACCGGACGGCGGTTGGCGCCGCCAGGTTGCTGGCCAGCGGGACGTCCTGGAAGGTGTCCGTGTCGACCGGTTGCGGCAGATCAGCGGCAGCCGGGACGGCGGCGGACAGGGCGAGCGCGAGCGTCGCTGCCAGCGCTGTTCCCAGCCTCCGCGTCCAGTGCGTCGCCACCATCCGTCATCCCGTTGTACACCGGCTCGAGGCGGATGCCGCGGGCGTGGACGAATGTGCGCGGCTAGTCGGCCTGCGGTGGTTCGCTTTCTGGGAGCCCCGGGAGCGGGGCGTCGTCCTCGTCGAGGTCGGCCGGGGGGCCGAGCGGCTGGTCGTCGATCTCCGGGTCGCCGTTGCCGGGCGGCGGGGGCTCGGGCGGCAGCTCCGGGTCCTCGGGCGTGATCGGCGTCTCGCGCTCCATCACGCCTCCCCTACCCGCAGGCGCGCCGGCGCACCCCACCGCTGGAGCACGTC
>DATDJX010000505.1:0-4382 GCA_036520275.1 Asanoa sp.
TGCACGTCGTGCAGTGTGCACGACATGGTCAGACTCGAGCGGCTGGGAATCGCCACGGCGGCGGTGGCGACCGAGCCGTTCCTCGACGAGGCGCTCGAGCAGGCGCGGCTGCTCGGGATGCCGGACTACCGCATGGTCTACATCGCGCATCCCGTGCAGCTCCTCACGCTCGACGAGCTGCACGCGCGGGCGGACGCGGTGTTCGAGGAGATCGTCGCGCGGCTCGTTCGGCAACGCGACGCCCGCTGAGGCGTCAGTCGATGCCGAGCCGGACCTGGAACGTGCTGCGTTCGGTGTGGTGGCGCCACAGCAGTTCGGCGACGTCTTCGGGCTCGTGGTCTTCGCCCGGGGCGATGCGCCCACCGATCGCGGTGTGGGCGACGTGGATGCCGCGATCGGCGAGCTCGTCGTGGAGCATCCGCGCGTAGGCGACCTCGGCGGCGAACGAGATCCCGACCCCAGCACGAAGCGGGTAGGGGTTGATGGCGGCGCCCCCGGTGGTGAACAGGATCGTGCCCGCGCCGCGGTCGAGCATCGGCCCCAGGACGGTGGTGGCCGCGGCAACCGCGCCCAGGACGCTGAACTCGAGCGGGCCGCGGACGTCCTCGACCGACGTCTCGAGGATCGGCTTCATGAACTCGCTTGCCGGCAGCGGCGAGTACTCGAGCACCTCGACGGGGCCCAGCTGGTCGGCGAGGGAGGTGATCGCCGCCGACAGCGCGGCGGCGTCGCGGATGTCGGCCGGCGCACCGGCCGCCCTGATGTCCTCCTTGGCGAGGTCTGCGGCCATCGCGTCGAGCTTGTCGGCGTTGCGGGAGATCAGGCCGACGGCGAATCCCTCGCGCCCGAAGCGCCGCGCGACGGCCGCGCCAAGGTTAGGGCCGGCTCCGACGATGACGATCGACATTCTCTGAGTCATATCTCCTGGTTGATCTGGGCCGGTGTGAAGATACGACCAAGACGGTGATCGCCGGGGGCTACGTCTTCAGCGAGACGGTCGCGGTGACGGCCGACGGCGGCGAGTCGCTCGCCCGGTTCCCGCGCGAGCTGATCTACCCGCCGGCCCGCACCGCGTCGTAGCCCTCGGCACGGAGCACGTCCATGACCACGTCGCGGTGGTCACCCTGCAACTCGATCACGCCGTCCTTGACCGAGCCGCCGACCCCACAGCGCTTCTTGAGCTTGCCCGCGAGCTGACGGAGACCATCCTCGTCGAGCGCGACGTTCGAGATCGTCGTGACGCCTTTGCCGCGGCGGCCGGCGACCTCGCGACGAACCTTCACCCGACCGCCGTCCGAGCGGATGACCCTGCGAGGGTCTCGCGCACGGCGCAGGTCGCCGTCGGAGGTGGAGTAGACGAGGTCTCGGTCGCGCTTCGCCATCAAGGAACGGTATCCCCGCGACGCGAAGTAGCGGATTGAGATTGCAGTCAGGCGCTTCCTAGCTGACGTGGCCCACCGCGCGAACGTCCGTCATGTGGCACCCCAGCGGGACGTCACGGACGTTCGCGTTGATTCGGCACACAGGTCCTGTACGTTCGCGTGATCGGCCGGTGGCCACCGCTGAGCCTCACAACGAGGCGGTAGGTCGACTTCGGCCTGCCGCGCAGGTCGATCGCGACCGTCGCGTCCGCACCGCGTCGCTTCGCCACCACCCGCGCGCCGTTCAACGTCGCCGAGGCCATGCGCCGTCCCCGCAGATGGAGGTGCACGACGAACTGGCGGCGGCTCGTGCAGGCGCGCGTGGCCGTGGGGGTCGGCGTCGGCGTGGGCGAACCATTTGGCGTCGTGGGCGACGCTGGCGTGGCGATCACGTATCTGATCGTCACCGACGGCGCGTCCGTCGGAAGCGCGGCGGCGAAGGTCGCGCCCGCCGGACCGTAGCTAGATCCCCCGCCGCCACCACCGCCGCCGTCGGGCACGAGCGCGCCGCCCCCGCCGCCACCGATGAAGCCGCCTCCGCCGCCCCCGCCGCCGGGGCCGTTCGCCGAATCCCCGTCGCCGCCCGTGCCTCCGCCGCTCGGCGTCCCCGCGGCACCCAGCTGGGCGGCCGGCGGGCACGCTGGCCCGCCGCCTGCGCCGCCGCCCGCACCAAGCTGCCCCTCCCCGCCAGCCTCGCCGGAACCGCTGTCGCCGAACCCGCCGGCGCACCCACCAGCGTCGCCGCCGTCGCCGGCGCCGCCGCCCCCGGAGCCACCCGAATCGCCGCCTGCGCCTCCCGCCCGCGGGCCGCCGAACACCGAGCCGCCGCCGCCACCACCGCCTCCCGCGACGAGGAGGCGCGGGTCGCCGGGCGCGCCGATGAGGCCGCCGGCGGCGTACGGAGTGCTGCGCACGTCGGACGAACCCCCGCCACCACCACCGCCGGCTGTGAAGCACCGCCCCGGGCCGCCGTCGCCACCGTCGCTCGCGCCGCCGGATCCGGCCGCGCACACGCTCCCGACCCCGCCGTCGGCACCGTCGGCACCCACCTCGACGTACAGCGTGGTCCCGGCGATGACGGCCAGCGTCGCCGACACTCGCGCGCCGACGCCACCCACCCCACCGGTCGTGTCGCCGCCGCGGCCACCCGCGCCGCCGATGGTCTCCACGTCCACGCTGGTCACGCCCGCCGGCACGGCGAACGTGTCCTCGCCGGTCGCGGTGTACGTGCACCTCTGCGTCGACCCCGCGGCCGAGGACACTCCGCTCGCGCCGCACGCCGCGCTGGCCGACGCCTCCGACCCGCTGGCGAGCGCCACCACGCCGGTAACCGCCACCACCAAGGCCGCCCTCGAGCACCCGCCAACACGAACGATCATCCTCACGTCCTCCACTCGCTGGGGCTGGCGCGGTTCCGTCGCGCCGCTGCTGCTCGGCACCTTAGCGCTGCACCCCGGCGCGTCCAGACGAGCGACTCGCGGCTCAGTCTGGCGTAGCGAGGCTGCGCCCGCTCGCGCGCGAGTTGCGTGTCCCCCGAGCCGTCAGACGACCTACCGCCCTCGGGCCTGCTCCAGGTTCGACTGGTGGGGGCCGGAGAGCCAGTCCGCATGCGGTCCCAGACGCGCGTCGACCGGTTCCTCTCCTTGTCGCAGCGCGTCGATGTAGGCGCGATCGGCGGCGAGGCGGGCCGCCACCTCGGGACCCTCGGCGACGGCGCCGTGGCCGGGGACCACGGCGTCGACGTGCCTGGCGGCCTCGTCCAGCCGGTCGAGTGCCGTCTCGTAGGCGCTCACCTGATCGTCTTGGCGAGGGTCGAAGAGCGGGATCAGGACGTCGGAGAGCATGTCGCCGGCGAGCAGGACGCCACGGTCTGCGAGGAGGATCGCGGCGTGGCCGATGGCGTGCGCCTGATGCTCGATGATCTCGCCCGGCATGGGTCCGCGGTCCGCGGGCAGCGGGGTGACGAGTGCGATCAGCTCGAGAGGGATGCCCGACGCGCTCTGCGCCGCCATCTTCTGCGCCCGCTCTCGGGCTTTGCCGGCAGCTTGCGCTCCGGCGTGGGTGGCGTAGCGCGGCACGTCGCCGAACCGGGGGTGCCAGAGCAGGTGGTCCCAGTGGGGATGGGTGGAGAACCCGGCGACCACCGGGATGCCGAGCCCGTCCACGTCATCGGCGAGTTGGTGCAACTCGGAGCCATCGATGCCGGGATCGATCAGGATCAACCCATCCTCCGCGTGCACCGCGATGGAGTTGGTCCAGACCCACTCGCTCTGCCGGACCCAGACGCCGTCGGCCACCTGAGTCAGCATGGGTTCACCCCGGTGCGGGTCTTGGCCTGGCGTCGCACTGCCGGCCCGGTCAGACGCATACGCGGTGGTGGAGGTGAACGACGCCGCTTCGGAACCGGCGCTCGTCGAGAAGCTCGAGTCGCGCGCGGACGTCGTCCGGCAGGGCGCGCTTGCCGCCTCCCACCACGACCGGGAACAAGAACAGATGGCACTCGTCGACCAGCCCCGCGCCGATCGCCTGGCCAGCGAGCTCGGAACCCCCGACCGCGATGTCGGCCCTCGAGGATTCCTTGAGCCGCAGGACGGCGTCTGGATCGAACTCGCGCTCGATCCGCGTCCTCGCGCTGGATGTCGTCTGAAGCGTCCGGGAGTACACGACCTTCTCGGCCGTCCTCCAGATCTCGGCATAGTCGTAGAACACCGGCGGCTCGTCGGCCTGGGTGCTCGCCGTCTCCCAGAACACCATCGTCTCGTACATGCGGCGCCCGTACAGGTAGGTGCCGATCGCCCGCTCGAGGTCGTTGACGAACGCATGCACCTCCTCGTCCGGCATCGCCCAGTCGAACTTGCCCTCCTCGTCCTCGACGTACCCGTCAAGGGAGGCGATCGCCGCTTATGTCAGCTTGGCCATCTGACTCCAGTCGGTCGTTGTGTACGGCGCAGCCACGGCCGC
>DATDJX010000506.1:0-13241 GCA_036520275.1 Asanoa sp.
ACCGTCCGGTCCCACGCTTCCCTGGTGATCCGCAGCGGCGCGTGTGCGGAGCGGATGTCCCGGCCACGATAGACGTTGGGACCACCGAGCGCGCCGGCGAGGAACATCCGCAGGAGCCAGTACGACGACCCGGCTCACGCGCACGCCCTGCTTCAGGATGGCGTAGCGCGCCGCGCCTACCTGTTGAAGGAACGTGTCGCGCAGCCGGGCCAGCTGGCCGACGCCGTGCGAGCGGTCTCCGGTGGTGGCTCGGTGATCGACCCGAAGATCGTCGAGTCGATGCTCGCCGCCCGCACGCGCACCGGAGGACCCCTCCGCCATCTCACCGCGCGCGAGCGCGACGTGCTGGCGGAGATGGCGACCGGTGCGAACAACGCGGCCATCGCCGACCGGCTCTTCGTCACCATCCGGGCCGTGCAGCGGCACAACAACTCGATCTTCGCCAAGTTGGGCCTCACCGAGGAGGGCGAGTCACACCGCCGGGTCCGCGCGGTCCTGCTCTACCTGGCACAGCGCCCCTCGACGCCGCGCGAGGATAGCGCAGGGCCGGGGCCGGCCACCGATGCGGGTACGGCCAACCTCCCGGGCGCTGACCAGGCTGGGCGCCGGCATCGCCGCCGTCGGGCGACCGTGACGGCAGCGCATCACGACGCGCCGGCGTCCCGCCTGCTTACTTGTAGGTCGCGGTGTAGGTCGTCGCTCCGGTGGGTGCGGTGACGGTGTGGGTCTGGGCGCCGCCGTCGGACCAGGCGACGAACCTGTACGTCCGCTTGTTCTTGTTCTGCGGCGTCGGCGCGCTGAGGGTCACGGTGGCTCCCTGGATCACGGTGACCGTGAACGGCGCGGTGCGGTAGGCATCGCCGCCGACGACGAGTTGCATGGCGCCCGGCTTGGTGGCGAAGGTGAGGTCGACGGTCCTCGGGTCGAGCCGGCGGGTCACCGTGCTGGTCAGCCCGTCGGCGTCGGTCGCGATCAGCGAGAGTTCGAGGTACGAAGGGTAGTCGTGGTCGGGCGCGACGAACGACCCGCTGGCCACTCCGTTGAAGGTCTGCCCAGGGTGGCGGTGGCAGCTGCTCTGGGTGGCGCAATGGATGATGTCCAGCTGCCAGCTCAGGGCGGAGGCCGGCAGGGTGCCCTGCTGCGGGTCGGTGGCATGGCCGGAGAAGGCGATGACGTCGCCGACCCGCCAGGTCGCGCCCGCGGCCGGCGTGTCGATCACCGCGGTCGGTGCGCTGTTGCCCGGCGTGATGGCGACCGCGGCGGTGTCGGTGGCGCCGAGCGTGTCGGTGACGGTCAGCCTGGCGGTGTAGCTGCCGGCGGTGGTGTAGGTGAAGGTGGGGGAGGCGGCGGTGGAGTCGGTGGTGCCGTCGTTGGTGAAGTCCCACGCGTAGCTCAGCCGGCCCTGGTCGGCCGGATCCGGGTCGGTGGAGCCGGTCGCGGCGAAGGACACGGTCAGCGGGGTGGAACCGCCGGTGGGCGCGGCGGAGATCGCCGCGGTGGGCGGCCGGTTTCCGGGGTAGTACCGGATCCGGCGGACGGTGCCCCCCAGGTCCACGTAGTACAGCTCGTTGCCGGGCCCGAGCTCCAGATCCACCGGGCTGGCCGCCGCCGAGCCGAAGGTGACGACGTTGTCCGTGTTTGGGTCGCCGCCGGCGGTGGACGGCAGCATGGCCCAGATGCAGTTGCGCGAGTAGTCGGCGAAGAACACGGCGCCGTTGTACGCCGCGGGGTACGGCCCGCCGCCGGCCGGGTAGAACGCGACGCCGGTCGACGACGAGCTGCCGGTCGGGCACGCCTCGCCGGTCACGAGCGTGCTCGCGTGGTTCCACGCCACGTACGGGGCGGTGACCGCGCCGGTGCCCGCGGCGTACAGGTTCTCGCAGATCGACAGGTTCGCGGCGCGGTAGCCGGCCTGCGCCAGCGACCCCTCGTAGCACGGCCAGCCGAAGTTGGTCACCGCGCCCGCCGGTTGGTAGCGGTTGACCTCCTCCCACGTGCTCCAGCCGGTCTCGGAGATCCACGCCTCGTTCGTGCCCGGGCGCATGGTCAGCCGGAACGGGTTGCGCAGGCCCTCGGCGAGGATCCGGCGGGCGTTGGCGTCCGACGATGCGATCAGCGGGTTGCCGGGCGCGCCGTCTCCGGTGACCGGGTCCAGACGCAGCAGCGCGCCGTTCAGCGCGACCGGATCGCCGCCGGTGCGCAGGTCCTGCGAGCGCAGCGCACCACCGGCCGCCAGCGGCGGGGTCATCGTGCCGCCCGGGGGATCGCCGCACGGGTTGATCGGATTTCCGAGCTGCCCGTAGTCGACGCCGTTGAAGCTGGCGCCGTCGCCGCCGGTGACGTACAGCAAGCCGTCCGTCCCGAACTCCAGGTCGCCGATCGAGTGGCTGGGGAACTGCTGACACCAATCCTGGATGAGGACCTGCTCGGATCCGGTCATCACGTTGCCGGCCGCCTGCAACTTCGACAGCCGCCCGGTGATGATGCAGTTGCCGCCGTTGGCGCCGCCCGGCACGCTCGAGCAGTTGTCCTGGTAGTACGGCGCGGTCTGCCCCGGCGGCGCGTCGTACGCGTACAGCACGTACACCCACGGGTCCGCGGGTCCGAAGTCCGCCGGCAACGCCATGCCGAGCAGGCCGCGGTCCCACTGGTTGTGCACGTTGGCCGACAGGTCCGCGAACACGGTCGCCGTAGGGTCGGCCAGGTTGTCGAATACCTTGATCCGGCCGCCCTTCTCCGCGACGAACACCCGACCGTCGGGGGCGAACTCCAGCTCCGTCGGCTCGGTCAGGCCGGAGAAGGCCACCTGCTCGGCGAACCCGGTCGGCACCTGCACGGCCTCGGCTGTCGTCGACGCGACCGGCGCCAGCGCCACCGCGACCAGCAGCAAGACGGCGACGGCCCGTGCAGCACCCCGATGCGACATGGTGCCCTCCCTGGCGCAGTTCCGTCGGCGCACGACGTTTCCGCGAGCCGTCGGCTCATTGTGATCAGCGTTCCCGCGATCCGTCACATCTCGGCGACGAATCCAGCCGATCGGCGGGGATGCCCCGGACGAAGGGCGCCGGTCCGGGTGTCCGTACGGCGGCCACCGCGGCACAGCGCAAACCGAGGTCGAGGCCCCGGTCACGCGTCCGTGCGTGCCGGTCCACGCTCGACGTTACGGGCGACCACTCGGGTGCCGGCCGCCGTGTGGGCGAGTCGCTCCCCTATCCACACGTAGGCGCCGACGCAGTCAACCTGCGGGTACCCGCGCCAGTGATCCTTGCTCCGGTCGACGGTCGCGTCGGTGTCCATGGTCGCATCCTTTAGCCGATAACCCATCTGGTCACCGCAGCGTGCGTCCGGACAAGCCCGCCATGGATCCGTCGTTTCTACCGAGTTAGCGCCGCTCGGCGGCCAGGGCGCGCAGGTTGGCCCGCCTGCTCGTGCCGGTCTTGGCGAGCAGGTTGGCGACGTGGGTGTCGACGGTGCGCGGGGAGATCACCAACCGGGCGGCGATCTCCCGGTTGGTCAGCCCCTGGGCGAGCAGGACCAGGACATCCATCTCCCTCGTCGTGACGCCGAGTCCGCGCAGGTCCGCCGGTACGACGCTGGTACCGCGGCCCCGCCGCACCGGCGCCCCGGCCCGGCGGAGCAGGTCCCGGCAGGTCCGGGCGAAACCGTCTTCGCCGGCACGTTCGAATGCCTCCAGGTCGACGCGGAGACCGGCGACGGGGTTGCCCCAACCGTCGGCGACGGCCGCCTCGAGGGCGTGTAGTCGCAGCAGCCGACGCCACCAATGCTGTCCCGCCAACGTCTGGTCGGCTGCCGACATCAGGGCGTCGGTTACCTCGCGGCGCCCCATCCGCCCAGCGGCCACGGCGTCCGCGTACTGCAGGCCGCCCCCACACCGCGCCGGGAGCGCTGGTGTCATCGGCGCCCAGCGCGGCCACGGCTGCGTCCAGCAGACCGGTCGCCGCTGCCAGGTCGTGCGACAGCAGGTGCGGTAGGGCACGCACGAGCGACACGCCCCCCACGACCTCGGTGGAGGCGTGCGGCCGCGCGGTCGCCGCCGCGATGGTGCGCTCCATCCCGGCGAGGTCGCCGGCCATCGCCCTCGCGGCCGCCACGAACAGGTCGGCCATCGTGTGTGCCCGCGGCAGCCGCAGCCGCGCCGCCTGCTCGGCGTTGCGCCGGGCGGCCGGCTCCGCGGCGATCGGACCGGCGACACGGACCGTCCGTTCGATCTCCATCAGATCGATCGAGATCGCCACGGCGAGCATCCCGGTGTCAATCGCCAGCGCGCGCGTCTCCCGCAGCGCCGGCGGATCCAGCTCGTCGTACGAGTCGATGGTGCCGACACCCATGAGCGCCGTCACCCGGCGAGGGCGCCAACCGTGCTCGGCGGCGATCTGCGCCGCCCGGGCGAAGGCGGCGCGCGCGGCGACCGGATCGCGGCGCATGGCACACCGGCCGAGGACCGTCAACGCCTCGCACAACATCTCGGAACCCGCCGCCGGCGGCGGCCCTACCGCGGGATCCGACGGGTCGGCCCGCTCCACAGCACCGCGGGCGAGCTCGACGGCCCGATCCAGCTCCCCGGCGCCGAACGCGGCATCCGCGGCGAGCACCCACGACACCGGGTCTTCCGGCCGGCCGGCGCGCTCGACGTAGCGCTGCGCCTCCGCCCATCGGCTCGCGCCTACCGCCGCCCGTGCCAACCCAAAGCACAGCGCGGCATGGCCCTGCCCGACCACCTGGTCGACCACGCCGGCGCCGACGTCCAGCGCAGCCGCCGGCTCGCCGCGCAGAGCCAGGACCCGGACCCGTTCGACGGCGACAGCCACGCGGGCCGACGGAACCCCGGCCGCCCGTTCCAGCAGCGCCTGGGCGCTGCCCAGCGCGCCGGCGGCAATGTCGCGGCGGGTCAGCCGCAGATAGATGTCGGCCGAGCGCCGCCGGTCTCCGGCCGCCGCCAGCAGCTCGGCCGCGCGCATGTCATCGTCTGGTTCGCCTCGACGCTGCAACGCCGCCGCCGCACGACGGGCGAGGATGACGCGGCGGGGCGCGAGAACGGTGGCGAGCACCGCGTCGCGGGTCAGGGCATGTCGCCACCGCACCTCGTCCGCCGCCGCCATCATCAGGTGCGCACCCGTCGCGGCACGCAGCGCGTCGACCACCGTCGACTCGCTCCAGCCCGTGACGGCGGCGAGCAGCACGTGGTCGGGATCGGCGCCGAGCATGGCCGCCGCCTCCACGACCTGACCGTGGTCGGACCTGAGCCCGGCCAGCCGCCGCGCGACGAGATCCGCGAAGGTGGGCGGAACGCCGAGATCCGCGACGGCGCCGGTGACCGACGTTCCGGCGGTGCGGATGCCGGCCAGCAGCTCCTCCACGAGGAACGGCAGCCCGTCGGACCTGTCCACCAGGAAGCGCCGCACCGCGTCCGGCAAGGCGCAGACGCCCGCGCACCGCTGCGCAAGATCGACCACCTCGTCCGGGGCGAGCCGGCCCAGCCGCACGGTGGTCACCTCGGTGAGGGCCGCAAGGCGACCGACGCCGGCCGGCAACGGGTCGTCCCGGGCAGTGGCGGCGACGAGGACCGGCCAGGTGCTCGCCGCGCCGGCCAGGTACTCAAGCAGCGCCACCGTGTCGGCATCCGACCACTGCAGGTCCTCCAGCACGACGAGGCAGCCCGCAGGGCCGCCGATCCGGCGAAGCAGCCTCAGCAGGCCCTCACCGAGCACCACGGTGAGGCTGGCCCCCGACGGCGGACCGTCGTCCGGCCTTGCCCAGCCGGGGACCACTCGGGACAGGGCAGCGCGGTACGGTCGCAGATCCTCGTCGTCCGCCAGACGAATGTCACGCAGCCCGCCCGCCATCGCCTCCGCGATGGCGCGAAACGTGCCGCCACCCTCGACCGACCGGCCGTGCAGCACGACGATCCCTCGCGGGTGCGCGTGACCGGCGAGCTCCGCCGCCAGGCGCGACTTGCCGATGCCCGCCTCGCCCAGCGCAAGAACGACACCACCCCGGCCGTCGACCAGCCGATCGAGCAGGCCGTCCACCGTTGCCAGTTGCTCGTGGCGGCCCACCATCACCGGGCTACGCGCGGTCGGCTTCACCCCCTCAGTACATCCGACCCGGCACCGTCGCCGCCAGCGCGCGGGGTGGCATCGACCGGCCGACGCCCTGCCTCGCATCCGCCGTGTCGTGCATCGTCGGCCATCTTCCTCAGCGAGCGCGACCGGTGCAGCGTCCAAACAGGACGATGGACCGTGCAACGGAGCCGGTGCGGTCCGGCCGGACCGAAGCGCCGCGGGGGGAGGGGGGTCGTCGCTGCGGCGAGTCGCGGTGACGTCGGCGCGGACGGGTTCCATGGTCGATAGTCGCTCGCGTCCGCTGGCGCCCGCGAGCCACACTGGGCCTCGTGGTCGTGTTCGAGCTGAACGACGAGGAGGGGCCGGCCCGGTTGTCGGTGCGCCGGATCCCGCGGCTGGTGTGGCAGGCCGTGCGCATCGCGTGGGCCGCGGGCCGCACCGACCTGATCGCGTCGACCGGGCTGCTCGTGATCGGCGGGTTCGGCACGCTCGGCCTGCTGCTGCTCGGGCAGGCCGCCCTCTCCGCCCTGCTCGAGGGGGTCAGCACGGGCGCCTCGCTGGCGGCGGTGCTCCCGTGGGCGCTGGCTATGTCCCTCGTCACGGCCGTCCAGTTCGCCACGAACGCGCTGCAGCGCGAGCGCCAGCAGATCCTCGGCGAGCTCGTCAGCCGCCGGGTGCAGGGCCAGGTTCTCGACGTGACCGCCGCGGTGGACCTCGCGACGTTCGACACGCCCGAGTTCCACAACCGGGTGCAGCGGATGCAGGCCAGCGGACCCCAGACGTTGAACATGGTGTTCGGCCTGTCCGGCCTCGTCCAGGCGGTCGTCGGGGTGGCCGCCGGCATGGTCGCGCTCATCGCGGTCGCCCCCGTGCTGATCCCGGTGCTCGCGCTGATGGTCATTCCGGCGGCGTTCGCGGCGTCCCGCCGTGGGGCCGCGTTCCACGAGTTCTTCTGGAAGATGACCGCGCGGGACCGCCAGCGCGCGTACCTCGCCCGCCTGCTCCAGGACCGGGTGGCGGCCAAGGAGGTCCGCGCGTTCGGCCTGGCCGGGT
The DNA here is from genome assembly GCA_036520275.1 of Asanoa sp. Classification (GTDB taxonomy): domain Bacteria; phylum Actinomycetota; class Actinomycetes; order Mycobacteriales; family Micromonosporaceae; genus Asanoa. The sequence continues at coordinate 7,137 of DATDJX010000506.1, forward strand.
ACCTGCGGCGGCGGTACGACCAGCTTTACGCGGAACGCATCGCGGAGCTGCGCGGGGTCGCCCGCAGACAGATCGTCGTCTCGATCGGCGCGAACCTGGTGATCGGCCTGGTCCTGCTCGCCACCCTGCTGCTGGTGGCCTGGCTGGCGTTGCGCGGTACGTTACCGCTGGCGTCGGCCGGTATCGCGGTGGCCGCAATCGCGATCGTCGGCTCCCGGCTCGCACAGGCCGGCTGGTCGTTGGGCGCGCTCTCGGAGGCGGGCCGCTACCTGGACGACTACCTGGTCTTCACGGAGATGCTGCCGGAGGTGGAGAAGACCCGTCCGCGGGGCGAGGCACCGGCCGGCTTCTCCCGGCTCAGCGTCTCTGAGGTGACGTTCACCTACCCGACAGGCGACGAACCGGCCCTGCGCGCGGTGTCGATGGAGGTATCGGCCGGTGAGATCATCGCCCTGGTCGGCGAGAACGGGTCGGGAAAGACCACGTTGGCCAAGCTGCTCGCCGGGCTGTACCGGCCAGACTCCGGGGAGATCCGCTGGGATGGCGTCGACGTGTCCACGGTGGACCCCGACGAGCTGCGCCGCCAGGTGGCGGTGATCTTCCAGGACTTCGAGCGCTTCCACCTGACCGCGAGCGACAACATCGCGCTCGGCCGGGTAGAGGCCGTCGACGACGTCGCCGGGATCCGGGGCGCCGCCACGCAGGCCGGCGCCGACCGGTTCATCGAGGAGCTGCCCGAGGGGTACGCGACGATGCTCGGACCGGAGTTCCGCGGCGGCACCGACCTGTCGGTCGGCCAGTGGCAGCGGATGGCGCTGGCCCGGGCCTTCTACCGGCGGGCGCCCTTCATCGTGCTGGACGAGCCGACCGCGGCCCTGGACCCCCGCGCCGAGCAGGAGCTCTTCGACCGCGTCCGGTCGCTGCTCTCCGGGCGTACCGTCCTGCTGATCTCGCACCGGTTCTCCAGCGTCAGGTCGGCCGACCGGATCTACGTGCTCGACGGTGGCCAGGTCGTCGAGTCCGGGGACCACGAGCAGCTGATGGCCCTCGGCGGCCTGTACGCGGAATTGTTCGCCCTGCAGGCCGCGGCGTACCTGGACGGTCGCAACGGCGCGGTGGCGTAGGCCGTACCCCTGCCCGCGTGGATCAGTACCCGGTCGAGGAGCCCGCATGTGGCTGGTTCAGCCGACCGCGGCGGGCCTCAGCAGGTCGAGCTTCTGACGCACCTCGGCCGCGAGCGGGTGCCCGAGCTGGTCCAGAACGGGCAGGGCGAGGATCCATGTGTCGCGTGCCGATTCGAACCTGCCGGCGGCGTGGTGGATGTCGCCCAGCCCGGCGTACGACACGGCCTCGCCGCCACGGCTGCCGCTCTCGCGGTAAAGGGCCGCGGCGCGCCGGTAGTACTCTGCGGCGCGGCGAAGCTCACCCAGTTGGTGATGGGCGAACGCGAGGGCGCCGGACGTCTCCGCCTCGCCGTACCGGTCACCGAGTTCGCGTTGCAGCTCCAGCGCCTGTTCGCAGAAGGCGATCGCCGTGCGGTAGTCGCCGAGCCTGCCGCTGCTCCACCCCGTTGAGCTGAGCGCGCGGGCCTGACCGGTCCGGTATCCCGAGGCGCGGGAAAGCTCCAGAGCCCGTTTCGCCTGGCCGATCGCGCGCTCGTGCAGCCCGAGACGATCGAGCAGGGCGACGTAGTCGAGGTGCCCGCGGGCCTGACTGGTCTGGTCCGCCGCCTCGGCGAACAGCTCGAGCGCGCGGGTCAGGTGCCGCTCACCGTCGGCGAAGCGTCCCAGCCGGACATACCCGTTGGCCAGTCCCCGGAGAGCGCGGGCGAGCCCGGCGGGGTCGTCGAGGCGTTGTGCGGCTGCCACCGCGGTCTGTTGCGTCGTCACGAGGTCGTGCCAGTGTCCCTGCCGGTAGAGGAAATCGGCGAGGTTCCACGGCAGCTGCCAGGCGTGCTCGTCCATGCCGGCGTCGGCGGCGACGGACACGGCCGCGATCAAGGCGGGTCGGTTCGCGGAGAACCAGTCGAGCGCCTCCCGGCGATCGGCCAGGTCGGTCAGTACCGTGCCGCGGCCGGGCGGGCGGAGGGTGAGCGCGTCGCGCTGGGGGAAGAGCAGCAGTGCGCCGGCGGCGGCGGTGTGGAGGTAATGGTCCAGCAGACGTCCGCGCGCCGCCCGCCGCTGGGCTTGGGTCTCGTCACCGTGCGCGCGTTCGATGGCGTACAGGCGCAGCAGGTCGTGATACGTGTACCGGCCTTGGGAAAGGGGCTCGATGAGGTGCCCCGCGACGAGCTGACCGAGGAGCTGGCGTGCCTCCGCCGGGTCGCGTGCGGTCAGGGAGGCGGCCGCGTCGACGGTCACCTCCGGCCCGGGCACGAGTCCGAGCAGCCGGAACATCCGGCGCGCCGGCTCGCTCAGGGTTCGGTACGACAGCGCGAAGACGGCTCGCACCGCGGTCTGGTCGTCGCCCTCGACCGATAGCACGGCGAGCCGGTTGCCGTCGGCCAGGCGCGCCGCGTGGTCGGCCATGCTGGCGCCGTCGGCGATGGTCGCCGCGGCGATCCGCAGGGCCAGTGGCAGGTAGGCGCACAGTCTCGCCAGCTCCGCGGTGGCAGCGGGATGGGCGGCGACCCGCTCGGCGCCGACGGTGCGGGCGAGCAGCGCGTACGCCTCCTGCGGGTTTAGCGTCGCCAGGGTGATCCGGCGGGCACCGTCGCGGGCGACCAGCCCGGCCAAGGTGTCCCGGCTGGTGATGAGCACGAGGTTGTCCGCGCCGCCGGGCAGAAGGGGACGAACCTGTTCGGCGTTGGCGGCGTCGTCCAGCAGCACGACGACCCGCCGATCGGCCAGGAGGCTGCGATAGAGGGCGGCTGCGTCGTCAAGCTCCGGCGGGATCCGCTCGGCCGCCACGCCGAGACCACGCAACAGCGAGGTCACCGCGTCGATCGGACGCAAGGGGGTATCGGGCGCGTGCCCGCGCAGGTTCACGTACAGCTGGCCGTCGCTGTACGTGTCCCGGACCTGGTGCGCCCAATGCACGGCCAACGCGGTCTTCCCGACGCCAGCCGTGCCCGAGACGACCGATACGACGACGGCACGTTCGGTCTGTCCGTCGCAGAGCAAGCGGTCCAGCCTGGCCAGCTCGCCCGTGCGTCCGGTGAATCCGTAGACGTCGGCCGGCAGTTGGGACGGCGGAACCGCACCGCTCGCCGCCTTGACGGGCGGCGTCGGCAACGCCAACGAGGAGTCCTCGCGCAGCACCGCCTCGTGCAGCCGGCGCAGATCGGGACTCGGGTCGATGCCCAGCTCCTCCGCCAGTCGGCCGGCCAGCCCGGCGTATGCCAACAGGGCGTCCGCCTGCCGGCCGCAGCGGTAGAGCGCCACCATCAGGAGGCCCACCAACCGTTCGCGCAGCGGATGCTCGGCCACCAGGGTGCCCAGCTCGGCCACGATGCGGGCGTGGGCCGCCTCGGCCAGCTCGAGCTCCAGGCAGTCCTCCTGGGCCGCGAGTCGGCTTTCCTCCAGCCCGATGGCCTCGCGCTCCAGGAGGGTCCCGCCGAGCCCCGACAATGCCGGACCTCGCCAGAGCAGCAGCGCCTCGCGCAGCAGCCTCGGGTCCGCTGTCGCGCGGCCCCGCTCGACGAGCCTGTCGAAGGCCACCGCATCCAGCGCCGGCGGATCCACCCGCAACACGTAGCCGGCGTCGTGGGCATCGATGAAGCCGCCGGCCGGTGTGAGCACCCTGCGCAGCGCGGCCACCCGGTTTTGCACCTGCCGGCGGGCGGTGGCAGGTGGGTCGTGGTCCCAGGCCACCTCCACCAAGCGGGACAGGCTCACGGCGCGGTTGGCGTGCAATAGCAGGGCGGCCAGGATGCGGCGCTGCCGGGCGCCGCCGACATCGATCAAGCGCCCGCCGGAGCGGACCTCGAGAGGGCCCAGCACCCGGAATTCCACGGGCCCCTCCCGACTGTCTGTGACGGCCGGGTCGGCGGACGGTTGCGGAGCGTGCCGCGTACATCATGCCGTCGTGGCGGCGTCCGAGGCCGGAGTGTAGCGAACGGGTCCGGCGCGGCCAAGGCCCGAACCGAGGACGTTTCTGTGCCGCACCTGTGCCGCCGCTGGTGACAGTGGGTGCGGTGGTCGCGCCACCAGCGACGGACCGATGCGGAAGCCGACAGGGTGACGGGGGATGTCGGCTCCGTATCGGCCGTTCTGGAGGCGCGGCGTCCGCCCGGCTGTCGCCTTCGCCGGGCACCGTCGGGGGCGCTCCCGGACGCGAAGCGTCGTGCAGGCGCCGGTCGCGTCAGCGGGCGGACGCGAGGTGCAGAACCTCGTCCAGGGCGAGCGACGCGCCCCTGCCGGACAGTCGCTGGTACGACTCGTCGCCGAGTCGCGCGCGGAGGCGCTGCGCCGTTTCGGCATGGCTCGCCCGGTCGATTTCCCAGACGTCGGCGCGCAGAGCGCCCCGAACGCCCTCGGCCGCGCCGAAAAGGGTCGCGCCGCGACTGGCGTCTCCTGTCTTTTCGGCCAGTGCCGCGACCGCGTCCAGCGCCCGGGCAATCGTCTCCCGACTGCCGAAGGTCACCGACAGGTCGAGTGCTTCGTCGAGCTGTTCCCCGGCCGCCGCGACCTCCCCCAGCCTCAGGCGGGCCCAGCCGAGGCCGATGAGCGCGTTGCTCAGCAGGACATCATCCTGGATCTGACGGGCGACCTGCGCGCCTTCCTCGAGCGGCGCGATCGCGTCGCCTTCGCGATTCCCGGTCGCGAGCGTTGTGCCGAGGGCGAGTAGCGCGAACGTCAGGCCCCAGCGGTCGTCCAGCCGGCGGAATCCGTCGACGGCTCCGTGCAGCAGACCCTCGCCCTCGCCCGGCGTGCGCACGGCGGCGATGACACCAAGGGGAACGGACGCGGTGGCCGCGCCGCTCTCATCGCCACGTTGGACGTACCGCTCGTACGCCGGCTGAAGCACGGCTGCCGCTCTGTCGTAGTCGCCGCGGCCGAACGCCATCAGTCCGAGTACCAGCCGAGCGTTGGCGCGGTTGTCCTCGGTCAGCGTCAGCCCGGTTTCGAGCGCCCGTTCCATCGCCTCGTGGCCCTCGGTGAGCAGCCCCTGGGTGAACAGCATGGGCCAGATCGACAACCCCATTCGCGCCGCGGAGTCGCCGTCGCCGGTGTCGAGGAACCATTGCACGGCGGCGCGACCGTTGCCCTGGTCGGCGATGTATTGCTCGACGACCGACCGCATCCCGCCATGCTTGAGCCGCGCACCGGCTTCGGCCGTCAGCCGTCGGTAGAACTCGGCGTGCCGCTCGCGCAGCCGGTCCGCCTCGCCGGTGGCCGACAGCCGCTGTATCGCGTACTCGCGGACGACCTGGAGCATGGCGAACCGAGGCTGTCCCGGTCTTGCGTGGTCGGGACGCAGCAGTGCCTTGTCCACAAGGGAGGAGATTCCGTCGAACACGGAAGGGACCCCGTCGGCACCGCAGATTGCCTCCGCGGCGTCCAGCGCGAAGCTCCCCTCGAACACCCCAAGGCGCCCGAGGAGCCTCCTGTCCGGGTCGTCGAGCAGGTCATAGCTCCACGCGATCGCCGAGTTCAGCGTCCGCTGGCGCGTGGGTAGGTCCCGGGCCCCGCCGGTGAGCGTGACAAGGCTCGCGTCCAGCCGCCGCAGAAGGTCGTCGAGGTCGAGCATCCTCGCCCGTGAAGCGGCCAACTCGATGGCCAGCGGGAGGCCATCGAGACGGTGGCAGATCTCCGCGATGGTGTGCACCTCGGCGGAATCGAGCCGCAGGTGTGCTCCCGCCGCGACGGCCCGATCGACGAACAGCTGCACCGAGTCGGAGCGCCGCGCGGCGTCGATGCCGTCGGACCAGGTCGGCACGTCGAGGGGCGGCACCTCGAACACCCGCTCGCCGGTCAGGTGCAACGGCTCGCGGCTGGTCACCAGCACGGTCAGGCGCGTCGTCCCCGCAACGAGCCGGGCCACCACAGACGCCGCGCCGATGACCTGCTCGAAGCTGTCCAGCACCAGCAGAATCCGGCGGGAGCCCACGTAGCCGACGACCGAATCCAGCAAGAGCGGGCCGGTCGCCTCCTGAACCCGCAG
>DATDJX010000507.1:0-36467 GCA_036520275.1 Asanoa sp.
CTCGGCCGGGTCCGGCAGCAGGGTGAACCGCGTGCGGAGCGCGCCCAGGATCTCCTCGGCGGTGACCATCGCCGCGCGGTTCCAGGAGTGCTGGGCGTCGAGCGGCATCTGCTCGATGAACCGCAGCTCGTAGCGGTGGGCGAGGGCGAACCGCAGCAGCGCCGGCGCATCGTCGTCGTTGACCCCGCGCATCAGCACGGAGTTGAGCTTCACCGGGGTCAGTCCGGCCGCGGCCGCCGCCTCGAGCCCGGCCAGCACGTCGTTGAGCCGGTCGCGGCGGGTCAGCTGGGCGAACCGGGCCCGGTTGACCGTGTCGAGCGAGACGTTCGCCCGATCGAGGCCGGCGTCACGCAGGGGCGCGGCGAGCCGGGCGAGGCCGATGCCGTTCGTGGTGATCGACAGGCGCGGCCGGGGGCGGAGGCGGCTCGCGCCGGCGACGATGTCGAGCAGGCCGCGGCGGGTCAGCGGCTCGCCCCCGGTGAACCGCACCTCGGTGACCCCCAGGCGCTCTACGGCGATCCGGACCAGCCGGACGACCTCGTCGTCGGTGAGGGTTTCCTCGCGCGGCAACCAGGCCAGGCCCTCGGCCGGCATGCAGTAGCTGCAGCGCAGGTTGCACCGGTCGGTGAGCGACACCCGCAGGTCTGTGGCCACGCGACCGAACCGGTCGGCGAGGACGGGACGCACCACGGACATGGTCACCATCCGACGGTATCCGATCGGCGGCGCAAGGCGCTGGTCGCGGTCGCCCGGACCGCCTCGCGGTAGGCGGCGCCGAACAGGGCGGTGTGCACCAGCATGAGGTGCAGCTGGTGTACCGGCACCCGGGCCCGCCAGCCAACGCCCAGCGGATGGACCTCCTGGTAGGCGGCCAGGATGCGGTCCAGGTGGGGTACGCCGCCGAAGAGCGCCAGCTGGGCGAGGTCGGTCTCGCGGTGTCCGCCGTGGGCGGCGGGGTCGACGAGCCAGGCCCGGCCGTCGGCGCCCCACAGCAGGTTGCCCGGCCACATATCACCGTGGATGCGAGCGGGCGGCTCGGCGCCGCCGTACTGCTCGATCCGCTCCCGGATCTTGATGACCTTGGCGATCGTGTCGGTGTCGAGCGCTGCGTTGTCGGTCGACGCCTCGAGGTAGGGCTGCAGGCGGCGTTCGGCGAACCAGGTCGACCAGGGCTCGGTGGACGGCGTGTTGTCCTGGGGCAACGATCCGATGAAGCCGGGCCAGTCCGCGCCGTACGCGCCGGCGGTGCTCCGGTGCATGGCGGCGAGGGCGCGGCCGAACCCTTCCGCGGCGGCCGCCGTCGGCTCGCCGGGCTCGACCCATTCGAGCGCGATCATGGTCGGCAGCGCGACGATGACCTCGGGCAGCGGAGGCCCGCCGGCGATGCGCAACCAGTCGAGGCCGTTGGCCTCGGCGGCGAAGAAGCCCGTCGGTGCCTGGTCGCCCGCGGGCCAGCTCTTGGTGAACACGTCGGCGCCGTCGTCGAGCGTGAGGCGGGACGCCTTGGAGATGCTGCCTCCGGGCACCGGCGTCTCCCTGATCCGCTGGTGGGTCAGGAAGGTCGGCAGCTGGTGCGGGTGTGCCCGGAGGTAGGCCAGGTCCATGGGCGGAACCTATCGCGTCGCGGATTCCCGGGCGGGTTCCCCGTGCGCCGCGGCGGCGACAGGGTAAGCAGTACCCATGACCGACGCAGCCATCCGTTCCTATCGGCCGTCCGACCACGCCGCGGCGCGTGAGCTCTGGGTGGAGCTGGTGTCGGAGCACCAGTCGTTGTACGGGTCGTCGACAGGTTCCGGGTCGGGCTCGGCCGACCCTGGGGCCGCGTTCGAGGAGTACCTGACCAGGCTGGACCTGTCGGGACTCTGGGTCGCCGACTCGCCGGCGGCCGGCGTCGTGGGCATGGTCGGTCTGATCATGTCCGGCCGGATCGGCGAGGTGTATCCCGTGGTCGTGGCCGCGGCCCACCGGCGTCAGGGCGTCGGGCGGGCGCTGCTCGATCACGTGGCCGGCCAAGCCCGCCGGCGCTCCCTGTCCCGGCTGACGATCAATCCGGAGTCGCGCAACCTCTCGGCCTTGCGCGCCCTCCACGCGGCCGGCTACGACGTCCTGACGGCCGTCGAGCTGTCGATGGAGCTGCGCCCGGGTTCATCCGACTCCCCGGCCGAGGTCGACCTGATGGGCCTGCGGTTCCGGTCCTGACCCGGGTCGCCTGTGGACAACTCGGCGTGTCGTCCACAGTCTCCGTTTTGGGTGGTGCCGTGCCTGTGCGCCACCCGTCACCCTCGGCGGCATGACGTCCTCGACCGGATCCCGGATACGGCTGCGCAGCTGCGCCGACCTTCTGGCGTGTGTCCCCTACCTGCTGGGCTTCCACCCGGCCGACAGCATCGTCGCGGTCGCGCTGCACCGAGGCGTGATCGCCTTCGCCGCGCGCGGTGACCTGCCGGGCCCGTCTCTGCCGGCGGGTGCGGTGGCCGCCCGTTTCGTGGCGCTCCTGGTCCGCGAGCGCGCCGACGCCGTCCTGCTGGTCGGCTACGGGGCGGCGGCCCGCGTGACCGCCGCCGTCGACGCGGTGCGCGACGCGCTGGTCGGCACGCGTCTGGAGGTCCTCGACGCCCTCCGGGTAGAGGACGGGCGCTACTGGAGCTACGTCTGCGCCGACCCGTCCTGCTGTCCGCCTTCCGGCACGCCGTTCGACACCACGGCGGCTCCCGCCGCGGCGGCGGCCGTCTTCGCGGGTCAGGTCGCCCTCACCGACCGCGAGGCCGTGGTCCGCCAGATCGCCCCGGTGACCGGCCCGGCGCGGATGGCGATGGCTGCGGCAACGCGCCGAGCCGAGCGGCGCCTGCGCCTCCTGCTCGACTCCTCAGCCGCGGCACCCCGCGGCGTCCGCGCACCTCGTTCGGCGGCCGATTCCCGCGGCGACCCGGCAGCCTCGTCCGGCGCCGCCCGCGCGCCCGGGCGGTCGGGGATCTGGGGTCGCGGCGACCTCGAGGCACCTGACTCGACCCAACAAGGGACGTCCGGGCCGGAAGGCCCGGCGGGCCCATCTGCCGGCTGCGGTGACGCCGGGGTCGGCGACCTGAGACGCGACCAGGGCGCCACCGCGGTTTCCGACGATCGCGTGACCTCTCACGAGGCGGCCGGGGGCGAGGTCGGGAAGGTCGTCAGCCATGAGTTGGCATCGTTGATCGGACTGGGGTCGTCGGCGCCGGCGCGGTGGGTGCGGCCGGGCATCCGGCGGGGGCTGACCGGCGAGATGGGCGGCCACGCGCGGCGGTCGAGGGCTCTGTTGCTGGCCGGCCGGGAGGCGGTGGACACCGCGTTCGCCCGGTGCGAGCGGGGCGAGAGCCTCACCGATGACCAGGTCGCGTGGCTGGCAGTCCTCCTTACGAGCGTGCCGGTCCGCGATCACGCGTGGGTGCGGATGGACGCCGACGAGCGGCAGGTCAGGCTGTGGACCGACGTGCTGCGCCGGGTCGACCCGGAGCTTGCCGCGGCGCCGGCGGGGCTGCTGTCGTTCGCCGCCTGGCAGGCCGGGCATGGCGTGCTTGCCGTGGCCGCAGTCGAGCGGGCGCTGCACTGCGAGCCTGATTACACGATGGCCTTGCTGATGGAACAGGTCCTCGACCAGTGCCTGTCGCCCGCGGAGTGGGAGCGGTCCATCCGCCGCAGGCGGGCCCGTCGGGCCGGCCGGCGCCGCCGGAAGCGGGGTGGTCAGAGTGCGACGCGGTCGTAGCCGGTGTAGACGTTCATCGTCGTGCCGCGCAGGAAGCCCACGAGTGTCATCCCGGCTTCGGTCGCGAGATCGACGGCGAGCGTGCTGGGCGCCGACACCGCCGCGAGCACCGGGACGCCGGCCATCCACGCCTTCTGGGTCAGCTCGAAGCTGGCCCGCCCGGAGACCAGCAGCACGTGTCCCGTCAGGGGCAGGCGACCTTCGCGGACCGCCCGGCCGATCACCTTGTCGACCGCGTTGTGGCGACCGACGTCCTCACGCACGAGCACCGGCTCGCCGTCGGCGGTGAAGATGCCGGCGGCGTGCAGGCCGCCCGTGCGGTCGAACGCCTTCTGCGCGCCGCGCAGCCGGTCCGGCAGCGCGGAAAGCACGTGTGCCTTGACGACGATCTCGTCGGCCCCGAGGGCGAACAGCGACCGGGTGCGGATGGCGTCGATGCTCGCCTTGCCGCACACGCCGCATGAGCTGGTGGTGTAGAAGGCGCGTGTCGGGTCGGTGTCGGGAGGCGGCACATCGGGCCCGAGCACGACGTCCACCACGTTGTACGTGTTCGGAGCGTCCGTGCCCGCGCACAGCTGGACGGTGGCGACGTCGTCGGCGTCGCGGATGACGCCCTCGGTGAAGAGGAAGCCGAGCGCCAGGTCGATGTCGTCGCCCGGCGTGCGCATCGTGACGGCGAGCGGGCGTCGCTGCTCCGGACCGGCCGGGCCGACCCGGATCTCGAGCGGTTCCTCCGCGGACAGGGTGTCCGACCGCCGCGTGGCCCCGCCCCCGCCCGTCGAGGTGTCGATCCGCACCACCATGCGCCGGTCCGTCACACGTCCCATGCATCCATCCTGCGCCCTCGCGGCCGATCTCCCGGAGGTGGTGACCGACAAACCGTCTGACAACCGAATATGGCCGGCGATGCCGATAGCCTGGCCCGGTCATGGCTGACTTCGCGGCGATCGTGCTGGCCGGCGGCGCCGGCCGGCGACTGGGTGGCGCGGACAAGCCGGCCCGGCGGGTCGGCGGCCGGACGATGCTGGCACGCGTGCTCGACGCGGTGGCCGACGCCGAGCCGCGGATCGTGGTCGGCCCGCCGTCGACGCTCGGGTTGCCGATCGGCGTGCGCGCTACCACGGAACGACCGCCCGGCGGTGGGCCGGTCGCTGCGGTCGCAGCCGGGCTGGCGTTGGTGCCAAACGCGGTCCGTTCCGTGGCGGTGCTCGCGGCCGACCTGCCGATGCTCACCACGGACGCGATGGCGGCGCTCCGGGCGACGCTGTCCATGGTCGACGGTGCGCTGTTCGTCGACGCCGACGGACGCCGGCAGCTGCTCTGTGGCGTCTGGCGCGCCGTTGCCCTGCGGCACGCCCTGGACGCGGTCGCTGCGGCGCGGGGCGGCGAGCTCGCCGGGGCGGCGATGCGCGCCGTGGTCGAGCGGCTCGCCGTTGCCGAGGTGGCGTGGTCGGATGCGGGGCCGCCGCCGTGGTTCGACTGCGACACCGACGACGACCTGCGGAAGGCTCGCCGATGGGCCGGCGACGCCGATGAGGAGGAGGCACGATGAGCACACTCGCCGACTGGGTGAGCGCCGCCTGCGCCGAGCTCGGCATCGAGCCGCAGGCGGTCGACACGCGGCTCGTCCTCGACCTGGCCCGCGACGTCGCCCACAACGTCGAACGCACCGCCGCCCCGGTGACCGCCTACCTGCTGGGCGTCGCCGCCGGTCGGGGCGCCGACCCGGCCGAAACCGCCGCGCGGCTCACCGCCTTGAGCGCCGCACTACCGAACGACTGACCCCGACCGAGTACGGCGTCGGGTTCGTCGCCGCAAAGCCGGACCGGCCGCCGCACCCGGCCACGACTCCGCCGCCGGCCGCCGGGCCTGGGTCGCCTGGGGCGCAGAGGGGGGCGTGGCCGGGTGGAGCTGCGGCCTTTTGCAGTGCCACCCGACGCCATGGGGCCGACCGCCACCGGCGAGCGAGCGGTCGGGTGGGCGGGGCGGCGGTGCTGCCCGAGCCCCGGCGCGCCGCACCGGCCCGAAGCGGCGTCAGCGCACCGACAGCTCGTCCGGGACGGAATGGTCGAGCGGCGCCGCGGCGGTCTCGCGGCCGGCCAGGGCGCGGCGCAGGAAGCGGGCCCGCAGGCCCGCCAGACCCAGTCCGCGCCGGGGGATGCCCGCCGGTGACGCCGGCGGGGCCGGCAGCAGGGTGCCGTGCGTACGGTCGACCACGCACAGGTCGTCGTCGAAGACGCACCGGTCCACCGCCAACAGGTCCTTTCCGTCGAAGCGGTACGCGTACCCGTGCTGGCGCAGCAGCGCGAAGCTCAAAACCCGCTCGGCCAGCGGCAGGCAGATCATCTCCATGTTGATCACGGCCGGCCGGTAGCGGGTGAAGTCGACCGAGCGCAGCACCAGGTAGTCGTCGCCCTGGGTGGCGATCTGCAGGAAGTCGATCCGCGGCACGGCGTACGACGCGCACAAGGCGCTGAACCGCACGAACTCGGTCCCCGTGACCGACGGGCCGGGCGGCACGTCTTCGTCGACGGCGACGTTGGCGAGCCGGACGCGGTGGTTGTTGGCATACCGCACGATCAGCCGTTCGTACGCGTTCGGCAACGGCTCGACGCAGAGCCCGGACCAGTCGTACTCGGCCACGAACGCGTGCAGCGGGTCGTCGCCGTGCGCGCCGACCTGTACGAAGATCACGTCGGCGTGGGACAGCCGGGACCGCACGACGGTCGGCAGCGTCAGCCCGACCGCGGCGAACGCCTTGCGCTCGACCTCGTAGCGGGGCCATACCCAGTCCGGGAGGGTGACGGACGCGAGCCGGGCGGCACGGTCGACGTCGACGACCGAGCCGGGCACGTCGCGCAGCCAGCGCCGCACCTCGAACGCCCGGTCGATCAGCACCCGTGCCTCGTCGAGCCGGTGCTGCAGCAGCCGGGTGATGCCGAGCAGGTAGAGCGACTGCGCGCCACGCGGGGCGTCGTCCACATTGAGCTCCAGCAAGGCGGCCGCCCGCGCATGCTCGCCCTGCTGCAGCAGCCACTCGGCCTGGCGGTAGCGGTCGTCTTGGATGAGGCTCATGACGCTCCCTGTCGTGGGTTCGCGGCCGGACAAAGCTGTAACGAATGCGGGACAGATGCGTATCGGGTACGGGACAAATCAGATCCGGACAGAAGGGTCGCGAGCCCGAAACTGTCAGGATCCGGCTCATCACGGCCTCTCCGGCCGTGGGTAGGGTGTGGCTGACGGACGGAGGCGATCATGACGTCAGCGACCCCAGACGGTACGGCGGACGAGGGCGGGATCCTGCTCGACGAGCCGAGCACGGCCGACCTCCGCAGCAAGGTGACCGACGCGTGGCGCGAGTTCGCCCGCGCACTGGCCGACCGCGTCCGCGACCTGCCGTCCGGCGGCCGCATCGAGCTGACCCTCGACCCCACGGCCACCGGCACCGGCGACGCCGTCTACTCCGTCGAGCTGGCCGTCACCGAGCCAGGCCAGCTCAGCGCCGCGGCGGTCGGCAACGCCTCGCTGCCCGAGGGCTACCGGATGGATCGCGCCGCCGTCGCCGACCTGGTCGCGCTCGGCTGGTCGCCGCCCGGCGTCGTGCCGGACTCCGGCAACCAGTTCGGTCTGCGCGCGCCCACCACCGACGCCACCAAGGTCGCGACCACGGTCTCCCGCACCATGCGCGACGTGTACGGCGCGCCGCACCCGGCGTTCCTCGTCTACCTGGTCCGCGACGCCGACGACGAGCCGATCTCCGTCGACCCGATCGGCACCGCCCGGGCCGACGTGGGTCCCGCGGGTGACCTCGACCTCGACCTGGAGCGGGCGGTCGCCGCCAGCCGGGCGGCCAGCAGCGGCCAGGCCGCGGGGAACGGCGAGCAGCCCGACGGCCACGGACTCGACGACAAGGTACGGACCGTGATCGCCGCCATGATGAAGTCCGAGCCCGACAAGCTCCAGGTCGACTCCGACGGCGACATCGGCATCCGCGCCGGCTCGGCGATGGTCTTCGTCCGGGTCCGCGACAACCCGCCGCTCGTCGACGTCTTCTCACCCGTGCTCACCGAGGTCGAGCCGACCGAGCAGCTGTACGTGAAGCTGAGCGAGCTCACCAACCGGATGCCGATCGGCCGGCTGTACTGCACCAACGACACGGTGTGGGCTTCCATCCCGGTGTTCGGGCGCAACTTCCAGGCCACCCACCTCATGCTCGCGGTGCAGGTCATGACCGGCCTCGCCGACGAGCTCGACGACCGGCTGCACGGCGAGTTCGGCGGCAAGCGGTTCTTCGTCGAGGGCGACAAGCCGACCGGCCGCGACCCCGGCGAGCACCGCACCGGCATGTACCTCTAGCCCCCACCCACGGGGTCGAAGCTCGGGCTCGTCGCAACGCGCGGGGGTGTCAGAGTGGCACCCAGGCCAGCTTCGCGAGCGACGCCGGGTCGTTGGCCTGCAGCCCCTCGGTCGACAGGGTCCACAGGGTGTCGCCGATCATCATCGAGCGCTGGATCTGGCCGTACGGCATGCCGTCCGTCCGGCTCGCCCCGGGATGGGAGACGGTGCCGACATCGGTGATGCGGTCGGCGCCCAGCCGCAGCACCAGGGCCTTGGTATCCGGGTAGCCGCCCTTGTAACTCATCACCGGCACCACCACCAGCTGCGTCGCCGGCCAGTAGAGGAAGGCGTGCGGGTCGTACTCGGCCGCCGACTGGCTGTCGGAGACCTGGCGCTGCGCGAGCCGCTTGGGGTTGGCCAGGTCGTGGACGTCGAACAGCGACACCTGGGTGCCCTGGACGCGACCCTGTGCGGACGCCTCCTGTCCGATGCCGATGAGCCGTCCACCGTCGGCCGGGTGCAGGTACGCCGAGTAGCCGGTGATCTTCAGCTCACCGGCCGCGCGCGGGTGCGCCGGGTCGGACAGGTCGACCGTGTACAGCGGGTCGGTCTGGCGGAACGTCACGACGTAGCCCGTGGTGCCGACGAACCGGACGGCATAGATGCGCTCGCCCTTGCCCAGACCGCCCAGCTTGCCAGTCCCGGTGAGGTCGCTGGTGCGCACCACGTACACCGCCGACGTCGTGGGCGTGCGGTCCTCGCCGCCCCACGGCTCGCCGCTCGTCGTCGCGACGCGCAGGTAACCGTCCCATTCGGACCGCGCATATTGGTTGATGATCCAGCCCGGCACCTTGCCGGAGGCGGCGAACCGCGGGGTACCCGGCCGGGAGATGTCGAACCGGAAGATCTCGGTGTCCGAGTCCTGCGGGCGCAAGGCGATGCCGCGCCCGGTCCACACGTCCATCCGCCAGCGCTGGTCGTTGGTGACATAGAGGCTGGTGCCGTTGCTGTAGACGATCTCGCCGTCGGCCGCGAGCGTCGTCGGGTCGCCGTCGGAGAACGCCGCGGCGTCCAGGTCGAACGACAGCACCGTCAGCAGCGACGTTCCCGAGTACACCGCGGGTCGGCTCACGCGTTCGCAGCCCACCTGCCCTGTGGCGCGGTCGGTCGACCATCGTGGCAGCCACTGCTCCATGGTGGACTTTTCGATGACCCGGCGGTTGTCGGCGACCCGCTGCGCGTCGGTGCGCCGGTCGTCGCCAGCCGGCATCGGGAACTCGAGGCGCGGGACCGACCGGATGACCACCCGGGCGGTGCCGCTGATCTGGCGGGCGTCGACCAGGCTGCCGTCGACGGTGTACGTGTCGACCAGCTTCGGGATGGCCGGCGCGAGGTCGATCAGCAGCAGGCGCGTTTGGACGTCAGGCATCGAGGGCCCGGCGGGTTTGTCGACGACTCCGCCGCGGAGCGCGACGTCGAGGATCGGCGAGAAGACCAGGGCGCGGTCGCCGGAGAGCAACAGGTTCCACTGCGCCCATTTCCACCGCGCCGAGTCGTCGGCGGACAGCCGCAGCGAGCCGGTCTCCCGCCGGGTGGCCGCGTCGACCACGCGCAGCACGCCGGCGCCGACCGTGACGATCCGGCGCCCGTCCGTCTTCACGATGTCGGGCTCGTCGACGCCGGCCTCGTGCGTGTTGGTGCCGGAGTACTCCGGCGTGCTGGCGTTCGGGACCGCCGCGGCTCGGTCGGCGACCGCGCCTCCGGCCTGGGGCCCGGCTTCCCGGGCCGACAGTGGGATCGCGCCTCCGCCGAAGCCGTACGGTCCGACCGCGTCGGCCGCGGCCTTCTTGAGTGCCGACAGCGCGTCGGCGCAGGAGTCGAACGCGACGAGCGCGAACCGGCCCGACGGGACGCCGGGGTCCTGCTTCGGCGCGGGCCTGGCCGGCGCCGCGTCGCCCGTGCAGCCCGAGAGCAGCAACAGCGCGGCCGCGCCGAGGGCGACCGACCAGCGGCGGACTGATGTCATGCCGGCTTGGACGTGACAACGGGCGGTCGCGTTCCCGCGCGACGGCACTCAGCTCGGCGCCGTTACCGCCTGCGGGGTGTCGACGAGCCGGGACAGCACGATCATGCTGCGGGTGGAGGTGACGAACGGCTCCGCGCGCAGCCGTTCGAGCGCCTGCTCGAGGTGCGCGATGTCGGCCGCGCGCAGGTGCACGAGCGCGTCGGCCTCGCCGGAGACCGTGTAGGCGCCGACCACCTCGGGATGCCGACGGGTGGCCACGGTGAGCTGCGCCGGCGTGGTGCGTCCCGTGCAGTAGAGCTCGACGAACGCCTCCGTCGTCCACCCGACGGCCGCCGGGTCGACGACCGCGGTGAACCCGCGGAGCACGCCCGCGGCGCGGAGCCGGTCGACCCGCCGCTTCACCGCGGGTGCCGACAGCGAGACGCGGGCGCCGATCTCGGCGTACGAGGCGCGCGCATCGGCGACCAATGACGCAATGATCCGCTGGTCAACCCCGTCGATCTGCAACGATTCGCCTCTTCCGGACAAGAAATTCGGCTGTAGGAACTCCTCGAGCGTACCTACCCTTGGTCATCGTGACGGACCTTCGTATAGCGCGAAAGCGGACATATCTGATGTGCCCGCCGCAGCGGTTCGCGGTCGAGTACGCGATCAACCCGTGGATGGACACCACCGTGCCGATCGACGCCGAGCTCGCGGTCAAGCAGTGGGAACGGCTGCGCGAGGTGCTCGTCGCCCTGGGACACCGCGGCCACGTGCTCCCGCCCGAGGACGGCCTGCCGGACATGGTCTACGCGGCCAACGGCGCCTTCGTGGTCGACGGCACCGCGTACGGCGCCCGGTTCCGCTTCCCGCAGCGCGCGGCGGAGGCGGTCGTCCACCGCGCCTTCTACGACCGGGAGGGCTGGCACTTCGTCGAGCCGACCGAGACGAACGAGGGCGAGGGCGACTTCGCGTACGTCCCGGCCGCGCATGGCGGGCTGATCCTCGCCGGGTACGGGTTCCGGACCGACCCGGCCGCTCACCGGCAGGCGCAGGAGGCGCTGGCCCGGCCGGTGATCTCGCTGCACCTCGTCGACCCACGCTTCTACCACCTCGACGTGGCTCTCGCGGCGCTCGACGACGAGAACATCGCCTACTACCCCGGCGCGTTCTCGCCGGCGTCGCAGCGCGTCCTCGCGCGGCTCTTCCCCACCGCCGTGATCGCCGACGAGGCCGACGCGCTCTCGTTCGGGCTCAACCTGCTCGGCGACGGCCGGCACGTGGTGCTCAACGCCGAGGCCACCGCCATGGCGGCGAAGGTCGCCGCGGCCGGGTATACGCCCATGCTCGTCGAGCTCGGCGAGCTCAAGAAGGGCGGCGGCAGTGTGAAGTGCTGCGTGGCCGAGCTGCGCCCTAACCCAGGGTCGCCAGCTCGCTCAGCAGCACGTTGGCGAGCACCGGGCCGTCCTTCTGCACCTGGCGCAGGTACCAGCGCTGCTGCGGCGTGCGCGTCTGGTTGAGCTGCCAACCGCCGCGCGGGCTGTCGATCTGCCCGATCCTGCCGAGCGCCTGGTTGACCGCCGCCGACGTCGGGTTGCCGGGCGTCAGGCGCAACGCGGCCTGCAGGACCTGGGCCGCGTCGTACGAGGCGACCGCGTACGTCGTCGGCGTCGCGTTGTACGTGTTGCGGAACGCGGTCGCGAACTGCCGGTTGGCCGCGTTGTCCAGGTCGGGCGAGTAGTTCAGCGCGGTGTAGACGTTGTCGGCCTCGTGCTCGAACTCGTCGAGCACCGTGCCCTCGGTCAGGAAGCCGGGTGCGTAGATGTAGCCGCGGTATCCGTCCTCCCACAGCTGCTTGAGGAATTCCACCGCGGGCAGGCCGGCGTAGAAGCAGTAGATCACCGTCGGCTTGGCGGCGCGCATCTGGTCGATCTTCTCGCGGAAGAATGTACGGGTCGGCGCGGTCGTGAACTCCGTCCACACCGGAGGGAGCAGCCGTGGATCGGTCTTCCCGAAGCCGGTGCGGAAGCCGTCCACGGAGTCGTGGCCGGCCTCGTAGTTGGGTGCGATGATGCCGACCCTGCCGTCGGCGCCGATCTGCCGCGCGACGTACGGGCCGAGCGCGAGGCCCGGCTCGGTGTTCACATAGGACGTACGCCAGATGTAGACCACGCCCTGCATCGCGCTGGGCGAGGCATTGGACCCGATGAGTGGCACCCGCGCCTGCTCCACCGTGTCGCGGATCGCGGCCATCACGTCCGAGTTGACCACGCCGGTCAGCGCCAGTACGCCCTGCTTGAGAAGCCCGTCGAGAGCCGCCTTGCCGGTGTCGACCGAGTCGCCCTCGTCGGCGACGACCAGCTCGACCGGGTGGCCGCCGATCTGGCCGCCGTTGAGGTCGAGGAAGAGTCGGAAGCCGCGCACGATATCGTCGCCGATCGGCTTGTCGCCGCCCGTCTGTGGCGCGATCATCCCGATTCGGATCTGGTTGCGGGCGGCCGGGGTGGCGGTCTCCACGCCGCTGCTCCGGTTGCACGCGGCGGTCAGCCCGGCCGCGCCGAGCGCCGCGAACAGCTTCAGCGCCTGGCGGCGATCGATGTGCGACACGTGCTGGCTCCTTTTACCCGGCGGGACCGGGCCTGCGGCCCGCCCCACCGCGTTCTACCTGCTCCACGACGCTGCGTCAATGGAAAGTGATCATCGACCGGCGAGCTGCAACGCAGCCGTCACCTCGGCCCACGCCGGCGCGAGCGGGTCGATCAAGGCAAAGTGGTCGACGCCGGGCAGCTCAACCAGGTCGACCGGCCCACCGGCCCGGGCCGCCGCGGCGGCGTACCGGCGGCTCAACTCGACCGGAACCTGACGGTCCCGATCGCCGTGGATAATGACGGTAGGTAATGCCGGTGGCCGTCGCACCACCGGGTCCACGGCCGCGTACCGCTCCGGCCACTCCCGCGGGCCACCGCCCAGCAGTGCAGCCACGGCGCCGCCGTCGAGATCGAGACGGTACGCCTCGGTGAGGTCGGCGACCGGCGCCAGCGCCACGACCCCCCGCGCCGCCGGCGCCGTCGTCGTCGCGTACCACAGCGCGAGGTGGCCGCCCGCCGAGTGCCCGAGGAGCACCGGACGGCCGACCGCGACGCCGAGGTCGGCCAGGAGGCCGGGCAGCGCCGCGATGCCGGCGGCCACGTCGTCGAACGTGCCCGGCCACCCGCCGCCCGGCGTGCCGGTGCGCCGGTACTCCAGCTGTGCCACCGGATGACCCGCCGCGGCCAGCGCCGCCGCGAGCGGGCCGGTGTGCCCGCGGTCCCACTCCGACCGCCAGAAGCCGCCGTGCAGCACGACAACGAGCGGGAGCCCGCGCGGCGCCGCCGGCAGCCGAACGTCGGCCAGCTGGTCGGGGTGCTCGCCGTAGCGCACGGTCGCGTCCGGCGGCCGGGCCGGCCGGTCCAACACGTCGCGCGCCATGCGGTGACCGTAGCGGGGCCGCCGCGTGTGGGTCGAAGCCCTGCGGGAAGATGGATGGCATGACCGACGCACCCCGCAACAGCGACGAAAACCCTGAAGGCGCCCGTCGGACGGGAACCGTGGTGGTCGTCGGGCCGGACGGCCGGCCGGTCGGCACGGTCGAGACGGATCCGGAGCGCGAACCGGAAGACCCGGGCGCGCTGATCGAGCAGCCGGCCAAGGTCATGCGGATCGGCAGCATGATCAAGCAGCTGCTGGAGGAGGTGCGTGCGGCGCCACTCGACGAGGCGAGCCGCAACCGGCTCCGCGAGATCCACCAGCGGTCGATCGTCGAGCTCGAGGACGGCCTGGCGCCCGAGCTGCGCGAGGAGCTCGAGCGGCTGTCACTGCCCTTCTCGGAAGACGCGACGCCCAGCGAGAGCGAGCTGCGGGTGGCGCAGGCGCAGCTGGTCGGCTGGCTGGAGGGCCTGTTCCACGGCATCCAGGCGGCCCTCGTCGCACAGCAGATGGCGGCACGGGCGCAGCTCGAGCAGATGCGCAGCGGCCGGCCCGCCCTGCCGCCCGGCAGCATTCCCGGCGTGGTTCCCGGCATGCCCGGCCAGCCCGGCCAGCCCGGCGACGGCACCAACCGCACCGGCCAGTATCTCTAGTCCTCGTTCCGCTCGGACGCGGACCGACCGCCGTTGCGGCCGTGGGCGCACCTCGCCCGGCTCGGGCGGGACGTCGGTCGCTAGGGCAGGAAATGGCGTTCCAGATAGGTGGCCACGCCGTCGTCGTCGTTGGAAGCGACGACCTCGCCGGCGACCTCCTTGACCGCCGCGTGGGCGTTGCCGACCGCGACGGCCCGGCCGGCCCACGCGAGCATGGCCACGTCGTTGGGCATATCGCCGAACGCGACGACCTCGTCGGCCGCCACGCCGGCCCGCTCGCAGAGCCAGGCGAGGCCGGCGGCCTTGGTCACGCCCGCGGCGGATACCTCGACGAGCCCGGAGTACGACGAGTGGGTCGCCTCCGCGAGGTCGCCGAGGGTCCGACCCACCACCGCCGCGAACGTGTCCGGATCGCGCTTGCCGGCCCGCACGAGCAGCTTGACCGCCGGCAGCGCGGCGATCTCGTCGGGAGTGGCCACCGCCCGGATGCCGGTGTGGTCGATGTCCCATTCGCGGGGGTAGTCGGCCTCGTGAACCATCTCGCGGCCGTCGGCGATCTCCACCGCCAGCCGTACGCCGGGCTCGGCCTCGCGCAGCCGCTTGGCGATCTCCGCCAGCACGGACGGCTCCAGCGGGTCCGCGCGCAACACCCGGTCGGCGACCGGGTCGTAGACGACCGCTCCGTTGGCGCACACGGCGGGCAGCGGTGAACGCAGCTGGTCGTACACCAGCGGGAGCCAGCGGATCGGCCGGCCGGTGACGAGGACCACCGGTGTGCCGAGCGCCACGGTGCGTTCCAGTGCGTCGGCCGTACGGTCGCTGATCGTCTTGTCGCTGCGGAGCAGGGTCCCGTCGAGGTCGGTCGCGATCAGCATCGAATGGTTGCCGCGTTCATTCCGGTTTGGGCGTCGTGGTTGGCGACAGCAACCGGTCGAGGTAGCGGGCCACCCCGTCGTCGTCGTTGGACCCGGTGATCTCGTCGGCTGCCGCGCGGACCGCCGGGTGGGCGTTCGCCACGGCCACCCGTCCCCATCCGGCCCAGGCGAACATCGGCAGGTCGTTGGGCATGTCGCCGAAGACCAGCACGTCGGCCGGGTCGACGCCGAGCGTTTGGGCGACCACCGCGAGTCCGGTCGCCTTGTCGACGCCGGGCGGCAGGATCTCGATGAAGCCGAGACCCGCCTGGGTCACCGTGGCCACCTCGGGCGGGACGATCCGGGCGGCGGCCGCCAGCAGCGCGTCGACGTCGTGGTCGGGCCTGCGGGCGAACGCCTTGAACACGTCGCCGGACAGGCACTCCCGGCGGCTGCGCGGCTCGAAGAGGTCGGGGTAGCGCCAGGCCGGATCGGGATCGCCCCACAGCGGCGCGTCGGGCTCGTCGCGCGCCTCGACCATCACGGTCAACGGGCCGACGACTTCCTCCAGCGCGCGCAGCACCCTGGCCAGCTCGGCACCGGACAGGCGGGCGTCACGGAGCACGACCAGCCCCGCCGCTGGGTCGCTCTGGTCGACCACCCGCCCACCGCCGGCCATGACGAGGAAGTCGGCCGCGCGAATGTCGTTGCGGGTGAGCTCGGTAAGCCGCGGGCCGCGGCCGGTCGCGCCGACGATCGGAATGCCGGCGGCGCGCACCCGGTCGAGCACCTCGTGCGTGTACGGCGAGACGGTGTCGTCGCTGCGCACCAGGGTGCCGTCGAGATCGCTCGCGATGAGCTTCGGTAGGCCCGGTCGGGGCATGGTGTCCTCCTATACCCCGACCTCGTGCTGCCGCGGCGCCTCGCGATGTCGCGGGGCCGGGCCAGCAACCGTACCTCGCGCCGCGTGACCCGGCCATGACAACGAGGGGAACAGTATTCGTTGCGCCCACGCCGTGGTGGGCGCAGCCGATCACCTGCGCTGGACGGGCTCGAGCAGGTCGCGGCCGCCCACATACGGCTGGAGGGCCTTCGGCACCACCACCGAGCCGTCGGGCTGCTGGTGGTTCTCCAGGATCGGGACGAGCCAGCGGGTAGTGGCCAGCGTGCCGTTGAGGGTGGCGGCGAACTGCGGTCGGCCGGCGTCGTCGCGGTAGCGGATGTTGAGCCGCCGGGCCTGGAACGTCGTGCAGTTGGACGTCGAGGTCACCTCGCGGTAGCGCCCCTGTGACGGAACCCACGCCTCGCAGTCGTACTTGCGGGCCGCGCTCGACCCGAGGTCGCCGGCCGCGACGTCGATCACCCGGTACGGCACCTCGACCTTGGCGAGCATCTCCTCCTCCCAGGCGAGCAGCCGCAGGTGCTCGGCGTGGGCTTCGTCGGGGCGGCAGTAGGAGAACATCTCGACCTTGTCGAACTGGTGTACCCGGATGATCCCGCGGACATCCTTGCCGTACGACCCGGCCTCCCGGCGGAAGCACGACGACCAGCCGGCGTAGCGGACCGGCGAACCGAGATCGAGAATCTCGCCCGAGTGGTAGGCCGCCAGCGGCACCTCGCTCGTGCCGACCAGAAACAGGTCGTCGGCCTCCAGCCGGTAGACCTCGCTCGTGTGGGCGCCGAGGAAGCCGGTGCCTTCCATCGGTTCCGGCTTGACCAGCACCGGCGGGATCACCGGCGAGAACCCGTACTCGACGGACTGCGCGATCGCCAGCTGGAGCAGGCCGAGCTGGAGGAGCGCGCCCACGCCGGTCAGGTAGTAGAACCGGCTGCCGGAGACCTTGGCGCCGCGCTCGACGTCGATCGCGCGCAGCCCCTCGCCCAGTTCCAGGTGGTCACGCGGGTTGTCGATATATGGCCGGTCGCCGACCTCGCGGATCACCACGAAGTCGTCTTCGCCGCCGGCCGGCGCGCCCTGCTCGACCACATTGGACAGCGCGAGCTGCCCCCGCCGGAGGGCCGCCTCGGCCTCGGTCACCGCGCCTTCGGCCGCCTTCACCTGGCCGGAGAGGTCCTTCGTACGGGCGCGGAGCGCGGCCTTCTCGTCGCCGATGGCCCCGGGCATCCGCTTGCCGAGCGCCTTCTGCTCCGCGCGCAGCGCCTCGAACCGCTGCACCGCCGCCCGCCGCGCCTCGTCGGCGACCAGCAGCTCGTCGACGACCGACTCGGACTCGCGCCGGGCTCGCTGGCTGGCGCGCACGAGGTCGGGATCGTCACGGAGCTGGCGCAGGTCAATCACGGGAAACGAGCCTACCGGCTGCTTCGGTGCGGGTCGCGGGGATATCGCCCGGCTCAGTCCTGGGAGGGCCGGGCGAACGGGGAGGCCGGCTCGACGGTGAGGTCGAGCGGCGTGGCCCCGGCGAGTTCCTCCTCGGCCTCGTCGCGGTCGAGCCGCCGCCGGCGCCAGCCCCACTCGCCCGCCCAGCCGCTGGGTGTCGCGTCCCCCGGCTCGTCGCGGCCGGTCGACCGGGCTACCGGGCGCGCGGCCGGCAGGAACCGACCGGCGAGGAGTTGGGCCAGCAGCGCGAGGATGACCGCGACGAAGGCGAACGTGATCCCGCGACCCAGCTCGACCGTCTGCCGATCGTTGGAGACGAAGGAGTAGAGCGTTCCGGTCATGTCGCGCAGCGCCGCCGTGCCGGCGATCAGCAGGACCAACACGCCGCCACCGAGCGCGAGACCTATGATGCGCGCGGCGTGCCGCACGGCCGGCGCGCCGGCCAGCAACAGCGCCAGCAAGCACGTCAGCGCGAGAAGCCCGACGAGGTAGATCACCCCGACGGCGCCGACGTCGAAGATGCCTTCGGAGACCCGCAGCGTCGCCTGCCCGTTCGGGCCGTCGGTGGGGAAGGTGACCACCCGCCATTCGGCAACCACCGAGACCAGCGCCGCCAGGGCGGCGAGGCCGGCGACCACCGGAACCGTGCGCCGGTCGGCCAACGATGCCCGGAGCAGGCCGGAGGGCATGCCGGCGAAGCGCGTGCGTCGGATGGGCCGGCGGTCACCGGCGCCGAACTCCACCACCTCGGGCGGGGGCCCGTCTGCGGTCATGACGCCTCCTCGCTCCCGGCGCGGCGGATCGGGCGCCTCGGGCGACCGGCGCTGCCGGGCCGGAGGGAGCCGCCATGACCCAGCGGACCGAGCCTGACGATGACCTCGCTTCGCTCGGTCATGTCAACAGTCTGCCACGGGCTCGGGCCGCCAGGTCACCCGTTGATCATCTGGTCGTGGCCCTCCGCTTCCACCGCTGGTCACGCAGGATCTGCCCGACGACGTTGCGGCCCGGCACGCCGGTGACCCCGCCGCCGCCGTGGGTCGCGCTCCCCGCCTGGTAGAGGCCGCGGATAGGGGTGCGAAGGTCGGCGAAGCCGGCGGCCGGCCGGCAGTGGAACATCTGCCCCGGCGTCAGCTCGCCGTGGAAGATGTTGCCGCCCACCAGCCCGTACTCCTCCTGCATGGAATGCGGCCCGATCACCTGGCGCGCGACGACGGACGCGGCGAAGCCGGGCGCGACGGTCTCGATGCGGGCGACCAGCCGGTCGGCGTACGCCTCGAGATCGGCGGAGTGCGGCTTGTCCGCGTAGGCCGAGGGCACCCACTGGGTGAACGCGCTGACCACGTGCTTGCCCCGCGGGGCGAGCGTCGGGTCGAGCACGGACGGGATGCAGATGTCGGCGAACGGCAGCGTCGCCGGGGACCCGCCGACCGCTTCCTGGTACGAGCGCTCGAGCTCGTCGAGCGAGTCGGCCAGCACGATGGTGCCGCCGTGTACGGCGGGGTCGTACGCCGGGTGGCTGACGAACGTCGGCAGCCGATCGACGGCCATGTTGACCTTCACGGTGCCGGACCGGCTGCGCCAGGCTTCGATGTCGGCCACGAAGTCCGGCGGCAGCTGCTTCCGGTCGAGCAGCTCGAGGAACGAGATCCGCGGGTGGGCCGTCGTGATCACCGTCGGCGCCCGGAACGCGGTACCGTCCGCGAGCGTGACGCCGCCGACGACGACGCCGCGCGTGTCGATGCGGGCGACCGGCGAGCCGGTGCGGATCTCGGCGCCGAACGAGCGGGCGGCGGCGGCCATCGCGGCGGTGACGGCGCCCATGCCGCCGCGCGGGAAACCCCAGCCGGCGCCCTGACCACCGGTTTGGTCGAGGTGGTGGTGCAGCGTCACGAAGCCGGTGCCGGCGCTGCGTGGACCGGCCCAGGTGCCGATCACGCCGGAGACGCTGAGCAGGCCGCGCATCGCGTCGGACTCGAAGCGCTCCTCGACGAGGTCGGCGATGCTCGCGGTGAACAGCCGGGTCAGGTCGAAGGCGTCCCGCACGCCGACGCGGCGCAGCACGCCACCGAGCGCCGCCTGGCCGGCGAGGTCGACCGGGCGTTTCGAGCCGACCTTCGGTGGGATCCGGTGCAGCAGCGGCCCCACGAGCCCGCCGAGCCGGGCAAGCCAGGCCTCCCACCGCTCGTACGCGTCGGCGTCGCGCTTGGAGAACCTGCCGATCTCCTCGGCGCGCTCCCGCGGGTCGTCGGCCAGTCGCAGGTGCCCGCCGTCGGCGCGGGGCGCGAAGTAGGGGCCCTGCGGGTAGACGTGGTAGCCGTGCTCGGCGAGGCGCAGCTCGCGCACCATCGACTCGGGCAGCAGGCTCACGACGTACGACAGGCTGGTGACGGTGAAGTCCGGGCCGAACGGATGTTCGGAGACCGCGGCTCCACCGACGGTGTCGCGCCGCTCGAGCACGAGCACCCGCCGGCCGGCCCGGGCGAGGTAACCGGCGGCGACGAGGCCGTTGTGACCGCCGCCGACCACGATCACGTCGTACGCGTCCGTCATGACCATATCCTGACTGACCAGTCAGTCAGCGCGCTATCCCCGGACGACGTTGACGTTGACGGCCAGGTTGCCGCCGCCGACCTGCATCAGGGCGACCCACAGGACGATGTAGTGCTCCTGGCCGCGCGCGGCGGTGATGCCGCCGAGGTCGACGATGTCGTCCGCCGGCCACCCGAACGAACGCAGCAGTCCGACGACCGTCTCCTTGGCGGTCGCATGGTCGCCGGAGACGAACATCGTGTGGTGCCCGGGGACGAGCTCGGGGTGCACCATCACGCTCGCGTTGACCGTGTTGAGGCTCTTGACCACCATCGCGTCGGGCAGCGCCCGCTGCAGCCGTTCGCCGATGCTGTCGTTGTCGGGCACGGTCAAGCGCAGCTCGCCGGTCGACCAGTCGATCGGGTTGCTGACGTCGAGCACCACCGTGCCGGCGAGCGCGGCGTTGCCGCCGGCCGCCCCGAAGGCGGGCAGCGACCCCGTCGCGGCGGTGGCGTTGACGACGAGTTCGGCGCCGGTGACCGCGTCGGCGAAGCTGCCCGCCCGGCCGCCGTGTTCGTCCGCCCACGCCGCCGCCTTGGGGTTGGCCGCGTCGCGCGCGCCCATCGTGACCTCGTGGCCGACCTCGATGAGACGGGTGCCGATGGCCTGGCCGACCGGGCCGGTGCCGAGAACGCCGATTCGCATGGTGCCAATCATGCCCGGTGAGGTGTGTTTCGCACGGAAGACTACCCACCCACCGCACCCAGACCGGACTGAAGGCTACCCACCCACCGCACCCAGACCGGACTGAAGACTAATCTTCCTGTCATGCCTATCCGCAGCGCATCGGCCCGCTGGTCGGGCAATCTGACCGAGGGTTCCGGAACGATCCGCACCGGCAAGGGCGGATTCGAAGGGAACTACAGCTTCAAGTCCCGCTTCGAGGAGGGCGAGGGCACCAACCCCGAGGAGCTGATCGGTGCCGCCCACGCCGGCTGCTTCTCGATGGCGTTCTCCAAGGGCCTCGCCGACGCGGGGCACATCCCCACCTCGGTCGAGACGACGGCCAAGGTCCACCTCGACAAGACCGACGCCGGCATGACCGTGACCCGCATCGACCTCGACACCGTCGGCGATGTCCCCGGCATCGACGACGCGGAGTTCCAGAAGATCGCCGAAGGCGCCAAGGCCAACTGCCCCATCTCCCGCCTGCTGTCTCCGGGCGCCGAGATCACCCTCTCCGCCCGCCTCGCCTAAGCTACCCGGCAGCCTCGGCCGGCGCGGCAGAATTGATGCCGTGCCGGTCGAGATGAGTCGTGAGCGGTTCGAGGAGCTCGTCGGAGAGGCCCTCGACGAGGTGCCCGAAGAGCTCATGCGCCTGCTCAGCAACGTCGTGATCCTCGTGGAAGACGACCCGCCGCCCGGCGAGAACCTGCTCGGCCTCTACGAGGGCTACGCGCTCACCCGCCGTGGTTGGGACTACGGCGGCGTGCTGCCGGACCGCATCACCATCTACCGGCACCCGATTCTGCGCATCTCCCGGTCCGACGAAGACGTCGTCGAGGAGGTGGCGATCACCGTCGTCCACGAGATCGCCCATCACTTCGGCATCGGCGACCATCGGCTGCACGAGCTCGGCTGGGGTTGACCGACGGTCAGCTTCGTGACAGTCGTACGCCGCGCTTGCGCGGGGTTCCTACGCTCGGATCGACAACCCCTGGACTGGAGGAACAGCCTCATGCGCAGCGCGCTCTTCGCCGCGGAGAATCTGGAGAAGGAGTCCGAGCAGCCCGGCATGCGGCTGCAGAACTCCAAGATGCTCAAGATCGAGCTCAACGGTGAATGCATGGCCCGGACCGGATCGATGATCGCCTATCAGGGGCAGGTGCAGTTCCAGGCGCTCGGCTCCGGAGGCATCGGCAAGTTCATCAAGCAGCGCCTCACCGGTGAGGGCGTGCCGCTGATGAAGGTGAGCGGCCGCGGCGACGTGTTCCTCGCCGACCGGGCCGCCGACGTCCACCTCGTCGACCTCGAACAGGGTGACGCGCTGTCCATCAACGGCTCCAACGTGCTCGCCTTCGACTCCACGCTGAAGTACGACATCAAGATGGTTCAGGGCATGGGCATGATGTCCACCGCCGGCCTGTTCAACTGCGTCTTCAGCGGCTACGGCCGGATCGCCGTCACCACCAAGGGCACGCCGGTGGTGCTGAGCGTCGACCAGCCCACCTACGTCGACCCGCAGGCGGCCATCTGCTGGTCGGCCAACCTGCAGACCGGCTACCACCGCGCCGACCAGCTCGGCATCGGCACCTTGTTGGGACGCAGCACGGGTGAGGCGTTCACGATGAGCTTCGCCGGCCAGGGCTTCGTGGTCGTGCAGCCGTCCGAGGAGTTGGTTGTCCCGACCCACGGCACGCAACAGAGCCAGGGTGGCATGCTGGGCAACCTCCTCGGCGGCTAGGCAGCTCGCTAGGCCAGATCCCCGCGCCGCAGCCTGGCCAGCCAGGCCGCCGCGTCAGCATAGTCCACATCGGACAGGCCGGCTGGGGCGGGAATGGGCCGGTCGCCGCCCGCGCCCGGCCCGCGGTGCCGGGGGTACGAGCCGAGGAAGCGCACGTCGGCGCAGATGCGGCGCAGCCCGCGCAGGGCCTCGCCGACCCGGTCCTCGGCCACGTGTCCCGTGCACTCGATGAAGAACACGTAGCGGCCGAGCGCCTCGCCCGTCGGGCGCGACTCGATGCGGGTGAGGTTGACCCCGCGCACGGCCAGCTCCATCAGCACGGCGAGCAGGGCACCGACCCGGTCGTGCGCGATGTATACCGCCACCGACGTGACATCGTCGCCGGTCGGATCCGGAGGCGGGCCGGGCCGCGAGACCAGCACGAAGCGGGTGACCGCGTCGCCGTGATCGGCGATCTTGTCGGCCAGCACGGTGAGCCGGTGCCGTTTCGCGCCGATGGGCGCGCAGATGGCGGCGTCGTGCCGGCCGGCCGCGGCGTCGGCCGCCGCCGCGCCGTTTGACAGCACGTCCACGACCACGGCATCACTCAGGTTCTCGCGCAGCCAGCCCCGGCACTGGGTGGCGGCTTGCGGGTGCGCGGCGACCGACCGTACGTCGGACAGCGTGACGCCCGGCCGGGCCGCGAGCACGAACTCGACCGGCAGGACGACCTCGCGGGTGATGACGAGCGGGGAACCCGCCACCATCTCGTCGAGGGTCACGCCCACGGCGCCGCCGATCGAGTTCTCCGCCGGCACCAGCGCGGCATCGGCCTCACCGGCCCGCACGGCGTCGAGCGCCTCGGGAACGCTGCGCGCCGGCGTGCGGCTGCCGAGCCCGGCGGCCGGCAGCGTGAGCAGCGCCTGCTCGGCGAACGTTCCCTCGGGCCCCAGGTAAACGAATCGGGTCGGCGGTGTTCCCGGCATGCAGACCAGCGTAGGGGTGCGGCTAGTACGCCGGCGGGAGGGCGTCGCAGGCGGCGGCCCGGATGCCCGCGGGCGCACCGGTGCGGACCGGGATGCTGCACACGTCGGTGCCGGCGGTCACGAGCGACAGCCCGTCCGGCGTGTTCTTGGTGACGACCTGCAGCGGCTCCCGGCCGGGGACCCGGACGACACTCCACTGCCAGGTGCCGGCGCACATCGGCCCGGTCGACACGGTCGCGGTGGCCGAGCCGGACAGCAGGCGAGCCCGCCGCAGGACGGCCAGGACCGCCGAGGTCCCCGGTCGGCCGGCGCAGGCCACCGCGGGCGACTCCGCGAAGCCGGACGGCTCCGCCGCGGGTGGTGCGCCGGTCGGCATGGCGGGGGTCGCGACCACGAGCGGCGGGGCGGTGGGCGATGCCCTGGAGGGCGCCGGCGACGCCGACGGCGAACGGACCCGGTCGGCCAGCCCTGGCGGGGCACCGCAGGCCGCGGCGACCAGCAGGAGGCCCGCCACGGCGGCGAGCGGTGGGATCCGGCGGGGCACCACGGCATCTTCGCACCGGCCGCGGTCGTGCGGGGGATTAGACGATCGAGAAGAACGTGAGCGACCCGGCGACGGTGCCACCGTCGAGCAGCGGCGTCGCGAGCGCGTCGAGCGTGGCGGCGCCGGCCTCATCAGGACAGCGCATGCGCAGCAGGCCGCGCGCGGCCCGGCCGGAGGTCACCGCGAGCAGCGGCGGGATCTTCTCGACCTCGGTCTCGGTGAGCGCGCCGCCCGCGGCCGTGAAGTCGACGAGCCGCAGGCCCACGTCGCGCAGCGGCCGACCGGCGGCGGTGCCGGGCTCCCCGATGCCGAAGAGCCGGCAACAGGAGGCCGACGCGGCCACGATCGTGCACGCGGCGTCGATGACCAGGCACGGCTCCGCGGCCGCCGCAACCGTCGCTGCCCAGCGGCTGAAGCTGGTGCCCGACGTCGGGTCGGCACCGCGCGCGGGCGCCGCGATGATGTCGGCCAGCTCGGCATCGGGATCTGCGGGCGTGCGGGCCAGCGGCACGAACGCCTCCGTGAGCGACAGTTCGACGTGCGCCACTAAGCCTCCTGTGCGGTAAACCAGCCGTCCCGACACAACGCTAACCGCTGCCGGCGGCGGGGACGACCCCCCACTCGGTCGGTTGCGTCGCTACGGTTGGTTATCCCAGGTCAGCGGTGCGTGGTCCGCCTGCCGCTCGCCGTGCGGCCGTCGTCGTACCAGCGATAGCCGGTGGCGGCGGCCTGCGGGCTGGACGCGAGCCACGTCGCGGGTCTGCGGGCCACCTCGGACAGCTTCACTGCCGTGGCGGCGCTGATCCGGGTGCCGCCGGAGACGAGCAGCCGGTCGAGTTCGCGGTCGGTGGCCACGAGACAGTCCTTGGGCAGGCCGTAGACGCTGATCACGCCCGAGCCGACGAACGTCAGCACCGGGGTGATCGGGATTGCGAGCCCGACGGCGGTCGACAGGGCGCGGGCGGCACGCTTGGCGTCGCGGCGCGCGTCGATTACGTAGGACGGGCGCTTGCCGTTGATCTGCACGACATCGCCGGCGATCATCACCCGGGCGCGACCATGGTCGGCGATCGTGATCGCGAACAGACCACCCGGACCGATGGCGAGGAAGCCGGCCCGCTCCCGGCCGCGGCCGTCGGTGAGCCAGCCGTCGAAGGCGTCGGTGCGCGGCCAGTCGACGACGTGCCAGGCGGGGCCGAGGTGGTCGAGTCGGGCGAAGGCGCGGGCGCCAGCGGCCTCGATGCGGCGGGCTTCACGCTCGGCGCGTCTGCGGCGCGCCCACTCCATCGGGTGTGGACGGACGGCCTCGATTGGTCCGGACGGGGACGATGGAACGCTGCTGGCGGGGGGAAGAGGACGTTGGGGGGTGAGTGGAACGGCTCCTCGCGCAGGTATCACGGTCATCGTTACCTCCGGCGGATCGGGCTGAAGGTGTCGTGTCCCAACACGGTAAGTGTCCGAACGGGTACTCCGGCAAGACTTGACGGCGGGGCGAGTACGGACGAATGCCGCATTCACCGTACGGCTCTTTTCCCGCATGGTGCAGACCCCTGCCGTAGGCTCCCATCGTGCCGCACTACGTGGACAGTGAGGTCGGTCGACTGGGCACCGTTCTACTGCACCGCCCCGACCGCGAGCTCGCCCGCCTGACCCCGCGAAACAACGATTCGCTGCTCTTCGATGCCATCCCATGGGTGGGACGCGCGCAGGACGAGCACGACGCGTTCGCCACGGCCCTGCGCTCGCGCGGCGTCGAGGTGCTCTACCTGGCGCAGCTGCTCGCCGAGACGCTCGCCCTGCCGGAAGCGCGGGCCGAGCTCACGGCCGGCATCCTGGCGGACCCCCGGCTGGGTGACACCCTGCGCCGGCGGGTCGCCGACCACCTCGCCTACCTCGACCCGGCGGCGTTGACCGGCGTGCTGATCGGCGGCCTGGCCCACGACGAGCTGCGGACGAGCTGGGAGCGCCCCGGGGGGCTCGTGTACTCCCTGATGGATCGGCACGAGTTCATCATCGACCCGCTGCCCAACCTCCTGTTCACCCGCGACTCGTCGGCGTGGGTGCGCGACCGCGCGGTGGTCACGAGCCTCGCGATGCCGGCGCGACGGCGGGAGGCAACGCTGACCAACGCGATCTACCGGCATCACCCGCGTTTCGCGGGTACGGAGTTCGCGTACGAGCCGTCGTTGGAGCACGTCGAGGGCGGCGACGTGCTGCTGCTGGCGGCGGGCGTGATCGCGGTCGGCGTGGGCGAACGCACGACACCCGCGGGTGCCGAACGGCTGGCCCGGCGCGTGTTCGGGGCCGGGCTGGCGCACACCATCCTGGTGGTGCCGATCGCGCAGGAGCGGGCCACCATGCACCTCGACACGATCGTCACGATGGTCGACGTCGACGCGGTGATCATGTACCCACAGGCCGCCGAGTCCCTGATGGCATACACCGTGATCGCCGGCCCGGAGGGTGAACCGCGGGTCGACGGGCCGGCGCCGTTCCTGCGGGCCGCCGCCGACGCGATGGACATCGACCGGGTACGGGTGATCGACACCGGCCTGGACCCGGTCACGGCCGAACGCGAACAATGGGACGACGGCAACAACACGCTGGCCCTCGCGCCGCGGCTGTGCGTCGCATACGAGCGCAATGTCGAGACGAATGCCCAGCTCGAGCGCGCAGGCATCGAGGTGATCCGCATCCCGGGCTCGGAGCTCGGCTCGGGCCGGGGCGGCCCGCGCTGCATGTCGTGCCCTCTCCTACGGGGCTGATCGCGACCCGTCGATCTTGCAGGTTCGGTCCCCGCACTCGGCACGAAAGGCCGCATCTCGACCACCAACCGCAAGATCGACGGATGGGACCGGCCGATCGAGAGAGCTAGCGAAGGGTCAGCTGGCGGCCGAGCAGGCCTTGGCGGGCACGGCGCGCGCCCGGGTCCAGGGGGCCGGTGTCGGCCAGGGCGTCCGCGTAGCGCTTGGCGAAGTCGGCCACCGGCGTCTCCCACTGCGACGCGTCAGGCTCGCGCGGGATGTCCCACACCGGCACCAGGCGGCCGTGCGCGCGGAACATCCCCGCGAACTTCGTTCCCGCCCCCAGCAGCAGCTCGCCCCCCGCCGACAGGCGGGACAACGCGTCGAGCGCCCGGTCCTCGTCGTCGGGCAGGACCCAGCGCACGTGGGCCTTGTCGGGCACGCGGCACCAGTACGCGGCCCGCGCCGCCGCGAGCCGTACGGTCGGGTGGATCGAGGCGTTGGCCCGCTCGAGCGATGCCTTCACGTCGGCGTCGTCGGTGGCGCCCTCGTCCAGCCAGAAGTCGAAGCCGTCGTGCAAGGTGACGTAGAGCGGCGCGTCCAAAAGGACGTCCTGCAGCCGCGGGCCCGGCCCCGGCACGGCCGGCACCGACACGGTGCCACCCGGCGCGGTCTGCAACGCGGACAGCAACGCGGCCGCGAGGTCGCGGGAGACGTCGCCGGACTGGAGGTGGCGCTGCAGGGCCAGGAACACCCGCCCGTCGGGCTTGGTCATCGCCGGCCAGGCCATCGGCAGGACCGTCGCCAGCGTGACGGGTCGCGCTCCGAACCGCTCCACCAGCTCCGGGATGACCCGCAGCGGCGCGGAGGCCGCCGGCACCAGCTCCCGCAGGGCGATCCACTCCGGCTCGTCGGCGAGGCCCTCGAACGGGCGCGGCACGAACACCTCGCGCTGCTTGGGTGCCGACCTGGGGGAGGTTGACCTACGACGCTTCGCCACGAGCAAACAGCTTAGGGCGCGCCCCGCCGATCATCAGGCGCCCGGCACCGGATCCGTACGCCGATCAAGCTCGCCGGGAGCGGCGTCCGGCCCCGCCGCAGACCCACCGTTGCACGCGGAGCGGGCCTTACGCGCCCGCCGGCCGCGGGCTCGCCGACCGGACGGAGGTGGACGCGTCGGGGATCAGCTCGGCCCACACGCTCTGGCCGAGACCGTCGCGGTCGACCCCCCAGCGCGCCGCCAGCGCGGCGATGATATGCAGGCCACGCCCGTCGACCGCGTCGGGGTCGGCAGGTCGGGCGTTGGGCGCGCGGTTGCCCCAGCCGCCGTCGGTCACCCGGACCTCGATCGCGTTACCGGAGCGCAGGCGCCAGGCGACCCGGACCACGCCGCCGGGCAGCGGTGCGGCGTGCCGGATGGCGTTGCCGACCAGCTCGCCCACGACGGCGATCGCGTCGCTGAGCAGGGCAGCGGGGACCGCTCCGGCGAGCTCCGTCGCGAGACGGTGGCGGGCGGCCCGCGCTCCCCGAGCGTGATGCGGGACCACCACCGACCACGAACGCTCGGCCACTGCCGACGTCACGTCGCTCCGCCTTTCCGGATCAGGCGCGGGGGAGTCGGACCTCCGCGACGGTGCCGCCTTCGTCACGGGGACGTAGCGACACCCACCCGTTCTGCCGTTCTATGACCCTTCGTACCAGGTAAAGGCCCAGTCCGGCGCCCGGATAGCGCCGACGGTCACCGGATTCACCCTGCCAGAACCGGTCGAAGGCGCGTTCCACATGCTCCGGTCGCACCCCGATGCCCCGGTCGGTAACCCGGAACCAGACCGTGCGCTCGTCGGCCTCGGCGGTCACCTCGATGGGCGTGCCGGCCGGCGAGTACTTTTCGGCGTTCGTCGCGAGTTCGGTGAGGACGGTCACCAGGCTGGCCCGGTCGCCCAGCACCTTGGGCAGCTCCGCGGGCAGCGACATGGCTATCCGGTAGCGCAGGCTCGCCGGAAGCTCGCGCTCAGCGAGCCGCAGGGCATCGACCAGATCGAACGGTACGGGCGGCGACCCGCCGGCCGGTCCGGTCTCGTTGGCGGTGGAGAGCAGCCGGTCGACGAGCTTCGCGAGCTCGCCGGCGCGCTGTCCGATGACGTCGGCCGCGTGGCGGCGCTCGGTGTCGGGCAGTTCCGTCCAGTGGGTACTCAGCGTGTCGGCGTACCCCTTGATGACGGTGACCGGCGTCCGAAGCTCGTGGCTGGTCACGGCCACGAACAGGTCCCGGTCGCCGTCGCGCCGGTGCTGGTCGGTGATGTCGCGGAAGGTCACCACGCGCGAGTGGACCGTGCCGGGCAGCTCGCCCGAGGTGATCTTGATCCAGCGGCCGTCGCCCATCCGATGGTCGACGACCTGGCCGGAGCGCGGCACCGGGAAGGGCAGCCGGTGGTTGAGCACCTCCGCCGCCGGACGGCCGGTGACCTGCTCGGCAGCCGGGTTCCACAGCCGCACCTTGCCGTCATTGTCGACGATCGCGAGGCCGTCGGCGAGCGCGGCCACCACCGGTCCGTCGCCGTGTACCGGCAGGCCGGCCTGGTCGCCGTACATGTGGGAGATGCAGGAGGCGACGTAGCCGATCAGCGTGTGGTGCTCGTCGCCGGGCGGGTCGTCGATGTCGGCGTAGTAGGCGTGCAGGCTGCCGATGGTCAGGCCGCCGATCTCGGCGCGGGCGCCCAACATCAGCCGCATGCCGCGGCCGGTGATGTGGTCCGCGAGCTCGTCGGCCAGGTGGTCCACGGGTACGCAGACCGTGCGCGGCCCCGCAAGCAGGCGGGCGACGCGGGGCTCGCCGGTGTCGACCGGCCGGCCCAGCGCCCACTCCGACGCCCCGGTCGCCGCGATGATCCGGCCGCCCGACGGGCCGTACTCGGCGAACGACATGCCCTCCGCGCGCAGCGCGGTCTGCGCGACCCGCAGGAACGTGTCGAGGACGTGCAGGCCGGCGTCGCCCGCGTTGATCCGCTCGATCAGCGACGCGAGGCCGGGCAGGAGGGTGGCGTAGTCGACGGGTCCGGGCATCCCCCGAGTCTGCACCGGCCGGCCGGAGGGCGAAACCCCTGATCAACCGCCGAGCTGGGCGAGGACGGCGCCCGGTCGATCGGTGATGATCCCGTCGATGCCCTGGGCGGCCATCAGCGCGACATCGCGCGGGTCGTTGACGGTCCACGCGTATACCTGCGTGCCGGCGGCCTGCAGCGCCGGCACGAGCCGTGGCCGCGTCCGCAGCAGGTGCACGCTCATCCCTGCTACGGTCGCGCCGAACGGCAGCCTGCCCAGCTGCAGCCAGGGCGGGAGCACCTCGAGGAGCAGGCTCGTCGGCAGGGTGGGCGCGAGGACCCGGATCCGGCGGATGGCCAGCGCCGAGAACGACATGACCGTGACGCGTACGGGATCGCCCGGCCGCGCCTCGTCGAGGCCGTAGCGCCGGAGGAGGGCGACGAGCCGGCGTTCGACGTCGGCGCCGTACCGGCTGGGGTGCTTGGTCTCGATCAGCAGTCGAACCTCGCGGTCGGCGGCCCGGACCGCGCGCAGCAGGCGGTCGAGCGTGAGCAGCCGGCTCTGATCCGGGTCCGCGGGCACGTCGGCGGCCTCCGCCGGCCCGGCCCACGAGGCGAAGTCGAAGGTGTCCAGCTCGGCCAGGGTGTGGCGGCTGACCCGGCCGCGTCCGTTGCTCGTGCGGTCCAGCCGCCGGTCGTGCACGCACACGAGGTGGCCGTCGCGGGTGAGCCGCACGTCGCACTCGACGCCGTCGGCGCCCTCGGCGAGGGCGCGCAGGTAGGCGGGAAGGGTGTGCTCGGGCAGCACCGCGGACGAGCCGCGGTGCGCGAAAACCAGCGGACGGTCGGCCACCGATCAGATCACGCGGGGAGGAGAGCCGTTCTCGCTGACCAGGGGACGGCCGGCCGCCGCCCACTCCTGCATGCCGCCCTCGAGGTTACGGACGTCGTCCCAGCCCTGGTTGACCAGGTAGGCCGTGACCTGGGCGGACCGCGCGCCCATCCGGCATACCACGACGACGTCGGTGTCCTGGGGCACCTCCGCGAGCCGGGCCGGAACGTCCATCATCGGCAGGTGGTGGGCGCCGGGCGCGTGTCCCGCGGTCCATTCGTCGGGCTCGCGCACGTCGAGCAGGTAGGCGTCGGCCGGCACCTCGTCCGCGGTGACCGACGGGACCGGTTGGCGTCGCAACACGGTTCCAGCTTAGAGGTGGTTGACGTACGTGGGGTTCGCGGCCACCCATCGTGCCAGCATGGCGCCACGGATCGCCCGGAAGAGCGAGCTCGCCTGCGGGTCGAGGACGACGTACGAGGTGCCGTCGATGTTCTCGTCGTGCGAGGGCACCGCCACCCCGGTCAGGTCGTCGGAGCCAAGGTTGCGCAGCGCCAGGACGACGTTATCGAGATCGGCGCCGTTGGTGTCGACGGTGAGCGTGCCGGCGATCGCCCGTACGAGCTGGTCGAGCTTGATCGGGTTGGCGAGCACCCCGGCCGAGCTCACCTTGTCCGCGATGCCCTTGAGGATCTGTTGCTGGTGACGCTGCCGGTCGAAGTCGCCGTTGGGCAGGTCGTAGCGCTGGCGGGCGTAGTCCAGCGTCTCCCGCCCGTTCATCCGCTGGCAGCCGACCGCGAACGTCCGGCCGGTGTGCGCGGACGTGATCTGCTGCTCGACACAGACCTGGATGCCCCCGACCAGGTTGACGACCCTGGCGAAGCCGGAGAAGTCGATGATGGCGGCCCCGTCGAAGCGGACGCCGGTCAGCTTGGAGATGGTGGCGGACAGCAGGTTTGCGCCGCCGTACCCGAACGCAGCGTTGACCTTGTCGGAGCCGCCGGGGTAGTTCGTGGTGGGCTCCGGCGGGATCGGCACGAGCAGATCACGCGGGATCGAGACCAGGTACGCCCGCTGGCGACCGGCCGGAATGTGCAAGATCATTATAGTGTCCGAGCGCTGGCCCATCGAGGCGTTGGAGGAGCGCTTGTCCGATCCGATCAGCAGGTAGTTCAGCGGGCCGCTGGGCGCGTTCGCGTTGGGGCCGGTCGCCCGGGCGGCCGGGTCGAGCAGGGCGGCTTTACCGACCGAGTTGTCGTAGCGGGCGGCCAGCGCCCGAAGGCCGAGCACGCTGACGCCGGCCAGGACGACGAGGCCCAGCCCGATCACCAGGAGAACACGCGGCCAGCGCGGCCGCCGAGTCGGCCGACCGGCCGACTCGCCGGTCGACGGGGGCGGTTGATGCTCCGGTGCGGACCTGGACGTGGCTTCTCCGTTCGAACCCGAGGGTGGTATCGAACGTCAGCCTACGACCGAATTCCGATGGTTGCCGGGATAAGGGGCATTCGCCCTAATTGGTGGGGGCGAGAACGGCGGGGTTGCTCGCGACGAAACTGCCTAGAGTGTCGTTGCGCGCCGCGGCGAACATCTCCTGGCTGATCGGCGCGAGCGTCTCCTTCCCCGCGTCGCTGTGGAAGGTTCCGTTGTTGGTGCGCAGGAGGACCAGGTCGTCGGGGGTCACGTTGCGCATCGTGAAGATGAAGTCGGCGATCGGCACGCCGCCGGTGTCGAGCGTGAACGCCTTGCCCGCCGCGCGGAGCAGGTCCTTCAGCTTGAGCGGGTTGGTGAGGATTCCGGACCGCATCGCCTTGTGCGCCATCGCCTTGATCAGCTGCTGTTGATGGCGCTGGCGGTCGTAGTCGCCGTTCTTCAGACCGTAGCGCTGGCGCGAGTAGTCAAGCGCCTGCCAGCCCTTCATGGTGCGGCAGCCGACCTCGTAGACGACCGGCGTCTTGGTGCCGCTCTGGCCGGCCACATCTTCGATGTAGCGGGGCTTGCCCTCGTACAGGATGATGTGGTGCGAGGTGACCTTTTGGTCGACGCACATCCGGATCGTCCCGAGGGCGTCGATCACGCCCTTGAACCCGTTGAAGTCGATGATCGCGGCGCCGTCGAAGCCGATGCCGGTCAGGTTCTTGATCGTCTGCGCCATCAGCTGCGCGCCGCCCTCGCGGCCGCCGCCGTTCTGCGCGCCGATGAAGAACGCCTCGTTGGCCTTCGCCGTGCCGCCGCCGTATCGACTCTTGGGGAACGCGGGCACGGCCACCTCGGTGTCGCGCGGAATGGAGATCAAGTAGGCCTGGTCGTGGCTGGCCGGGATGTGCAGCACGATGATCGTGTCGGCCCGGGTGTCCTCCGGCTTCCACGATCCCCGCGCGTCGATGCCGAGCAGCAGCAGGTCGATCGGGCCGTCGAGGTTCTTGCCGCCCTCCGCGGCGGTCTTGCCGGCGTTGCCGATCAGGTTGCCCTGCCCGATCGTGCTGGTCGCCTGGCTGATGAGGAGCTTGCTGCCGATGACGACCCCTCCGCTGGTCATCATCAGCAGGGCGCCGGCGAGGACGAGGAGCCGGGCCCAGATGGGGTCTTTTCGCCGGCCGGTACGCGAAGGAGCCGCGCGGCGCGGCGGCGGCTTGCGGCCGGACCCGCCCGCGGCCGACGACGCGGTGGGAACGCGCGCAACGCCGGCGCGC
This sequence comes from Asanoa sp., assembly GCA_036520275.1. Taxonomy (GTDB): domain Bacteria; phylum Actinomycetota; class Actinomycetes; order Mycobacteriales; family Micromonosporaceae; genus Asanoa. The sequence continues at coordinate 33,205 of DATDJX010000507.1, forward strand.
CGTGGGGTCGGCAGGGTCATGCTGCCTCCGGGGGGACAGGGGCGGGCGACGTTACTGTACGGATCCCGGCCCGTTCCCGGTAGCTCCGGTGGGTCGGCGCCGTGGCGCGCAGGCGCTAGCCCCCGCTGCCGGACGGTGGGTTGGCGGTCACCCAGTCGGCCATCTTGTCGTTCGCCATCGCCTGGAACATCGAGAGCGCCTTCTCCTTGTCGGAGATCACCACGGACTCGCCATCGACCGTGTCCGTGCCGTCAATCGGGCTGGTCAGGAACTGCAGGTTCTGGCCGCGCAGGCCGCGGAACTGCAGCGCCATGTCCACCACCGAGAAGCTCTCGTCGGCGGTGACCGCCTTGGTCACCGCGTTGAGGAAGTTGTGGAGCTTGCCCGGGTTCGTCAGCGTGCCCGTGCTTGCAGCCTTGTCCATGAGGGCCTTGAGGAACTCCTGCTGGTGGCGCATGCGCGCGAAGTCGCCGTCGGGGAACTGCTTGCGCTGGCGGATGTAGTCGAGGGCCATCGCGCCGTTCATGTGGTTGACGCCCTTCTTGTACGTCCGGTACGGGCTGTGGATCGACTTGATGGTCCGCTCGACGTTCAGGTCGACCCCACCCAGCGCGTCTGTGACCTCCTTGAAGCCCGCGAAGTCGATCGCCATGACGTGGTCAATGCGCAGGTCGCTGAGGCATTCGACGGTCTTGACGGCCAGCGGAAGGCCGCCGAAGGCGAACGATGCGTTGAGCTTGTGGCGCTGTGCGTTGGCGCAGTCGGCCTGCGGCGAGTCGGGGATCGACACGTACAGGTCGCGCGGCAGCGAGACCAGGTAGGCCTTGTCGTGGTTGGCCGGGATGTGCATCACGATGATCGTGTCGGCGCGCCACTCGCTGGGCTTGCTGAGGTCGGCGTCGGGATCGCGGGAGTCGGTGCCGACCAGGAGGATGTTCAGCGAGCCGTCGACGGTTTTCGCCGGCCGGCCACCAGTGATCTGCGAGAAGGGGTCGGTGCGGCCCATGTTGCCGTCGAGCTTGTGCACGTAGACCCACCCGCCGGCGGCGCCGAGCAGGCCGAGCAGCGCCAACGCCGCGGCCGCCACCAGGGCGATCCGGCCCCATCGCGGCTGTGGCCCGCGCCTGCCGCTGCCCACCCCCGGGCCACCGGGGCGGCGGGGCCCGCCCGGACCACGCCCGTAGCGCGGGGTGCCCTCGGGTGAGGTGACCGGGACGCTGGCGCGCCCGGAGTTCCGGCTCGGCGCGGTGGCCGCCGGCCCGGGCACGGCGGCCCGCCCCGAGGCGCCGCCGGACGATGTCGGGCTTGCTCGCATGTTCATCAGGGTACGGAGCGAAACTGGGTGCCGCTCTCAGCCAGCGCCGATCGGCATGAAGTCGGTAGTAACACCGACCGTCGCGCCACCGTCGCGGACCGTTCAGACGAGGCGGCGGCGGAAGTCGTCGATCGTGCGGCGCAGGCCCTCTTCCGTGCTGACCACCGGAGCGTAGCCGAGCCGTGCGCGGGCCGTGGCGAGATCCGGGCGGCGCATCTCGGGGTCGTTGTCCGGGCGGTCCGTGAAGGTGATCTGCGATGCGCTGCCGCTCAGCGAGACGACCAGCTCGGCGAGCTCGCGCATGGCGATCTCGTGCTCGTCGCCGCAGTTGATCGGGCCGGTCTCGGTCGAGTCCAGCAGCAGCAGGATGCCGGCCACCAGGTCGCTGACGTAACAGATCGACCGGGTCTGCGACCCGTCGCCGTGCACCGTGAGCGGCTCGCCGCGCAGGGCCTGGGAGATGAAGTTCGGGATCGCGCGCCCGTCGTCGGGGCGCATCCGCGGGCCGTAGGTGTTGAAGATCCGTACGATGCCACCGTCGAGCCCGCGGTAGCGGTGGTAGGCCATGGTGGCGGCCTCGGAGAACCGCTTCGACTCGTCGTAGACGCTGCGCACCCCGATGGGGTTGACGTTGCCCCAGTAGGTTTCGGGCTGCGGGTGCACCTCGGGGTCGCCGTAGACCTCGGAGGTCGAGGCCAGGATGAATCGGGCATCATCCGCGACCGCCCGGTCGAGCAGGTGCAGCGTGGCCAGCGACCCGACCCGCAGGATCTCGACGGGGAGGCGGGTGAAGTCGGGTGGGCTGGCGGGCGAGGCCATGTGCATGATCGCGTCGAACTTCTGCCCGATCGCCGGATGGTGGTCGGGCAGGCCGTCGGAAACGTCGGCCTCGACGATCGTCACCAGCGGGTCGTCGGCGAGGTGCGCGAGGTTGTCTTTGGATCCGGTGACGAAGCTGTCCACCACGACGACCGTGCAGCCCCGGGCAGCCAACGCATCGACGACGTGGGACGGCACGAAGCCCGCACCGCCGGACACGAGTATGCGATGGCCGCGGCCGTACCGGGGTGTGATCGCCATGGCGGTCAGGATATCCAGAGCACCGCGGCCCTGCCTGCCCCGGGCACGGAAAGGCCCCCGGGGCGCCGGAAGGTGCCGGGGACCTTTCCTGCCGAAGGTTCGGTCAGTGCGCGCCCGCTCCGGTCAGCGACCGGACCTCGAGCTCCGCGTACTTCATCTCGTCGTGCTCCTTCGAGAGCATCGTGCCGATCCAGCCACACAAGAAGCCGAACGGGATCGAGATGATGCCCGGGTTGGACAGCGGGAACCACTGCCAGTCGTGCTTGTTGAACATCGACGTGGCCGCGCCGGAGACCACCGGTGAGAAGAAGACCAGCACCACGGCCGAGATCAGGCCGCCGTAGATGGCCCAGACCGCGCCCGCGGTGTTGAACTTCTTCCAGTACAGGCTGTAGAGGATCGCCGGCAGGTTGCCGGACGCCGCCACCGCGAACGCCAGCGCCACGAGGAACGCCACGTTGAGGCTCTGTGCGAAGATCGCCAGCGCGATCGACACGGCGCCGATGATGAAGGCCGAGATCCGGGCGACGTTGACCTCCTGCCGCTCCGACGCCTCGCCGTCCCTGACCACGTTGGCGTAGAAGTCGTGCGCGAGGCTCGACGACGACGCCAGCGTGAGCCCGGCGACCACGGCCAGGATCGTCGCGAACGCCACCGCGGCGATGATGGCGAGCAACGCCGAGCCACCTGTGCTGCCGCCGAGGAACCGCTGGCCGAGCGCCTGCGCCAACTGGGGGGCGGCGGTGTTGCCGGCCTTGTCCTGGGCGGTGATGTTCGCGCTGCCCACCAGCGCCGCGGCGCCGAAGCCAAGGGCGAGGGTGAACAGGTAGAACACGCCGATGATGCCGATCGCCCAGAGCACGCTCTT
>DATDJX010000508.1:0-3364 GCA_036520275.1 Asanoa sp.
GGCGAGCTGCCCGACCAGGTCGACACCGAGCAGCACGCCGGCCTGCTGCAGAAGTTCGGCATCGATCCGCAGGAGCTGATCGGCAAGCTCGGCGGCGGCGCGATCGGGGACAAGCTCGGCCTCTGAAGGACTCGTGCGCACCGCTAGACTTGCGGCGCGCTTGGTGGGCGTAGCTCAGCTGGTAGAGCTCCGGGTTGTGGTCCCGGCGGTCGCGGGTTCGAATCCCGGCGCTCACCCCTCGGGAACGGCCTGCAAATTCGCCGAGATCCGGACTAGCCGCCGACGCGCGGCAGCCGAAGTGCCAACGGAGGCGCAAACACGGCGGGTAACGCGCCGTCGTGGCCGTCGCAGTGGTGCTCGCGACTTGTCACCGCGGCGCCGGCGCACGCGCGCCTCCTTCGCCCCCGGGCGGGGCGATCCATCCCGAGGCCGCCTGGAAGGCTACGTGCGGCGCATCCGGGCGACGAGCGACACAACAAAAGAAAGTCAGACCGCGCACCAATTGACAGCCTCAAAGAGAGTCAGCTCGCCGCCGGTCGGGACCTTCTCCTCAGCGCCGGACGTCACCGACACGGCGAAATCACAACAGCAAGCCTCCAAGCAGCAGCGCGCCTTCGTACTCGTCCGGCCGTCCGGTTCGCGGGCCGCTGTCGCGTGTTGCGGTAGCGAACTGACGGTCCCACGAGCGGTCGATCCGCCCTAGCTATTTGCTGCCGGAAACAGTCGCACCAGGTATTCCGGGGCAAAGAATTAGCTAGGCGGCGCGCGGCTGCTGAGCCGGGCGCGCGCGCTGTAGCTCGACGATCTCGGCGTCGATCGTAGAGACGCCGTGGTCGCGGGCGACCGAGATGCGGTGGTGGCCGTCCCGGACGATGTGCTGAGCGCCGACACGGTAGACCGCCACGGGCGGCAGCCCGATGCCGCGGGCGTGCGCGATCCAGATGGCCTTCCAGCGCGCCGATGTGGACCGGTCGGGACGGAAGGCGCGGTCGAAGGTCTCGGCCTTCGACTCCTCCACGGTCCCGGTCACGGAGTCGATCTGGATCGGCTGGACGCCCAGCGCGCGCCGTTCGACCGTCAACGCCCAGCCCTCGCGGTCGTCGAGGACGTCAAGCCGTTCGGGCGCGAGGCCGCGCAGGCGCCGCAGCCGGCGCACGCGCCGGCGTTCGGCGACCAGCCTCCGGAATCGGTCGTCGGCCTCCGACCACGTCCGCCCGGGCATCGGGATAACGGCATCCGCGACGAGCATCAGGATGACGATCGCCACCAGCACGGCGGCGCCGCCGCCGGTGACGACCCCCGCGCCGGCGAGTACCAGGCACAGCCCCAAGCGCCGTCGGATGCGCCAGAAGGAGGCGAGGGGCTGGGACTGGGGACTCATCTCGACCCCCGATCGTCCCAGTGGCAGCACCCAGGCGCGACCGGGCTGGCCGCCGTCGCGCGGTGCGGCTGACCGGCGTACGCTGGGCGCTGAGAGCCGTGCCCGAGCAACGTCTCGCGCGACAGGGGGGCAATTCGACGCACCGCTGCGTCTGCCTCCAAGGAGGAAGCGAGCGACACCCGAATCGAGCCGCGCGAGACTGCTTCTCCCGTCGAGGGGGAGCAATCTCGACCCGCCCTGCTGCTCGTCGTCTGGCGCGGGCATCTCGAGGTCCCGGCTAGACGCTCGCTGGCACGCGGCAGCGAGAGTGGTATGCGCGGGCTCCGAGCCTGCCGTCCCGACGATGGGCGACGGCGAGCGTGCTGGCAAGCGCCAAGCAAGCATGGTGTCGAGCTGTCAGCGGAGTGAAACCGTGCTGCAAGTGGGCGAGGGGATCGTGGCCTGGCACCAACGTCGGACGCCGCCCACTACACATCAGGAGCACCCACAATGACCCTTAGCCGCATGCTTGCCGCCGCGCTCGTTGCCGCGGCGGTGGCCGCCCCCACCGCAACCGCGCGGCCGGCGCTCGCCGGTCCCGCCGCGGCTGATTCGCACAAGCAGCCCGACTCGTGGTACGCAGGCAAGTCGACCATCGAAGGCTCGAAGCACTCGGGTCAGCAAGGTGCCAACGACATGGCGAAGGCCAACGTGTATGTCCCGCCGGCCGCCGCGCCCAATGACACGGTGGTCCCCGCCAGCGACTCGGCGAAGGCCAACGTGTATGTCCCGCCGGCCGCCGCGCTCAATGACACGGTGGTCCCCGCCAACGACTCGGCGAAGGCCAACGTGTATGTCCCGCCGAACGTGCAGCCGATCCAACGGCACGTCCCGGCCGCGAGCGCATCCTCCTGGGGCCTCGATTGGGGCTCGGCCGGCATCGGCTCCGCCGTGGCGATCGGCGCGTTCCTGATCGCACTCGCCGGAGTCGCGTGGCTCCGCCGCCGGCGGCAGATCCAGCCGGCCGCCACCGTCTAGCCATGGAGCGCGGTCCCGGCGCAACGCTCGCGCCGGGGCCGCGCCCCGTAACCGGTGACGCCGTGGTCAGCGGGTGCACTTGCGAGTCGCGCTCGACCGTGTATCGCCGGTTGCGCGGGTTGCCGGCCGTCGCGAGCATCTCCTCGAGCGGCACGACGCCCTGTCCGGGGTCGGCGAAGAGATCGCATCCGCAGCCGGGCGCGGCCTCCGGCGACTGGTCCTTGACGTGGAAGCTGATGAAGCGGTCGGACATCGTGGTCAGCAGCTCGCGCCACGGCCCGCCGCCGTAGTGGATCCACATCAGGTCCATCTGGAATCTCACGAGCGAGGGGTCCGTCTCCTCCAGCAGCACGGTGTAGACCGGGCGGCCGTCCGCCCGGAGGGTCGTGAACTCGAAGTCGTGGTTGTGGTAGAAGAACCGCAGCCCGTACTCGCGCGCGATCGCCCCCGCCCGGTTGAGCTGTACCGCGAGGGCCTTGAAGTACGCCTCGGTGTACGGGCCTGGGGACCACGCGAAGCCGGTCTGTCGCTGGCCGAGCGTCACCGCGCGTTCGAGCTGGCCGCGATAGGCCGCCTCGTTGAAGTTGCTCGGGTCCCAGCCGTCGTGGCCGGAGTACGCGCGGATGCCGACGCTGTCGAGCAGCGCGCGCAGGCTCGCCGCCGTGTGGCCGGGCGGTATGCCGGCCAGCTCGATCTGGACGTAGCCGATGCCGGCGAGTGCCCGCAGGGTCCCCTCGGGATCGGCCGCGAACATGTCTCGCAGCGTCCACATCTGGATCGAGATCTGTCCCTTGGACAGGTCCGCGCCGGCGGGCGAAGTCCAGGGGCCGAGGGCGAGCGCGGCTGCACCGCCCGCGGTGGCGCCGAGGAACTTCCGGCGGCTGAGGCGGATCTAAGTCGTGGTCGTCACGCTCCTTGGAGTCGGTCAGCGATGACTTGTCCTGCGGCGCAGGCAGCCGCCGGAGC
>DATDJX010000509.1:0-2765 GCA_036520275.1 Asanoa sp.
GGCCTCCTGGTACGCGGCGAGCGCCTCTGCCTGCCGCCCCGACCGGTAGAGCGCGAGCATCTGCTGCCGGCGCAGACCTTCCCGGAAGGGGTGACGCGCGATCAGCGCTTCGAGCTCCCCGCCGATCTCACCGTGACGCCCCAGCCGAAGGTCCGCTTCGACCCGGCCCTCGAGCGCGCTGACCCGGAGCTCCTCCAGCCTGGCCCCCTCGGGCTGTGCGAACGGTTCCGACGCGAACTCGGCGAGCGCGGGCCCGCGCCACAGCTCCAGCGCGGCACGGAAGCCACCGGCAGCCTCCGCGGCCCGACCGGCCTCGAGCGCCGCCCTCGCGTCCGCGACCAACCGCTCGAACCGGTTGAGATCGAGCTGATCCGGCTCGAGCGCGAGCATGTATCCCGGCGGGCGTGTGTGCAGCGTCCCCGACGGCAGCAGCTTGCGCAGGTGCGAGACGTAGATCTGCACCATCTTCTGCGCCGTCTCCGGTACCTCCTCGCCCCAGAGCTCGTCGACAATGCGGTCGATCGCCAGCGTCCGATTGGCGTGGACGAGCAGCAACGCTAGCAACGCCCGCTGCTTCCCTCCCCGCAGCCGCACCTCGCGATCCCCGTCGCGCACCTCGAGCGGGCCGAGGATGCGAAAGTCCACAGGCGCCTCCGGTGAACGAACCACGGTGCATGGCCCTGCTCCTGCGCGCCGCCGGCTACCGCGGCGACTCAGGCCTGCGCCGCGAAGAGCCTACGCGACTCGTCGATGCCCTTCAGCCGCCGCTGGCTGCGATCTGCGAAGCGGAAGCCGGAGCCGGCGACGAGGTCGCGCGTCGTCGCTGTCACGAGCACCTCCCGCGGTGGAGCGCCTGATTTACCGACCCATTACTGCGAGGCTACTGCGCGTCAGGCGCCACCGGGTCTCCTTGGGACGCGAGGTCGTCCCTATGCGAACGGAGACACATGACGCTGACCTCACAGCGGGGCGAGGGTCACGCACAAAGGCCCGCCTCGTTCCACGCCTCGCCCGCGGAGCCGCAGAGGGCGCCCCGCGAGGAGTACCTCTACGTCGCGGCGATGCGCGCCGGCACCGGCATCGACGCGCCCGACTTCCTCGCGGTCGTCGACACGAACCCGCAGTCCGACACCTACGGGCAGATCGTGCACGAGACGCCGATGCCCTACGTCGGCGACGAGCTCCATCACTTCGGTTGGAACCGCTGCTCGTCGACCTGCCACGGCCCCGTCGGGCGGGCACCGCAGCCGAGTGACCGCCCGACGGCGCTCCCTGCACAGCGGGAAGCGTCATGACCAGGCGCGCTGGCAACGGCGGCGGGGGCGACCCAGCCATCCACACCCCCAACCGCAGCCGTCATGACGTCGTCGTCGTGGGCGCACGAGTCGCCGGATCGGCCACCGCCATGCTGCTGGCCCGGCTCGGGCACGACGTGGCGGTCGTGGACCAGGCGTCGTTCCCCAGCGACACGATCTCGACCCATTCGATCGCGCGCAGCGGCGTCGTCCAGCTGCACCGCTGGGGTCTGCTCGAGGAGGTGCTGGACAGCGGCGCCCCCGCCATTAGGCAGGCCACCTTCAACGCCGCCGGTGAGTCGGTCACCCGCACGATCAAGCATAAGGCTGGGGTGGACCTGGTCGTGGCGCCCCGGCGGTATGTGCTGGACACCATCCTCGCGTCCGCCGCGCAGCGGGCCGGCGCCCAGCTGCGCCCCGGCGTCACCGTGACCGGCCTGCGCCGCGACGGACGCGGCCGGGTGGCCGGGGTGTCCGGCCACGATCGCACCGGCGCCCCGATCGAGCTCGGCGCCCGCTGGGTCGTCGGCGCCGACGGCCTGCGGTCGCGGGTCGCCCGACAGGTCGGCGCCGCGATCACCCAGCTCCGCCCGACCGGCGGCGCCGCCCAGTACGCCTACTACGCCGGCATCCCGTGGACCGGCTTGGAGTTCTTCGTCGCCCCGCGGTCGTTCGCCGGCGTGTTCCCCACCCACCACGGGCAGGCGTGCATCTGGGTCTGCACCCCCGCCGCCGACGCGCACGCGGTCCGCCGCCGGACCCGATCCCGAGTGGAGGCGTTCGACCAGCTGCTCCGGCGTTCGGCGCCAGAGCTGGCCGAGCGGCTGCGTCACGCTCGCCGTGCCTCGCCGGTGCTGGGCATGCTGCGCCAGCCCAACCAGCTCCGCCAGCCGGTCGGTCCGGGCTGGGCGCTGGCCGGGGACGCGGGCTATTACCGGGACGCGGTCACCGCCTACGGCATCAGCGACGCGTTCCGTGACGCCGAGCTGCTGGCCGTCGCGCTCGACCGGGCGCTCGGTGCCACCGCCGATGCCGAGGAGACCGACGCGCTGGCGTGCTACCAGCAGCAACGCGACCAGGCGCTGGCGGAGATCTTCCAGATCACCTGCAGCCTCGCCGCCTATCCGCCGGTGGCGAGATTCATCGAGCTGCAGAAGCAGCTCAGCGCCGCCATCGACAAGCAGGCGGCGGCCCTGGCCGCCCGGCCGATCCCAGGCAGCAGCCTGCTGGCGACCGCCTGATCGACCAAGGCGGACGGAAGGAGGCATCCCAGCAGAGAGCCGTCACCAGCCACCCGCACCAACGGAAAAGAAAGAGCGGAGCCAGATGACCACCACCGACACGTCCGCTGCCGAACTCGACGACTCCATGCGCAACGGCGTGGACACCGCCACCCTGTTCGCCACCCTCGACGCCGTCAAGCAGGCGCCCCAGGCCGCCGCCTTCCAGTTCCGCGCCCACAACCAGTGG
>DATDJX010000510.1:0-2242 GCA_036520275.1 Asanoa sp.
GGTTCGCTCGTGAGCGTGTCGTCTCGTGAGGAGCGGATCCTCGGAATCATCGAGACCGCTCGCGCGAAGCGGCCGCGGTTCAAGGACGAGCGGATCACGATGGCCCACGGCGCGGGCGGCAAGGCCACCCAGACCCTGATCGAGGGGCTGCTGGCGCCGGCGTTCGGCATCGACGAGCTCGGCGACGCGGCGCTGATCGACGAGATCGCGCTGACCACCGACTCGTTCGTGGTCAAGCCGCTGCGCTTCCCGGGCGGCTCGATCGGCGAGCTCGCGGTCAACGGCACGGTCAACGACCTGGCGATGGCCGGCGCGCGCCCGCTGGCGCTCAGCCTCGCGCTGATCGTCGAGGAAGGGCTCGACGCCGCCGTGCTGCGCGCCGAGGTCGAGGCGATGGCCGAGGCGGCGGCCGCCGCCGGCGTGCGGATCGTCGCAGGCGACACGAAGGTGGTCGAGCGCGGGCACGCCGACGGGATGTACGTCTGCACGACCGGCGTCGGCCGGCGCGACCCGCGCGCGGCGCTGTCGCCGGGCGCGCTCCGGACCGGCGACCGGATCCTCGTCTCGGGCCCGATCGGCGCGCACGGGACGGCGATCATGCTCGCGCGCGGCGAGCTGGGGCTGGACGCCGACATCGAGTCCGACACCCGCTCGCTGTGGCCGGCCGCCGACACGCTGCTGGAGGCGGCCGGGCCGTCGCTGCGCGCGTTGCGCGACGCCACGCGCGGCGGTGTCGCGTCGGTGCTCAACGAGCTCGCCCGTGCGTCGGGCGTGGCGATCGTCGTGCGCGAAGGCGACGTGCCTGTGGACCCCGCCGTCGCGGGGGCCGCGGAGATCCTGGGGATCGACCCGATGTACGTCGCCAACGAGGGCACGCTCGTCGCGTTCGTGGCCCCCGAGGCCGCGGACGCCGCGCTGGCCGCGCTGCGCGGCGTCGACGGCTGCGCGCGGGCCGCCGAGATCGGAGAGGTGAAGACGGAACCGCCGGGGATGGTGCTGGTGAACACGGCGTTCGGCGGTCGGCGGGTGATGGACCAGCTCGTCGGTGACCCGCTACCGCGGATCTGCTGAGAGGGAGTGAATATGGCCGCAACCGAGTTCGTACCGAATCAGGCCAAGACCGAGGGCATCACCGCCCACGTCATCTGGCTCACGACCGGCCTGAGCTGCGAGGGGGACAGCGTGGCGATGACCGGCGCCACGAACCCCAGCCTCGAGGACATCATCACCGGCGCGATCCCCGGCATGCCGCGCGTGGTCGTGCACAACACGGTGCTCGCCGTCGAGTCGGGCGAGGAGTTCATGCAGGCGTGGTACGACGCCGAGGACGGCAAGCTCGACCCGTTCGTGCTCGTGCTGGAGGGCTCGGTCCCGAACGAGAAGATCAACGGCGACGGCTACTGGACCGGCATGGGCGTGAACCCGTCGACCGGGCAGCCGGTGACCACCAACGAGTGGGTCGACCGGCTCGCGCCGAAGGCGGCCGCCGTGGTGGCGGTCGGCACGTGCGCCACCTACGGCGGGATCCCGGCGATGAAGAACAACCCGACCGGGGCGATGGGCCTGGCGGACTACCTCGGCTGGAACTGGAAGTCGAAGGCCGGCATCCCGATCGTCAACATCCCCGGCTGCCCGGCCCAGGGCGACAACGTCACCGAGACGCTGATGTACCTGGTGTTCGCGCTGGCTGGAATGGCGCCGCTGCCCGAGCTCGACGACGCGCTGCGCCCCAAGTGGCTGTTCGGCCGCACGGTGCACGAGAGCTGCAACCGCGCCGCCTTCTACGAGACGGGGGACTTCGCGACCGAGTACGGCTCCGACCACCGCTGCCTGGTCAAGCTCGGCTGCAAGGGCCCGGTGGTCAAGTGCAATGTGCCGGTGCGCGGGTGGATCAACGGCATCGGCGGCTGCCCGAACGTCGGCGGCATCTGCATGGCGTGCACGATGCCGGGCTTCCCCGACAAGTACATGCCGTTCATGGACGAGGACAGGTACGGGCGCATCTCCAGCAGCGTCGCGAAGTTCACCTACGGCCCGCTCCTGCGCTGGGGGCGCAAGTGGAACGTCAAGCGCGAGTACGACAAGGAACCGGAGTGGCGGCACAACCAGCCGGAGCTGACCACCGGCTACGCCAAGCGGTGGTGAGGAGCGGACATGGCAACAGCAGAGACGCCCGTCGAGAAGAAGAAGGTCGCCGTCAAGGAGATGTCCTGGGATCCGGTGACCCGGATCGTCGGCAGCC
>DATDJX010000511.1:0-9841 GCA_036520275.1 Asanoa sp.
CCCGCGCCGCCGCCACAGAGCGCGTCGCCGGCCCCCACGGCGACGCCGACGTCCTGACCCCTACCAGGTACGGCGTCGCCGGGTCACCATCGTGAGCCCGAAGACCGCGATGCCGAGGCCGAGCAGCCCGGAGACCACGAGAGAGCGCTCGTACCCCTCGGGCCGACCCTGCGGCTCGCCCGCCGAGAGCCGCGTGGCCGTGGCCGGCGTAGCCGACGGAACCGAGCTGGGGAAGCGCTCGTCCAGCCCGCGTGTGTCGGGCGCCTCCGCCGCAACACCGGAGAGCTTCCGTACCGCTGTGCGGTCGCCGCCGGCGACCTGGGCCTGCGCCGCGACCGCCGGACCAGACGGTCGGCCGGCGGGCCGGTCCGACTCGTGGCTCGGCGCCGCCTCGTGATGCTTGGGCGTCGCACGCGCCGGCTTGGGATGCGCGGGCGTGGGACGCGCCGGCTTGCGATGCGACGGCGCGCTGGTTGGCGTCGAGGGTTTTTGCGCGGACGGCGTGGTCGCCGGATCGGGTGTGGACGTGACCGGACCACCGGCTGGGGCAGACGGTTCCGGACCGTGGTCCGAGGGCGTCGGCTGAACGGGCACCTCGCGCGCCGGACCGTGCCGCAGGTCCAGCAGCCGTCGGTCGGAGGCCGGCCTCGGCGTGCCGGACGGCTCGGTCGCCGCCAAGCCGAGGGTCCCGACGCCGGCCGACGCGGTGCCGGCGAACGACAGCCCGCCGGCCGCTACGGCGGCCAGCAGCAGGCCCGTCGCCAGGGCGTCGGCGAGCGCGCGGGATCGCCGTGTGTAGTGCTCCGCGACCATTGCAGACCCCCGGTTTCGGGGTCCTGGTCACGGCGGGCTGAACCGTGCCGTGGGTAAGCAGAGTCTAGGGCGGGCGCCGTCACGCCACGCCGCGAACGGCATGAAGCGGTGTCAGCCGGTGTGCGCCGGTTGACGCGACGCGTCGCAGCGTGGCGCTTCGGGCCGGGTGGCCGGGGCGGGCGGGGGTCGCACCGGCCGCCGCTGCGGGGCATTGCGCAGATTCGTGGGGGAGCGGAGCTGGCGCAGCCCGGCGAGCTGGACGAAGATCGAGCGACGCTCGACGGCGTCGCCGGCGGCGTCGAGCTCGTAGCCGTCGAGCCAGATCCATCCGTCGTAGGTGGGCCAGTCGTGTACCCGGATGACCCGGAAGACCAGCGGTTCGGCGAACTGCACGCTTGCCGCACGGGTCACCTGGAGGACGTCACCGGAGCGGGGAAGCACATCAACTCCTGTCCGAAGCGGATCATGTCGCGTCGGCCACAGCGCACCTCGCCGTTTCGCCCGGACGCGCTGGTCCGGTCGGTCGAGCGTCCCCGTGGGTTGGCGCCTGCCTCGCCCGGTCAGGCGTCACGATGGGCGTTGCCGATCCTTCGGGAACGCTGTGTGACGCCTGTCGTATGGACAGGGTGCATGAGCGACGTGATCGATGCAAGGTGCCCTCCTGGCCGTCCTTCTCGTCGATCGACGCCGCGACGAGCCCTGAAGTCTCACGGATTCCGGCAGCAGGATGAAACGTTCAAGCGCCGATCCCGACCCGCTCTACCTCCACGACGCCGACCGATCGCGGTGACCGCTGCGGCCGCACCCAGACCGCGCGCTCGCGCAGTCGGCTGTGCCGCAGCGCGAGGCGTACGCCGATCGTGGCGGCGACCAGCACCGCGGCGGTGAGCGCGACGCCCACGACGGTCGGGCCGGTCGCCGGCAGCAGGCCGGTGGCGACGGCCGCGGCCGGGAGGCTCACCAGCGCGGTCACCTGAACCGGAAACCCGATCATCGGATGGGCCGCGGCCGCGCGCAGGGCCGGCGGCAACGGAACGTGCGGTGCCGCGACGAACGCGCCGGCGCCGCGCCGGACCCGGTTGAGGCGGGGTACCGCGAACGCCAGGACCACGACCGACGCGGCCGCGACCGGGGCGACCGCCCGTACGGTCTGCTCGTGCACGGCCACGGCGACCAGCGCGGTGACGGCCGCACCCAGGACGAAGACCAGCGCGGTCGCCCGGCGCCGCAGCGCCCTGGCGGTCGGCCGCACCGGCAGCCCGTCGGCGAGGACGGCTGCGGCCAGCCAGGCGCCGGCCATCGGGATCGTCAGGGCGAGGTCGATGTCCACCCGTTGAGCGTCGCCCGATCGGGGGCCGCGCACATCCGGGGCCGGCCCCTGCCCTACCCGCAGAACCATCCCGTAGGGGCCGGCACGCTCTCGTCGACAACGCGCGCGACATGTGCCGTCGACCTGGCCCAGGATGCGGCGAACGGCACCAGCAACCCGCGCGAGCGCTACCTGCCCACCCGGCGCCGACCTGCTACGGATCAGACCGGAAACGTCGCGAGGGGTTCGGTCGCCGGCGCCGGCGGCCGGGCCGGCCATAGCCGGGTCTTCTGCAGGGCGAGCCGGGCGGCGTATTTCGGGTTGAGCACGACGTACCGCCGCCACAGGCGGCGCGGCTCCAGGCCGAGCCGCCACGCCCACTCCAGTCCGCGGCGCTGCATCCACGAGGGCGGCTTGCGCAGCGTGCCCGCGTGATAGTCGAATGCCGCGCCCACCGCGAGCAGCGGCATCTCGAGGTGCGGACGCATCGCGTACGTGAAGACCTCCTGCCGCGGGCACCCCAGGCCGGCGAGGACGAGGCGGGCGCCGGAGGCACGGATCCGGTCGGCGATCTCGGTGGCTTCGCCCGGCCGGGCGGTGCGGAACTTGGACGTCGCCACCCCGGCGAGCTTGAGCGCCGGGAACATCCGCTCGAGCGCGGGTACGAGCTTGCCGAGGGTGTCCTCGGTGGACCCGTACAGGTAGACCGGCAGCCCCTCGTCGGCGCAGCGCTGAAGCACCCGCAGGGCGAGCGTCGGGCCGTACACCCGGTCGGCGAGCGCGACGCCGTAGAGCCAGTTCAGCCCCCAGCGCACCGGCTGGCCGTCGGGGGTCACCAGGTCGAACGCGTTGAGCCGGGCGTTGTGCGGCGGGTCGAGCACGCCCGTCATCACGCCGTGGACGGCGAGCGCGGTCACCGCTAGCGCGCTGCGCTCCCGTGCGGCGTCGAGGATGCGTGCCGTCGCGGTGTCGTAGTCGACGGCGTCGACCAGGACGCCGAGCACGCTGCGCCTGCCGTGGTCGATCACGGCGCCGGCACCCACCGGTCCGCGTTGGCCTCGTACATCTCGCGCAGGATCATCGGCACGTCGTAGGTCTGCTTCCAGGCGGGGTAGTGGCGCTGGAAACGGGCCATGCTGCTGACCCACCACTGGTGGTCGCCGACCCGGTTCTGTTCGACGTAGTTGATCTTCGGCTCGCGCCCACTGATCTCCGACGCGAGCGCGAAGGCCTCGATGTGCGAGGCGTTGGAGAGTCGGCCGCCGCCGAGGTTGTAGACCTCACCGGCACGCGGGTCGCGGAAGAACGCCTCGAACGCGGTCAGCACGTCGTGCGAGTGGATGGCGTCGCGGACCTGCTTGCCCTTGTAGCCGAACAGGTTGTAGGTGCGGCCCTCCATCACGCAGCGCATCAGGTAGGCCAGATAGCCATGCAGCTCGGCGGCCGAGTGCGCCGGTCCGGTGAGCGTGCCCCCCCGGAACGCCGCGCTCTTCACGCCGAAGTAGCGACCGTACTCCTGGACCATCACGTCGGCGGCGACCTTGGACACCCCGAAGATCGAGTGCAACGAGTGGTCGATGGACATGTCCTCGGTGACGCCGTCGAACCACGGGTGGTCTGGCGCGAGCTCGTACCGCGTCGCCTGCTCGATCAGCGGCAGTGAGTTGGGCCGGTCGCCGTACACCTTGTTGGTCGAGCAGAAGATGAAC
Organism: Asanoa sp.; assembly: GCA_036520275.1. Taxonomy (GTDB): domain Bacteria; phylum Actinomycetota; class Actinomycetes; order Mycobacteriales; family Micromonosporaceae; genus Asanoa. The sequence goes on from DATDJX010000511.1 coordinate 3,832, forward strand.
GGCGCGTCGACCGCGTGCTGGCGGGTGTTCTCCAGCGTGTTGAGCGTGCCGACCGCGTTGACGTCGAAGTCGGTGAACGGCTCCTTGGCCGCCCAGTCGTGCGACGGCTGCCCGGCCGTGTGGATCACGACGGAGATGTCACCGGCGTACTTCTTGAAGATTGCCTCGAGCGCGTCGCGGTCGCGGATGTCGGTGTCGTAATGCGTGTAGGCCGAGCCCAGGTCGGCCGAGAGCCGCTGGACGCTCCATCGGGTCGAGCCGTCGTCGCCGAAGAAGTAGCGCCGCATGTCGTTGTCGATGCCTACCACGTCGAGGCCGAGACCGGCGAAATGCCGGACCGCCTCCGAGCCGATCAGGCCGCCGGATCCGGTCACCAACGCGACAGACACACGCACTCCAGGGACGCAGGGCCAAGGAAACCACCGGAGCATAACGCGGCTCGCCACGCGCCCCGGACGTGCCGAAGGGCTCCGCCGACGCAGAGCCCTTCACCGGTGGGGAAGGGGGGAGTTGAACCCCCACGCCCTTTCGGGCACACGGACCTGAACCGTGCGCGTCTGCCATTCCGCCACTTCCCCGGGAACGGCTGCGGGGACAGGCTACCCTGTCCCTGCCAAGTGGCCGCGGGCGGTTACCGCACGCGGCGCCTGGGAAGACTAGCACGAGATCTCCGGTCTCCCAGGTGGATACCGGGGTACAGAGGAGCACCGGCCCGGCGACCCGACCCCCTGCGGTGCGGCGGACCGGCGAGGACAACCGGTCGGATCGCATGGGGACTCGGGGTGCCCCGGCCGGATACCATCGTGTCCTCGGAACCGAGGAGGAGCCGGTGAGCGTGCTGCAACGCTTCGAGAAGCGTCTGGAAGGCCTGGTCGAGGGGGCCTTCGCCAAGGTCTTCAAGGGGGTCGTCCACCCTGTGGAGATCCTCAACGCCATGCAGCGGGAGGCGGAGGCGCACAAGGCGATCCTCGCCGGCGGGCGCACCCTTGTGCCCAACCGCTATGTGATCGATCTTTCGCCCTACGACCACAGCCGGCTCGCGCCGTACGCGGCTGCGCTCGCCCAAGAGCTCGCCCAGTCGCAGGCGGAGTTCATCGGCGAGCAGGCGTGGACGGTCTACGGCGACGTCATCGTCGAGATCGAGCGCGGCGACGGGCTCGACACCGGTATGTTCCGGGTCACCGCCGAGGTCTACACCGGCGGCGACGTGGCGCCGGCCGGCCAGCAGGGCTACGACGCCCCCGGCCAGGGCTACCCGCCCTACGACCAGGCGGGCGGCTACGGTCAGCCGCCGCAGCAGGGTGGCGTGGGGCGCAACATCCGGCTGGTCTCAGGCGACGGGCGCACCTACCCGCTGCAGATGGGCTCAACGGTCATCGGCCGCGGCGACCAGGCCAACCTGCGGTTGCCCGACGTCGGGATCTCCCGCCGCCATGCACGCCTCGACTTCGACGGCGCCCAGGTCGTCCTCACCGACCTCGGCTCGACCAACGGCACCATGGTCAACGGCCAGCGGGTCTCCGCCGTCGCCCTCAACCCCGGCGACATGATCCAGCTCGGCACGACGACGCTCACCTTCCGGGTGGATGGTTAGCGCATTGCCAGCCGAATTCGTCGTTCAGGTCGCCCGGATCGGATTCATCGTCCTGCTGTGGATCTTCGTATTCACGGTGGTGGGTGTGATCCGGCGTGACCTGTTCGCAGGCGCCCGGTCGAGCCGGCTCGTCGCCGCCCCGCGTGGGGTCGGCGGCAACGCCGGTCACGCGCGTCCGGCCAAGGTCAAGAAGGGTCGCGCCGCCCATCAGCTCGTGGTCACGGCGGGGCAGCTGGCCGGCACCCGCATCACGCTCGGCGAGGGCCACATCACGATCGGCCGGGCCGAAGACTCCACCTTGGTGATCACCGATGACTACGCGTCCGCCCGCCACGCTCGCCTCGTTCCCCGGGCCGGTCAGTGGTTCGTCGAGGACCTGGGCTCCACTAACGGCACCTACCTCGACCGCGCTAAGGTCACCGGGCCAACCCCCGTTCCCCTCGGCGTGCCGATCCGGATCGGCCGCACCTCCCTCGAATTACGGCCATGACTCTGACCTTGCGCTATGCGGCACGCAGTGACCGCGGCCTGATCCGCGACGGGAACCAGGACTCCGTCTACGCGGGGCCGCGGCTGCTGGCCGTGGCCGACGGTATGGGCGGCATGGCCGCCGGCGACGTCGCGAGCAACATCGTGATCGGCGCCATGGCTCCGCTCGACGAGGACGTGCCCGGCGACGCGCTGGTCGACGCGCTGCGCACGGCGGTCGACACCGCCAACCAGCAGCTGCGCGACACGGTCGACGCCAACCCGCAGCTGGAGGGCATGGGCACGACGCTGACCGCCACGCTGTTCTCCGGCAGCAAGATCGGCATGGTGCACATCGGTGACTCGCGCGCCTACCTCCTGCGCGATGGCGAGTTCACCCAGATCACCAAGGACGACACCTACGTCCAGATGCTGGTCGACGAGGGTCGGATCAGTGCCGAGGAAGCCAGCAGCCACCCGCAGCGCTCGCTGCTCACGCGGGCGCTCGACGGCCGGGACATCGACCCCGAGTACTCCGTGCGCCAGGTGCTCCCCGGCGACCGCTACCTCATCTGCAGCGACGGCCTCTCCGGCGTGGTCAGCGCGGAGACCATCGCGGAGACCATGCGCGACTACAAGGACCCGCAGCAGTGCGTCGAGCGGCTCGTCGCGCTCGCGCTGCGCGGGGGCGGCCCCGACAACATCACCGTCGTCATCGCCGACGCGACCGACCACGACATCGTCGAGGCCGCGCCGATCGTGGGCGGCGCCGCGGCGCGCGACCGGGGCAACACCACCTCCGCCGACGACTCCACGCCCGCCGCGCGGGCCTCGGCCGCGCTCACCGGGCCGCGGGCCGCCGCCCCGGAGAACGGGCCCGACAACGGCTCGTCGGCCCGCGACGACGACCCCGAGCGGCGACGTCACCATCCCGTACGGACCGCCATGCTGCTCAGCGTGCTGCTGCTGATCCTCGGGGGTGGCCTCTGGGTGGGCTGGTCCTGGACCCAGAACCAGTTCTATGTCGGCGCCACCGACGACGGCGAGCTCGCCGTGTTCCGCGGCGTGCCCGGCCAGATCGCAGGGCTCAACCTGTCGAGCGTCCGCGCGACCAGCGCGACCAAGCTAGACGATCTCACCACGTCCGCGCAGGAGCGGGTCAAGCAGGGCATCCAGGCCAACGACGAGACCGATGCCAACCGGCGGCTGGCGGAGCTGACCAGCGACGACCCGACCAACCCCAACCTCAAGCCGGCCTGTCCGACGCCGTCGGCGGGACTCGTCGACCCGACCGGCACCGTGACGCCCGTCCCCGACGCGACCAGCGCCAGCCCGACACCGGGCGCGAGCCTCCGGCCGAGTGCCCGCCCGACCGCACCGTCGGCCAGCGTGCCGGCCAGCACGCCTGACGCCCTGCCCTCCGACTCGGTACCGCCGGCATTCGATCCGGCAGACTGCCGACCGTCCGACTGAGCTCTGCTCAGCGCCATGCCCGAGGACCCTTCATGACCTCCGCCGCCGGACCGGCTCTCTCGCCCGCCGCAACGGGTGAGCTGCCCCAGGTGCGTGGGGGGCGGAGCCGGCGCAACGCAGAGCTCGGGCTGCTCGCCCTCGCGATGGTGCTGGTGGCGGCGTATGCGGCGACGGTCGAGGCCAACCTGCTTGACACGATCACGGCCGACTTCTGGGTCCCGGCCGCCGTCCTCTCGGCCCTCTTCCTCGGCCTGCACCTGGTGATCCGGTTCCTCGCGCCGTTCGCCGACCCGGCCCTGCTGCCGGTGGTCGCCCTCCTGAACGGGCTCGGCGTCGGGTTCCTGCGGCGCATCGACCTCGCGGACGCACCGGCCGCGCAACGCGCCGACTACCCGATCTTCGCCGGCACCGGTGGCCGCCAGCTGCTCTGGACCTTGATCGCGGTGGCGCTCGCCGCCGCCCTGCTGGTCGTGATTCGCGACCACCGCACGATCTCCCGGTACGCGTACACGCTCGGCCTCGCCGGCATCGTGCTGGTGCTGATCCCGGCGCTGCTCCCCGGCCGCTTCTCGGAGCGCAACGGCGCGAAGCTGTGGATCCAGCTCGGCGGGTTTTCGATCCAGCCGGGTGAGTTCGCCAAACTCGCGCTGCTCGCGTTCTTCGCGTACTACCTCGTGCGCAAGCGCGAGGTGCTGTCGCTGGCCAGCCACCGCTTCCTCGGCATCGACTTCCCACGCGGCCGCGACCTCGGCCCGGTCATCGCGGTCTGGCTGATCAGCCTCCTGGTTCTGGTCTTCGAGAAGGACCTCGGCACCTCGCTGCTCTACTTCGGGATGTTCGTCTTCACGCTGTACATCGCCACGGAACGGGTGAGCTGGCTGATCATCGGCCTGCTGCTGTTCTTCGGCGGCGCATACTCGGCCTATCTGCTCGGGGCGAGCGTGGGCGGCCCGTTCCTGAACTTCTACCACCGGGCCGACATCTGGCTGCACCCCTTCGCCGACCCGTACGGCGACGGCTACCAACTGGTCCAGTCGCTGCTCGGACTCGGCACCGGCGGACTGTTCGGCGCCGGGCCGGGCGGCGGACAGCCCACCAAGGTGCCCGAGGTGGAAAACGACTTCATCTTCGCCGGCATGGGCGAGGAGATCGGGCTGTTCGGCCTGTCCGCGCTGCTCGTGATCTACCTGCTTATCGTCGAGCGCGGGCTGCGCGCGGCGCTGGCCGTCCGTGACTCGTTCGGCAAGCTGCTGGCCGGCGGTCTGGCGTTCACGCTTGCCTTGCAGGTGTTTGTGATCGTGGGTGGGATCAGCAAGCTGATCCCGCTCACCGGACAGACCACGCCGTTCATGTCCGCCGGCGGCTCGTCGCTCATGGCCAACTGGATGTTGGTGGCGCTGTTGCTGCGGATCTCGGACGCGGCCCGTCGGCCGGTCACGGGCTCGGCTTCGGCCCGACCCAGCGGTGCCACCGCCGGGCCGCCCGCCCAGCTCCACGGCGCCCCGACGGAGGTGATTACGCCGTGAACGCCCCCCTGCGCCGTGCCGGCGTCGTCGTCCTGGTCCTGTTCGGGCTGCTGTTCCTCAACCTCAACTGGGTGCAGGCATACAAGGCCGACGCCTACCGCAACAGCGACTACAACGGCCGGGTCCAGGTCGCCGAGTACGAGCGTCAGCGCGGCAACATCGAGGCCGGAAGGACCGCGCTCGCGCAGAGCAGGACCACCACCGGCGAACTCAAGTTCCTGCGCGACTACCCGTTCGACGCGGAGTACGCGCACTCGGTCGGCTACAAGCCGGTCAACCTGGCCGCGACCGGCATCGAGAAGACCGAGAACGAGTTCCTCGCCGGCACGGCCGATGCGCTCATCGCCGACCGGATCTCCGACTGGTGGAACCGGAAGAAGACCCCCGGCGGGAGCGTGCTGCTCACGCTGTCCCGGCGGGCGCAGGACGCCGCGTTCAAGCAGCTCAACGACAACCAGTCGGGCGTCGACCGCGGTGCTGCCGTGGCCATCGATCCGCGTACGGGCGCCGTGCAGGCGCTGGTTTCCATGCCCAGCTTCGACCCCAACCCGTTGGTCAGCCACGACACGACGGCGGCCCAGGCGGCGTTCGACAAGCTCGAGGCCGATCCCGACAAGCCGCTCAACAACCGCGCGTTGAGCGAGGTCTACCCGCCCGGGTCGACGTTCAAGGTGGTCGACGCGGCGGCGGCGCTGCAGAACGGCTATACGCCGCAGACCCGGATCCCGGCCGGCTCGATCTACCGTCCGCCCACCTCGGGCACCGACATCCGCAACGCCGCCGCGTCGATCTGCCCCGAGTCGCAGGTCACGCTCGACGAGGCGCTCACCGAGTCGTGCAACACCGGCTTCGCGCAGCTCGCGGTCAAGCTCGGCGCCGACACGGTCAAGGAGAAGGCGCGCGCGTTCGGGTTCACCCAGGACGACCTCAAGGTCGGCCGGCTGGCCGG